>CAIYHG010000145.1 GCA_903925975.1 uncultured Acidobacteriia bacterium | reverse complement strand
TGGTTTGTTGATACATGACTCGCGTCGCCTGGATTTGAGTTCGGGAAACTCCGCGCAGATCGGGGGCGGCATTCTTCGTGAGAACCGAGCCGTGTGCAGCAGAATCAATAGCTTGCCTCTTATTTAAGTGGCATTGGGCAATCCTGCCTGCGGACCCGGTTTCACCGGGTCCAGCCGTCTGAAAGCTCGCAGCCAGGATTGGCCGCCCCACACAGCGCGGCCTGTACCGCAGAGACCTCGGACCAAAACGGGACGCATTTCAGATCCGGCCAGCGAGGAGTCGCGTCCCCTGTGCCCTTCCTACTGCAATTTCAACAGCGCCTGGTAGGAGCTTACCCACAGCCCGCCATCCACCGGAGTCACCGGTCCGAACGGCCAGTTCGGCTCGCGGGTCGGGCGGGAGAACGACCACAAGAGGGCCCGCGTGTCTAGATCCAGCGCGTGAAGCGTGGCGCCTGCCTCGGCTCCGGGTTTGCCGCCGGGGTTGCCCTGGAAATATAAGACGTTGCCCGCCACCGCCATTGCCGGCGACTCGCGATACTGGCCGGCAATCTCCCACGCCGTGCGGCCGGTGTTCTTTTCGAAGGCGATGAGGAAGCCGGAAGTCATACCGATCAGCACCGCGCCCGCATCCACCAAGCCGTTCACTTCCACCGCGCGAACTTGCCCCTCAACCGGCCGGCGGATTTCAACCGGTGGCCAGCGGTCGCGTCCCGTGGACCGCTCGACCGCGTAGAGATGCGCTTCGCCCGCCGCAAAAATCGTGTCCGCCGTCACCACAGGCTGATTCAGGCACACGCCCGAATGGACGTAGGGCGCCTCAGCCCGATACCGCCAGAGTTCCTTTCCCGTCAGGGCATCCAGGGCGAACAGGTAGTAGCCCGCCGGGTGGGCCGCGTCGCCGGGAGTGGTGGCGGCGATGCCGGTAAGATAGACAGCGCCATCCCGCACGATCGGCCGCGACGCGCACGGGGCCAGATTCGTGGCGAAGGCCGCCTTCCACCGTTCACTGCCGGTGGCTGCCTCCAGCGCATAGAAGTTGCCGTTCTTCGCCAGAACATAGGCCAGATCGCCGCCAACGGCAACCGCCGCATGCTGCACTGGGTCCGGACCTCGCCACACTTCTTTACCCGTAGCGAGCGAAACGGCCACCACCGCGCCAGGATAAGCCGCGGCGAAGGGCGCGATGGCAAGCCCGCCGGCAACGGCAGGGGGCGTCGATAGGCCCGCGGTCCCGGTGGGGAACACGGGTCGAAAGGCCCATTTCAGTTTGCCGGTGAGCGTGTCGATGGCGAATAGCCCGCCGCTGCCCGTCTGGTTGCCGGCCAGGATCGTCGTGCCTGCCACGGTTGCGGGCCCCCAGTCTCTGAAACCGGCGTTGACGGTGAGCGCTTCCACCGGCGCCTTCCGGAGTGGCTCGGTCGGTGGAGCGTCCGCTTGCGCGAACCCCAGGGCCGTGAACAGCGCCGCGCCCACAATCATGCGGCCCACGAACCATGGCCGATCAGACGCCGTCACTGGCGGCTTCTCCTGGGGGCTGCGGATCAAACGCGGGGGTGTTGCCATTCCAGTCATGGTACTATCTCAGGCCGAACGCGCGTTTCCCGTCAGCCTGACCGCTCTCCTGCCCGGCTTACGTATTGCCCGTGGTCGAGGAACTCCCCGGCCCAATGGGTCGCGCGCATCTATGTGTTGTGACGGCTTACCCTGCGATCACGGCAAGTGCGGAGCGGCAGAATCAGAACGCGCGGCAACTAAGGCCGGGGAACGGGCGGAGGCTATCGAGGCGGCAGGCTAGCTACGAAGACTGGCCGGCCAAGGGCATGGCCCTCTGGGCGCCAATGATGACAAGCGCCTTCACGGCCTCTAGATATGACCTGGTGGCCTCCAGAATCGCGGCGCAGCCGGGGCAAACCACGTAATGCCGCTCGAAGGCGCGGGCTTCCACCTCCGGCAAACTGCCCAACAGGTACGCCTCTGCGACTTCCTCAAGAGCGACGGGACAACGGTCTACGTCCATGAGTCTTCTTTCAGCGGCAAACGGGGCATCTTAGCGCCTACAACGCCGAAGTTCCCAGGCGACGATTAACGTCAGTGCGATCAGCAGCGATATGTAGATTGCTAGGACCATGCCTCTGTACTAAAGCCATTGGACTAGAGTTCCTGTTGGTCTGACAAGAAATGGGGGTAATGGGACCCGGGGGTAACGGATGGGGGATGGGCGGAGTACTGGGCCGCTGCGCGTACGCCGGGGGCTTGTTTGCGCCGCCAGTTCAGCGCAGTATTCGGATAGCAGCCCGGCGCGCAAAACTCAAGCCAGTGCGCCTGGGACACGGTTCCTCGGAAATCAAGCTCATTCGGAGAATCGGGCTGCAAACAGATTCGAGGTCAAAGGGGAGCGATGCAGCGAACGACGTCCAAAGCATACGCCGCTTTTCGTGCGGCAGGCCTAATCACCCAACCGACGCCTGACGAAATGGTGGAGAATGGACAGCGTCCGCAGAGGCGAGCGCCGGCATGTCGTGGCCGTGGACCTGCCGCGCTTCCACCGCTCGCGCCATTCCGGCGTTGCACGTGCGGCTCATGCAAAGAATGCCTCGACAACGCAAAATGGGAACGGGTATTCGCCGAGAAGTTCGCGGACCCGAACTACTACAGCCGCTCGCCCATCCGTACCAAATCGCCCCTGGAGTCGCTCTGAGAGACCCACATTCCCTATGAGCATCGACCAATGTCCCCTCAATTTCGCGGCTGTCGCCCGGGCTTACGCAGCCGGCACGTTAACAAGCTCGGAAGCGGCCGCTTTTGAGGACCATTTCATCGGATGCCCCAGTTGCAGCGAACCGTTTCAGTTTACGCGCCATTTAGCGGCAGCTATCCATCATGCCGCGGAACGCTCACGGCCTTCCGGCCCGCCCCCATTCGCGCCATCGGTAACCGCCATCTCGCACATCCCCAAGGTGGCATCGGGCGCTGTGGAGAAGCCCATGGCAAGGCGCCGAGCAGAGCCAACGGGCCATCAACGTGACGGGCGACCAGCGACGGGACGTTTCCCCGTGAGCCCTGGTTCGTCGGTACCGGACAGGCCCGAAACAGGCTCGCCGAAAGCCGCGCCGTGCTAAAAAGGTGGTGAGGTCAGGCTCAACCGCCAGGCCGTAGGGGTCACGGGCACAGGGATTCTTCCGGGTTTCCGGCCGACCAGTTCCCTCGTCGCTATTAGCTTCAGGCGTTAATCGATCCTCAGTACAACAAGAATAGGAATTGAGCATGTTTGGACGTGGTACCTGGGCCATCCTTGGGCTCGCGAAAGAGTCGCTCGAAGCCTTCAGAGCAAGCCTAGAAGACCGGGCGATCATGGCAGGTTGTTCGCAGATGGCGGCGTCCGCCGTCACCCGGCAGTTCAGTTCCGATGCGCTCGGCGTCAATCCTTTCCGCGCCCCCCGCCTCGACGAAGAGCATCCCATCGCTCTAGAGCACCAGGAGCCGCTCGCGCAGTACGCGATTACGGAACACGAGGAGGGCTCCGAGCACGCCCTTCCCGCGGAGGTCCTGGACTGCAAGGGCTACGGGTTCTCCGAAGAACAGTTCCAGCTCGATTCCAAAATGCCCTGGTATGGACTGTGGGCTGTCTCGAATGAGTGGAAGGACGTCAGCGATCTGGCCTCCATCAAAGAGCAGCGCTCCTACGTATTGCTGGAGCGGCCCTATCGGTTTCTGCAGGCGATCGACAAGAAGTCGGTGGACCAGGAGACGCTCGGCGTAACGGTCGCCGTTCGCAAACAGGTTCCGGTGCTTCTGGACTTCAACGAAGGCTGCGTCTACATCGAGAGCTCCAACAAGAAGCTGATCTACTCGATCGTTGTGAGGCTCCAACAGTTAGGGGCCGGTATCTTCCCCGTCGCCTGGACCTATGGCCATCCGAATTGGACGGCGGAAATTGTCAACCGGTTGTACGAGGGCACGCAGTACCAGAACGACTTCGCCAAACGCGCCGACGAAGCGACGCGGTTCAAAGCGAAAGAGATCGAAAAGCTGGAAGACCGCGAACTGGAAAAGATCGTCGCCAACTATTTTTCAATGACGCAATTGGCGAGCGAACTGTGGGTTGGGATCTCCGGCCCCGCGCAGGTTCGCCTGCACGACGCCAGTCCGCCCATCGGCGTGAAGGCCCCCACCACCGCGACTACGCTTCTGAATATGACGAACGGCGCCACTGTTCTTTCCGGCGCCATCACCTTCCAGGAGCGTGTGCAGTTCACCGGGAAGGATGGCGGGGAACGCACCTTCCGCAAAGATCTTCTCTCTATCGACGTGAACGACCGCATCAATCTTACCGACGTGGGGGCCGCCATGCTGCGCGGTTTTGACGCGCCCGCGTTCCGGAAAGATATCCAGCGCGAGATCCGCCAAACCCACGAGGTCCCTTCGATCGAGCAGTTCTGGGGCGCCTGGCTCCACGAATTGAGCAATGCCGTGCGAATGATTGAGGCGGCCTTCCGGGAAGTGCTGGATATCGACGGAAATCAGGAGTGCGGAATCTTGCCGGTGAAAGTCTTGGCGCCGCCGGAACTGACGCCGGAAGTCATGAACGCCTGAGGCTGCGCCGCCGCGCCTTTCCCCTCAGAGGGCCAGCTCGCCTTTGTAGATCATCTCTTTCAGCGGGAACTGGATTGACAGGTGAAAGAGCGAGAACCGGGTCTCTAGCGTCACTAACTTATCCGCAACGGTGATCGGGTCGGCGCCGCGCGGGAAATAGAGCAGCGCCTGATTGGCTACCTCGCCCGAACCCGCGAAGAGTCGGGTGCAAAGGATGGCGGGCTTGCCGTTGCGTTCCAGGCGGGCGTTATCCCTGATCTCCTGTAGCGCGGCTTCGTTGGGATTGGGGGCGCCCTCGGCGGCCTTGGCCTTCGGCGGCATCAAGGGCAGGCCGTGCAGCCGGATCACGTAGTATTCGCCGGTGAGCTCGGGCGTCTCCGGGCCGCCTGCCAGGCGCACGGGTTTCGCGCTCTCCCATCGCGCCAGCACCCGGAACTGAACCGGCTGGCCCAGATCGTTGCTCGGGGGCGGCGGCAGTTTGGGCCCTCCGATGGGCACGCTTCGCACGGCCCCTGGCTGGAGTCCCGGCCTCGAATTGGGTGCGGCGTTCGGCGTCGGGCTCGCGCCGTAGTCCGGGATTGCGGGCTTGCTCTTCTGCACCTCCATGCGCATGAACCCTTCCCGCGCCCAGGGGGATTGGTTGAGCAGAACCTGCTTCTCATCGGCGCTCCAGCCGGCGGGGTCTTTGCTAACCCAGAATGTTTTCTGGGCGCCCAGGGCGAGACACGCCGGCCACATGGCGGCGGCCTGCAGCAACTGTCTTCGAGTTCGGAGCACCGTTTCTATCGTAGCGCCGCGGCGCTGGGGTGACGGTGTGAGGTAGCGGCCTCGGTTTGGTCACGAGCGGCGATTTGGGGAGGGTTTGTTACGGTGGGCGTCTTCACGGCGGGTCCGCGTGTACGGCCCGGAGTGATTTCGCGAACTTCCGAGGCAGGGCCCTAGCCCGCGCCGCCTACATGGCCCGTATGGTGATTCCCGCCAAGGCCAGCGATAGTCCGATCATGATTACTACCGCGGCCCAAGAGACCACATTGAACCAGCGCGGGTTCGCCCATTGCCCCATGAGGTCCGTCTTGTTGATCAGCAGGACCATGAAGATCAGTACGAACGGCAGCAGTATGCCATTCAGCACCTGCGAGAGCAGGATCATGCGCACCAACGGAAAACCCGGGATGAGGATTACGCCCGCGCCCACCACTATGAGCAGCGTGTACAGCCAGTAGAAGATCGGCGCCTCGCCCCAGCGCTTGTTCACGCCCGATTCAAACCCCAAGCCCTCGCAAACCGAGTACGCCGTCGAGAGAGGCAAAATACATGCCGCGAATATGGACGCATTGAACAATCCGGCGCTGAACAGCAGAAACGCGTATTCGCCGAAAGGCCGCAATCCGAGCGCAGCCTCGGAAGCGTCCTGAATATCCCTGGGCCGCACGCTGTAAATCGCGCCCGCGCAGGCCACGATGATAAAGAACGCAATCACGGCGGTCATCACGCAGCCTACGATCACTTCAATCCGCGATTCCGCGTATTCCTTGGCGGTAATCCCCTTTTCCACCACGGCGGCCTGAAGGTAGAACTGCATCCATGGCGCAATCGTAGTGCCCACCATGCCTATCAGCATGTAGATATACCCGGGCTCCAACATAAGCACCGGCTTCACGCTGTATAACGCGGCCTCTTTCCAATCGGGCTTCACCATAATTCCCGAGATCACATATGTCACGTAGAAAACGCACGCAAACAGAAAGATCTTCTCGACGCTGGTGTAGTTGCCTTTTACCACCAGGAACCAAACCGCCAACGCGGCAAGCGGAACCGAAACATACCTGCTGATGTGAAACAATTCCAAGGAACTGGCGATGCCGGCGAACTCCGAGACAACGTTAGTGAAATTGACGATGACCAGCAACGCCATGATCAGAAACGTGACCCTTAGCCCAAACTCCTCCCTGATGAGGTCGGAAAGCCCCTTGCCTGTGACCGCGCCCATACGCGAGCACATTTCCTGGGCGATGATCAGCACCAGAGTAATCGGCAGAAGGGTCCAAAGCGGCAGGTACCCGTATTTCGCCCCCGCCGCGGAATACGTATAGATGCCGCCCGAATCGTTATCCACAACGGCCGTAATGAACCCAGGCCCGATAACGGCAAAGAATATCGCCAAATGGTAGCGGAATCGGCTCAGCAGTCCCCGCATCCCTATTTGTTCCTCAGCACGGAAATGATGTCGTCGGCCGTGATCACGCCAGCCAGACGGCCTTCCTCGTCCACCACGGGCAAGGTAAGCAGATTGTACTTATCGAAGAGTTCCGTCACGCGGTCCTGTTTCTCGTCCACCGGCGCGGAAATCAGCGTGTCGGCGGCAAGTTCCTTCAGCGCCGCGCCGCTTTGCGCGACGAAGAGGCGGGCCAGGGGAATGGACGCCGTCGGACGCCCTTCGCCATCGACCAGGAATATCGTATTGAGAATTTCGAGCAGGTCTTCGTTGTCCTTCAGTGCCGATACGGCTTCGAGGACCGTGGCGGTGTCCGGCAGCGCCACGTATTCCGTATTCATCAGGCCGCCGGCCGTGTCGTCTTCAAATTCCAGCAACTCCCGCACTTCGGTCTTCGGGTCGGCTGCCATTTCGTCCAGAATCTCTTCGGAGGTCTCTTCTCCGAGTTCGGAGAGAAGGTCCGCCGCCTCGTCAGGCGCCATTTCTTCGACGATGTCCGCCGCCTTTTCGGGCTCGAGCGATTCGAGGATGCTGACCTGCATCTTGGGATCGATCTCCGTCAAGGCATCCGCGGCCACTTCGCTATCGATCGTCTCGAAGATGGCTTCCCGCTCGGCCGGGGACAAATCCTCGACGATATCCGCCAGGTCGGCCGGGTGCAGGCGCTCCAGTTTCTCGTAGGAGATGTTCAGCCGGAGGCGCCGCAACGGGTCGCGCTCAACCACGTTGCAGAAATCCCACTTGATCGAGTTAGGAACGATGGGCTGCTGCAAGCGCCGGATCCACTTAGGCGGCAGCACACCCTGGAAAACCCGTCGGAAAATGCTCCGGATTCCCACGTCCACGTCGGCCAGCGACAGCGTATCGCGTTCGCCATCGTGCACGATATCGAACGTAAGGTCATTCACCCGCACAACCTTGCGCCCGGTGACATCGATAATCTGCTGGTCCAGAAGGTCGCGCCCGATGCGAAGCATGTACTCATCTTCGTGATAGGGCGTGAGTTGCTCTTCGCTTAAAGCAATGCCGGAATCAAGCGAGATCGAGCGGATTTGGTCGTACCGGATGGTGAGCCAGGCGTCTCCGCCGCCCACTAGAATGCGGTCAACGCGGGAATAGTGGACCAGCGGAACCAAGGCGGCGTCGCGCACACGGCCGATGCGCCGGCCTTTGAGATCGAAGACCGGCATGCTCAACAGTTCTGTGAAGAACAGAAGGTTGTCCGCCATGTGTTTCGCCGTCCGCCACTTTGCGCCATTCCCAATATGGCGCACCCGGTCCGGTGGCCGCAAGCGTAAATCGAGTTACGCCCTCGGACCCCTGGAAATCCGTGTGGATTTCGTCAGGGGAACTACTTGAGCCGCTTGACCTTTGAGGCCCAGCACGCCACTAGCGCCGACCCGATTAGTATCAGCGCCGCGCTCAGGCCGGCCCATATCCCCCGGGCGCCCCAGCCGAGCGGGAAACACAGGATATACGCGATGGGCAGGCCCGCAGCCCAATATCCGCCGAAGTGCGCCAGCATGGGCGTGCGCGTATCCCCAACCCCTCGCAGCGCGCCTGTGGCCACCACCTGAAGGCCGTCGAAAAGCTGGAAGAACGCCGCGATCCGCAGCAGCGCCGCGCCCGCCGTGATTACCGCTGTATCGCGCGTATAGATCCCTACGATCCAGTTTGGAACCGCCCAAAGCGCGCACCCCGCGCCGCCCATGAACAACGCCGCCAGCATCAAAGCGGACCACCCGGATGCGGCGATGCCCCGCGAATCTCCACGGCCCGCCGCCTGCCCCACGCGAACCGCGGCAGCCGAACTGATGCCCAGAGGAACCATGTACGTTGTCGAGGTGACGTTGATCGCCACGCCGTGAGCCGCCAGCGAAACCGCATCCAGACGGGCCGCGAAAACCGTCACGATTCCAAACACGGCCCCCTCCAGGAGCATCTGCAACGCGGCCGGGAAGCCCAGCGCCGCGAGGCCCCGCAAACGATCGAGGTGCGGCCGCCAGGATATTCGCAAGAGGGGATTTCCCGTCTTCCGTTCATTCCAGATCACCGCGCCCAGCAGAACGGCCGCCATATAGAGGCGCGCCGCCGATGTCGAATAGCCCGAGCCTTTCAGGCCCATCGCCGCGAAGCCCCAGTGCCCGTACATCAGCGCGTAGTTGCCGGCCACATTCACCAGGTTGGCGCTCACAAAGGCAAACGTCACCGGCTTGACTACGTTCACGGCCTGCAGGTAGCGCCGGAACGCGGTGTAGTAAAGCAAGGGCGCAACGCCCCACAGCAGCGCCTTCAGATACGGCTCGAAATGCGCGAGCACCGCCGGGTTCGTGCCTAGCGCCTCAAGCAGCGGAATCAGCGCCCAAAGCGCGATCATGAGCACGGGCGCGAGCGCCGTCGCGAGCCAGAACCCGCTCACCAATGTGCGGCGGCACTCGAGCTGGTCGTCACCACCGAACGATCGCGCCACCAGCGTATCCATCCCCAGCAGAAGGCCTGTGCCGCCGATGGCGATGGGATAGAACAGCGTGGCCCCCAGACTGCCGGCGCCGAGCGCGGCCGGCCCCAGCGGCCCGGCCATCACCGTATCCACGGCGCCCATGGCGATCCAGCCCAACTCGGCGAGCGCGAGCGGAGCGGCCAAGTGGAGCATGGGCCGAAATTCCCGCTTGAGATCGCTCACAAGGTGCGCCATGCGGACTATGCCTTCGGGTGGGCCTTGTTATATACGGCCATCAGGTCGGTCAGCGAGACCTGCGTGTATTTCTGCGTGGTGGAGAGCCGGGCGTGCCCGAGTAACTCCTGTATAGAGCGGAGGTCGGCGCCGTCCGAAAGTAGATGCGTCGCGTACGCGTGCCGGAAACTATGCGGGTGAATCGAGGGGTCCGCGGCGATGTACGTCGCGTAGAACTTGACGATCGCCCGGATTCCCCGATCGGTCAAACGCCCGCCGCGATGGTTCAGGAAAAGCGCATTCTCGCCGTGGACCACCGGACGCCCGGCAATATACCGGTTCAACGCTTCCACCGCTTTGCCCGGAATCGGAACCTGCCGCTCCTTCTTTCCTTTGCCGCGGATGCGAACCCAGTTCTCAGTCCGGTCCAGGTCGTCCAAATTGATTCCCGCCAGTTCGCCCACGCGCACCCCGCACCCGTAGAGCAGTTCAAAGATCGCGCGGTCGCGCGCCGGGAACGGCCTCTCGCCGGGGCCTGTGCCGGCGCCTTCCATCAGGGCGATGGCCTCGCTGGGCGTCATCACTTCCGGCAGGCGCTTGGGCGCCCGCGGCGTCAGCACGACTTTCGCCAGGTTCGCCTGCACCACGCCCGTGCGGCGCAAATACCCGAACAACCCGCGCACGGCGGCGAGCTTTCTCCGGATGGTGACCGCCGCGAGTTTCTTCTCGTATAGATTCAGCAGCCATTCGCGGAAGATCAGGGTGTCGATGTCGCCCGCAGCCGGGGGCTCGCACTCGGGCGGCGAGAGATATTCCAGAAATTCCGTCAGATCCGAGGCATAGGCGCGCACCGTATGTTCCGACGCCCCACCGCGGTGAAGGTCGTCAATGTAGCCCCCGATGCCTTCGGAAAGCTCAGACATGCGCCCGCTCCAGGCGATACGCTTCGAATGCCTCAAGCGCCCGCCTGCACACCTCCGCGCGCCGCGCCTTCTTATCGCGCCGCAGACGCTGGCGCGTCTCTTCATCCAGGGCCGGCAGCAGATCGAACGTAATATTGGCCGGTTGGTACCCCACCGGGTCGGCGCCCGAAACGTAATGGCAAAGCGACCCGAGCGCCGTGGCCCTCGGAGGAGCCTGCGGCTGAACGCCCGTAGCCAGCGACGCCGCGTTCATTCCGGCCACAAGGCCGGTGGCGATAGCTTCCACGTAGCCTTCGACGCCCGATATCTGGCCCGCGAATAGAACCTCGGGCCGCGTCCGCATTTGCAGCGTGGCCGCAAGAAGCGCCGGAGCGTTGATATACGTGTTCCTGTGCATCTGCCCGAACCGCAGGAACTCGGCCTTCTCCAGCCCGGGAATCAGGCGCAGAATGCGGGCCTGATCGCCGAATTTCAGATGGTTCTGAAAGCCCACCAGGTTGAAGCTGAGGGCGCGCACGTTTTCCTGCCGTAACTGCACCACCGCCCAGGGCCGCCTCCCCGTTCGCGGATCGGTCAAACCCATCGGCTTCATCGGCCCGAAGCGCAGCGTGTCGCGGCCCCTGCGGGCCAGTTCCTCAATGGGCAGGCACGCTTCGAAAAATGGCGTGCGATCTTCAGCGATGTGCGCGGTCACGTTCTGGGCTTCAAGCAGCGCATCGAGAAACCGTTCGTACTGCTCGCGGTCGAACGGACAGTTCAGGTAGTCGTCGGTGCCGGTGCTCGACTTGCCATAGCGCGACGCCCAAAACGCAACGCTGGTATCCACCGTCTCCGCGTCCACGATGGGGCTGATGCTGTCATAGAAGAACAGCCGGCCCGAGCCGGTGGCGCGCGCGATCTCCGCGGCCAGCGCCTCGCTCGTGAGCGGCCCGCTGGCAATCACCGTGATTCCCTCGGGAAGCGCCGTCACTTCCTCGCGGCGCACTTCAATCAGCGGCTCCCCTTCTATGGCCGCGGTGACCTCGGCCGCAAAGCGCCCGCGGTCAACCGTCAGCGCATGCCCTCCCGGCACTCGCGCCGCCTCGGCAGCCCTTAGCAGCAGCGAATCGAGCCGCCGCAGTTCTTCCTTCAGCAGCCAAGACGCCGTGTTCTCCTGCTCCGATTTCAGCGAGTTGCTGCACACCAGTTCCGCCAGTTGCCCGGTCTGGTGAGCGGGCGTCGTGCGCTCGGGGCGCATTTCATGCAGAACAACCCGCGCGCCGCGCCGCGCGGCCTGCCATGCCGCCTCCGGTCCCGCCAGTCCGCCGCCAATAATGTGAATCGGAGCCTGCATGATGTCCTGTGTCTAGGATACACACGCGTCGTTTGTCTCTGCGTGGAGCGTGCGATTTATCTCGTGCTTTGCGCTGGGATGTTTTGAGGCAACGCTATACTCTTTGTGGGAGTAATCATGGCAACTAAGAAGAAGAGTTCCACATCCACCAAGACTGCGGTCGCAAAGAAGGCCGCACCGGCGAAGGCCCCTGCCGCGAAGAAGAGCGCTGCTGCAAAGAAGCCGGCAGCCAAGAAGACGGTCACCAAGAAGACGGCCGTAAAGAAGACCGCGGCCAAACGGCGAGGTTAAGAAGTGCCCGAGCTACTCGAAAGCGTCTTCCTGGATTTTTCGATCCGGAAGTTACGGCAACTCACGGAGCAAGTCGAGGTCTGCCTTGGCAAGATGAACGACCAGCAGATCTGGGCCCGGGGGAGCGAGGACGCGAACTCGGTGGGCAACCTGGTTCTCCACCTGTGCGGCAACGTGCGGCAATGGATTACGGGGGGAGTTGGCGGCCGTCCTAACACGCGCGATCGGGATGCCGAGTTTAGCGCTCGCGGCGGCGCGTCCGCGGTGGAACTGCGTACGCGCCTGCGAGCCGTAGTAGAAGAGGCTGTGGGCGTCCTGACGGAGACGCCGCCCAGCCGCCTGACCGAGCGGGTGGTCATCCAGCGTTTCGATCTAACCGTGCTTGAGGCCATATACCATGTGGTCGAGCACTTCGCTTTGCACGCGGGCCAAATTATGTTCGCCGCCAAGCTCTCCGCTGGCGACCTCGGATTTCACAGACACCTCGGCGCCGCGGCCTCGGCGCCCGACAGAACGCCTTAGCAGCAGCGGTCCGGCGCCGGGCCGCTTGGAGCATAATGGATAGGCTATGACGGTCGAGATCGAAGGCGTTACGCTCCACTTGGCCCATCCGGACGACCTGACCTCGCAGTGGGTCGGCCAGGATGAGCTGATGCGGCAGTTGTTGGCCGCCTGGATGGTGGTGAACGACCAGGATCTGCCGATGAACCCACGGCTGCTCGGCAAGCCCGGCGTCGGCAAGACTACGCTCGCGTACGCCGCCGCCCGGCGCATGGGCCGCGACGCCTACATCCTCCAGGCGACCATGGATACGCGGCCCGAAGACTTGCTGGTCACGCCCGTCATCGAGGGCGAGGGCCGGCTCCGCTATGTGGCGTCTCCGCTTGTCACGGCCATGATCCGCGGCGGCGTCGCTATCCTCGACGAAGGCAACCGCATGAGCGAGAAGAGCTGGGCCTCGCTCGCGCCGCTGCTCGATAACCGCCGCTACGTGGAATCGATCGTCGCCGGCATCAAGATCAAGGCCCACCCGCAGTTCCGGATGGTCGCCACGATGAACGACGACGCCTCCACGTTCGAGTTGCCCGAGTACATCCATTCGCGGCTGCAACCGCAGATCTTCATCGACTTCCCCGAGCGCGATGAGGAATATCAGATTCTGCGCGAGAACCTGCCCTTCGCCGAAGAACGCATTCTGCGCTACGTCACCGATTTCCTCCAGGCCGCCCATGCCGCCGACGAGCGGTATACCGTCCGCGACGGCATCAACATCGGCCGCTTCGCCATCAAGCTGAAGAGCCTGGCCACCGCGCATACGCACGAGGTTGAGGCTCTCGAACTGTCGATCATGCAGGTGCTGGGAGAAGAGGCGCTGCGATATGCCGGGAGAACAAGGCACACCACTTCCTGACCTGGCCAGCCTTCAACGCGGGCAGTTTACCTATTTCCCGGTAGTCCCCGGGCGGCTGGAGTTCTCCGTTGAGGTGCGCGAGGCGATTCTGCGCCTGAAGCCCCAAGTGGTTGCGCTCGAATTGCCGGCCAGCCTCCAAGCCGCGTGGCTCCGCGGAGTGGAGCGTCTGCCCGAGATGTCCCTGATCTTCTATCCCGACGAATCGGAGGGCGATACCCAGGCCGTCTACGTCACCGTGGAACCCGGCGATCCGTTCACCGAGGCCATACGCACCGGCCTCGAAGTCGGGGCTGAAATCGTCTTCGCCGACCCGGAAGCCGGCGTTCGTCCCCACTTGCTCGACGCGTATCCCGATCCCTACGCCATCCGCCATATCGGCCTTGCGGCGTACATTGAGGCCTACCGCGTCTATCCCCAGCCGCGAAGCGAGGAAACCGAAAGACACGCGGCGGGAATCGCCTGGAAGCTCCAGGGCGCCGACCCGACGGCGGACGTTCTGGTGGTCATCTCCCTGAACCTGCTCGACCCGGTACTCGACGCCATGGAGGAACCGCAGGCCCAGCCCATGACGCGCATTCACCGCGAGGGCGTCGAGCTGTTCAACCCCCATCCCGATTCGCTCGCCGAGATCGTGCTCGATTACCCCGCTTTGCAGTGGCGCTACGAGGAGTTTCGGCAGACGCGCGCCGAAACGCGCCTCGTGGACCGCCGCCATGCCCAATGGAGCGTCCTTCTTGAGGCGGAGAAATCCTACGAGACCTCCACCGGCGAACGCGTGGCGCACTGGCAGAGACGGCTGCTCGCCCGTTACGCCCGCAACCTCGCGCTGGCCGGCCACGATCTTACGCCCGGAGTTTACGATCTGTGCGTAGCCGCCCGCAGCATCGTCGATGATAACTATGCCTGGGAAGTCTGGCAGTCTGCCGGCCGCTATCCGCCCCAGAAGACCGAAGCCGGCATGCTCACCGTGCGCATCTCGGGCGATGAGATGTGGACCGAAACCCGGCGCATTCGTCTGCGCCGGCGTCTGCCCAGCCTGAAGCGCAGGTTGCGGCCCTACGCCCTGAAGCCGAGGCCCGAGGAGGCCGTCCCCGGAGAGTGGGCCAGCCAACTCGATGGTTCCGGCATCTGCTCCTACCCGCCGGAAGATCTGGTGGTGGAGGATTACGGGCGCTACCTCAAACGCAAAGGCAAGAGCATCCTTTCCGAGGAGCGCGTCCGCGTGGAGCCGTTCACTACCTCGATCCTGGACGGCATCGATATGCGCGAGACCATTCGCCGCTGGTACGAGGGCCGCATCTACGTCCGCCAGTTCCAGAAGGTCCAGGGCGAAGTGGGCTCTTTGGTCGTTGTCTTCGACGAAGGCCGGGACGACCGCTACCCCTACCTGACCACCTGGCTCGGAGAGAATCAGAACGAATCGGACATGGCGTTCTATTCCACCAACCCCTTCGATAATTTGGTTGGACCCGGTATCGGCCGCGCCGAATATGGCGGCTTCCTGATGAGCCTGCCCCCCAGGCGAATGTACGATGTTTGGCGCGATCCGGATTTCGACGTAGCCGAATCGAAAGCCGAGCGCCTGCTGCTCGCCGCGATAGATTACTCCATCCACCGCCTCGTCGTATATGTAGCCGCAAAGCCCCCGCGTTCCATCTTCCGGACCATCGCCGCGCGCGTAGGCCGCACGATCATCTATATCCCCGTCGGCCAGCTTTCACCGGTATCTCTGAAGAAGATCCGCGTAGTCCACGTGCTAGACGGCTACGACAAGCGCGATTTAGCCAAAGAGTACATCTGGTAGGCGGCAGAAGCGCGCCGGCAAAGGATCACGGCAAGCCCATCCCTCAGTTATCCACTGGCACCTTACACCGCAAACGTCTGATAATGAACGAGAGCAATGCCGAGGTTCGAGATCAGTTTTCTGGACGACTACACCGATGAAGCAATATTAGGCGAGGTTCGCAGAATCGCCGCTCTGCTACCGGAGGGACAACCGCTCACGAAAACCGTCTACAAACTCCATTCTCCAAGAGTGGCGCTCACCACCGTAAGGCGCCGAATCGGTGGATGGAAGGAGGCGCTGGAACGTGCTGGCTTGGGACATATGTATGTTGGTCAATCCGTATCGCAGAAGATGCGGTCCCAGCCCGCAAAGAAGCTTTCGAATGCCGACTTGATTTCAGAACTCAAGCGAGTACATGCCCTCGTCGGAAAAGAGTGGCTTACGTCGGATGACTTCAACGCCCACTCTGTAACGAGTGAAGTGGCCATTCGGCACCGCTTCGGAACATTCCGCAAAGGACTTGATGCCGCGGGCATACCGAATCACCCATTCCAGGCACGGCAATTTACGGATCGGCAGTGTTTCGAGAATATTGTAGAGGTCTGGACGCACTTCGGACGGCCACCTACGTATCGAGAGATGTTCAATCCTCCGTCAAGGATAAGAGGCAAGACCTACGTTACCCGATGGGGAACGTGGCGGAAGACACTCAAAGCCTTCGTGGATTGGGTCAACGCAGACGATCAGCCGCAATCGCCAGACGAACCGGAGCCTCATGCGAATGTCAACGCCGAACCCGTGATGAGATTACGCCGGGCTGAAGCTGACAACCGTGAAGTTCGCCCCGGCCTTCAGTTCAAAGTGTTCAGTCGTGATCGTTTCCGTTGCCTTGCGTGTGGTCGAAGCCCCGCCACCCACCTGAACACCATACTTAATGCCGATCACGTTCTCGCAGCAGCAAACGGCGGCAAGACAACGCTGGAGAACCTTCAGACCCTATGCCAGGACTGCAATCTTGGAAAGGGTCGAACCGTCGTTTCTTGATCGCCGACGGGTCTCGCAGCAGTCTAGCCCAGATAATCGAAAAGGCTCGTGGTGGGCAGGCTCGACCGCATTTCGAAAGCTGCCTTCAGTTGCGTGTTCGCCTGGGTCAGCTCGAGCGCCTCGGCGGCCGTATCGGAATCTTCAATTTCGCTGATGCTCGTTGTGAGACGGACGCCCAAAGCGGCCGAATAACTCTCCGCCTGATCGATTCTGTTCGCAACCGTGGCGTAAAACGATTGCGAACGGCCGAGATGCAGGGACGCCTCTTGGACCGAACTGAGCGACGCTTGAATCGCGTCCGAGTCGCCCGCCGTCAGCGCCAGCCGCATATCGTTCAGCGCGGCAAACACGTTCCCTGCGGCCGTCGTACCGTCTGCGTTGCGGGCATCGAATATGCTGCGCGCAGTCAGGCAGCAGGCAAACGAACCGCCCGCCGGGTCCTCGACTTGGCGGCTTGCAGTCGCCGTGGCCGCGTCCAGTTCGGCTACTCCGGAAGCCGCCGTAAGGTCTAGTTCATAAGCCGGGCTCGCTTCCCGATCGCCACTGAAGAGAAACTTCCCCTGCACCGCGGTGCGACTTAGGGCAACCATCTGCTCCTGGACGCTCTGAACCTCGTCAGCCAGGGAATCGCGCTGGCTCTGGTCCAGAGTCCCCGTGGCGCCTTGCGCGCCCAGAACCCGCGCCCGGTCCATCAGTTTGATGGCTTGAGAAAGGGCCTGATCCGCAGGCTCCAACTCCATCTGCGCCAGTGACAGATTGGATTTGATCTGGGTGTTTCGCGCGCTCTCGGCCCGAAGCTGCAGCAGGGGCTCCACGCGGTCCGGGGCGTCCGATGCGGTTGCGATCCTCTTGCCGGACGAGACCTGCCGGCTGGCTTCGTCGATCCGGCTTTGGATCCGCCCGACATTGGCCAGAAACAATTCCGATACGCCGTCAAGGTTCATAGGTTTAGACTCGCAGCATGTTGATCGTGTCCTCGGTGAGCTGGTCGAGTATCGTAATCAGCCGGGAAACGGCCTGATAACCGCGCTGATACTCAAGCATCACCACGGCCTCTTCGTCCAGTGAAACGCCGGAACTCTGCTGCCGTATCGCTTTGGCCTGCGCAACGCTCGATTCCTGGACCGCCTGGCTATCCTTCGCGCTGCTCAGGGCCGAGCCCTCGCTCGCGGCCATCCGGCCGAAATATTCCACGTAGCTCGCCCCGTCGATCCGGTCAGCGTCGGAGGTCGGGCTGGCCAGCGACGCGAGTTGGAGCGGAATCCCGTTCGACGCCACCGGAGGACCGATAGCGACCGGCGCAATAGATTCCGCCGTAGCGGCTTCGTTCAACCGAAGCGCACTGGCAATGCTCGTTTCGCCGGCCGCGCCGTAGTCGAACAGAGCGACTCCGTCGGGAGCCGCCGCATCCACCGACGAATAACCACCCGTCATGATTGCGTTAACCCGGTCGGCGAACTGCTTGGCCAGAATGTTCAAACTGCCCGCCTGGCCGGCGTCCCCGCTGAAGGAGGGCAGAGTTTCGTTTCGGAACTTCAGCAGCGCTCCGAGTTTCCCGCCCTCAATCGCGGCCGTGACGTCGCGCCCCCCGCCCGTGATACGGGCCGAGGCCGGCCGCGTGGCGTCAGTCTGGTTGAGATCGAATGCAATCTCGTACTGCGTGTCGCCGATCAGCAGAGGAGTCTGGCCTTCCAGCAGTAGCGCTAACGTGCCGTCGGACTGTCTGGCCACCGTAACATCGGCGTATTGCGAGAGTTCCTCCAGCGTGGAGTAGAACTGCGCCTCTCGCCCGGCGTCATTGGCGACCCCGTCGGCCGGCGGTTGGTTGTATTCCGCCACTTTGGCAACCAGTTGATTGATGCTATCGACGGTGCTCCGCAGTTGCGTTTCCGACTGCCGGGAAGCATTGCTCAACGCGGATGCGGCGTTGCGGAACGCAACCGCGGTTTCCTGAGCCCGATCAATCACGTTCGAGCGCGCGATCGTGTCCCCCGGGCTTTGCGCCCAGCCCGAAAACGCACTGAAAAGGTTATTGAGAGCGTACGGCAGCCCGGAATCGCCGGAGATGTCCAAGATCGATTCGAGATTCGAAAGGCTCTCCACGCTCTGCTGCGCGAACCCGAGCGATGACGTTTCCGTCCGCACGGCCTGCTCGGAGTACTGGTCGCGCGCGCTTGTCAACTCCCCCAACGCCACCCCTCCGGGAGACCCCGACTCCGGCTCGAAAGGCAAAGGGCGGAGTTCCTGCGATTGCCGCGCATACCCCGGCGTGGAAGCGTTGATCACGTTGTTTTGAGTGGCTTCAAGCACGCGGCCGTAAGCCTGGAGGGCTATGCCGGCGTTGAGCAGACTCGCGCTGATTCCATTCATGACGCGCTACCCGCTAATGAGGACCCGTGGCGGCCTCACGTACTGCCGCTCGCCGGGCTCGCCGTCCGGGCCGTAGCCTGCCGTCAGTTCTCCCAGCCGGTTCTGCCACCCGGCATAGTAGGCAGCCGGTCTCGCTGCCAGTTTGGCCAGCGCCCCAAGTGACCGCCGCAACTGGCAGGCTGCGGAAACATCCCCCGGCCCGCCCGGTTGGCTCATCGCCGTGGCAAGCAGGGAGACGGCCCGTTCCAACCGCGCCGCACACCGTTCCATCACCGCGGGCGAGGGGTCGCGCAATTCCGCTCGCGCTTCTTCCACCTCTCGCTGCGCCGCGGCAATCGAAACGCCCGCGCCGTCCCCCGGCAGCCCGCAAAGCGTCATAACGTCCGCCTTATGCGGCCTCGCTCAGGGCTTCCGTAATCATGCCGCGGCTAGTTGCCAGAGCGTCCGGCCGGTAATTCCCGCTGCTGTATTGCGCGGCCAACTCCTTGACACGCGCGGCCCGGTCCGCGCCAAAGGCCGAAACCGCCCGCGCCACCTCGCTGAGTCCCGCGGAAAACTCCACGCGGTCCTCGGCGTGCTGCGCCTTGGACCCGCCAGCCGTTTCCTCGCGGCCCGTCTTTTGCGTCTCTTGTGCCCGCCCGGATTCCGCGGGGCTCAGACCCGTTAGGTTGCCATCGTGAATTCGCATTGTTTAGCTGCTCTTCGCTACACGTCTTATCGGCTGAGTTGTCCGCCAGTTTAGAGCGAAATGCCGGTTTATTTGCGCCAGACCGCCCCGCCGCCGCCCATCCCGCCTATAAAGTTGAGCGGGGATGCGCCCGATTATCCCCTTGACCCGTCATGGAACCCAATCGCGTGCTCTGGATCGGCGGCTCCCCGCCCCCGCAGGAACCACCCCGCTCACGGGGTCCCTGGCGAATCGATTGCCTGCCGCCGCGCGTGGCCCGCGATCGGCTGCGAACCGGCGGCTATGACGTTGTAGTACTGGAGTTTCCGATGCCCGGCTGGAACCCGAAAATCTGGCTCGAAGCGCTCGCCGCGGAGACTCCCCGTACGGCCGTCGTCCTGCGCGACTCGGCGGGAACCCTCGCCGCTGCCTCGCTCCCGGCCGGCGCCGGGCGCATCTTGCGCCCCGGGGACGACGTATGGACCGGAATACTGGAATTGCTGGATGCGGACCGCGCGGGCGCCGGCCTTCCCCGCCGCACTCCCCCCCGCCACTGAAGAATGGCGGCGCCTCCTGATCGGCGAGAGCCCGCTCATGCGCCAGGTGTGCCACATCATTCGTATGGTCGCCAGCCGCCGCGCCTCCGTCCTGATCACCGGGGAAACCGGCACCGGAAAGGAAATGGCGGCCCGCGCTCTGCACGAGGCGGGCTCCCGGCGAGCTGGCCCCTTCGTGGCCCTGAACTGCAGCGCTATCCCCGAGCATCTGCTGGAAGACGAACTCTTCGGGCACGTGCGCGGCGCGTTTACCGGAGCTATTCAGGGCCGGGTAGGCCGTTTCGAGCAGGCGCAGGGAGGGGTGCTCTTCCTGGATGAGGTGGGCGAGATGCCCGTGGAGCTTCAGGCCAAGCTTCTCCGCGCTCTGCAAGAGCGGGAAATCCAGCGCCTCGGCAGTTCGGAAACCATCCGCGTGGACGCGAGAGTCATTGCGGCAGCCAACTGCAACCTCACGGCCCGGATCGAGTCGGGCAGGTTCCGCGAAGACCTCTTTTACCGCCTGAACGTGGTGCCAATCCATATGCCCGCCCTGCGCGAGCGCCGGCAGGATATTCCCGCCCTGGTGGAGCACTTTATCCGGAAGGTCTGCCGCGCCGAGGAGATGCCCGAGAAGGCGGCTACTCCCGAGGCGCTCGAAGCGCTGAGCGCGCACCCGTGGCCCGGCAACGTGCGCCAGTTGGAGAATGCCGTGGAAATGACCTTGGCGTTGAGCGGGGATCGCCCGCTACTCGATTTCGCCGGCTTCCCGCCCTGCCCGGAGGTTTGCGCCAACCCGCTCCGCGGTCCGGAGTTTCCCCGCATCACCTTACCGGATGGCGGCATGGATTACGAGAAAACGCTCGCCATGATCGAACGCGGCATCCTCGAACAGGCGCTCCGGAAAGCGGGCGGAAACAAGCGGGCCGCGGCGGACATGTTGCGGCTCAAACGCACCACATTCTCGGCCAAGTTCAGAAGCCTGGAATGGGCGCTTGCCTGCTAAGTTCCGCCTACGGCATCCGCTTCGCGGCGACTCCCGCTCGCCCGAACCGCGGCTCGGGCAGAGACTCTCGTTCAGAGACCAATTAGTATGGAATAGTGAGCAGGACTATGATCAGCGTCCGAAACCTGGTGAGGACCTTCGGAGAGATTGTGGCTGTGGGCGACATCTCGTTCGAAGTTGCGGAGGGTGAAATCTTCGCGTTTCTCGGCCCCAACGGAGCCGGAAAGACCACCACCATCAAGATGCTCACCACGCTCCTCAGGCCCACCTCCGGAACCGTGGAAATCGACGGCCTAGACCCTACCGTACGCCAGCACGAAGCCCGCCAGCGCTTCGGAATCGTCTTCCAGGATCCCAGCGTGGACGACGAACTCACCGCCTACGAGAACATGGATTTCCACGGCATCCTCTATAAGTTGCCGCGCAAATTGCGTGTGGAGCGGATCGAGCGCCTGCTCCGGCTGTTCGAACTCTGGGAGCGGCGGAATGACACCGTCAAGCACTTCTCCGGAGGCATGCGGAGGCGCCTGGAGATCGCGCGCGGCCTGCTGCACACTCCCAAGATTCTCTTCCTCGACGAGCCCACTCTGGGGCTTGACCCGCAGACGCGCAACCAATTGTGGAACCACGTCCGCACGCTCAACCAGGAAGAGCGCATCACGGTCTTCCTCACCACGCATTACATGGAGGAAGCCGAACGCGTGGCGCATCGCATCGCCATCATCGACCACGGCAACATCATCGCGGTGGGCACGGCCAAGGAGTTGAAGGAGCGCACCGGAACCGAGACGCTCGAAGACGCCTTCCTGTCGCTTACCGGTTCCCGAATCCGCGAGGAAGCCGGCAGCAGCCTGCAGCAGATGCGCACGATGTCCAGAATGTGGGGGAGGAAGCGCTGATGAACGCCGTCTACGTGCTTTGGCTTCGGCAGTTGAAGCGCTACTTCCGTTCGCGCTCCCGCATGGTCGGCTCGCTCGGGCAGCCGCTGCTGTTTCTGGTGGCGCTGGGCTTCGGATTCGGCCCGATCTACCAGCGCGCAGGACAGGGCAACTACCTCCAGTTTCTGGCCCCCGGCGTCATCGGCATGACTATCCTGTTCAGCGCAGTCTTCTCCGGAATCGAGCTGATATGGGACCGCCATTTTGGGTTTCTCAAAGAGACGCTGGTCGCGCCGGTGCCGCGCATCATGATCATGATCGGCCGGACGCTCGGCGGCGCCTCGGTGGCGATGATACAGGGGTTGATCGTAGTGGGGATCTGCCTGGTGGCCGGCTTCCGGCCCGTGAGTTACGCCACGTTGCCCCACGCGCTCCTTTGCATGGCTCTGCTCGCCGTCATGTTCACGGCCCTGGGCACTGCGATTGCTTCGATCCTGGGCGATTTCCAGGGGTTTCAGCTGGTCATGAATTTCCTGGTGATGCCGATGTTCTTTCTATCCGGTGCGCTGTTTCCGCTGAACAGCGTCCCCAGGGCGCTGCGCATTGTGGCCAGCCTCGATCCGCTGGCCTACGGCGTAGATGGCATGCGGGCGGCGCTGACCGGCGTTCCGGCCCATTTCGGGTGGGCCGCGGATATAGGCGTTCTATCGGCCGCGGCCGTATTTCTGGTGGTGCTGGGGTCCTATCTTTTCTCGCGAGTCGAGGTCTAGCAGGGCTCTGGGCCTCTGGGGCTACTCCGGCCGCCCTTCAGGCTGTTACCATACGGTTTCATCTGCATCCTTAGGTCAGAAGCAATGCCTATTTACGAATACCGCTGCAAGGAATGCGCCGCCGAGTTCGAGCAACTGCGCTCGATGCGCGAGGCGGACCAAAACGCTACGTGCCCGAGTTGCGGCTCCGACCAGGGGGAGCGGAAGATGTCGAGCTTCGCCTCGGGCGGCGGCAACGGTGGTGGCGGTTGCGCGCCGTCGGGCGGCGGCGGCCGCGGCTTCCGGTGAGGGGGGTAGCCCCGGAACCCCGTGCGGGTTCAAGCAAATAGCTTCTGAGATCAGCGCGCGCCTTCTTGCCGGATGGCAGAAAGGGGCCGCGCGAATTACTGCCCTGCAAGACCCTATAAGCATCTCGCAGGCGCAGTTCATTCTGTATCTCCTCGCAAAACAGTCATGGGCAAGCTAAAGCATGCCCCACCAACGACATCCGCCGCTTCGGTGGGGTCTGCTTTCGCTTGCCCGCAGGGTCTTCTTCGAACTCGGCGGACTACGCCGCCTGCACGTACCTTTCGCCCTTGGTTCCGCAGATCGGGCACTTTTCGGGAGGCACGCCGAATTCGATGTGCCCGCACACCGGGCATACATAGAACCGCGCTTCCTCAAGGTCTTTGCCGGCGGCAGCCGCTTCGAGCGCGACTTTGTACAGTTCCGCGTGAACCTCTTCCGCCTTCACGGCATATCCGAACATGATTCTCGCCCGGTGCTTCTCGGCTTCCGCCTCGGCCAGCATGGGCGGATACATGGTGGTGTATTCGTACGTCTCGCCTTCGATGGCGGCCTTCAGGTTCTCGGCCGTGGCGCCGATGCCTTCGAGCGCGCGGAAGTGCCCCTCAGCGTGGATGCGCTCGGCTTCAGCCGCGGTCCGGAAGAGTTTGGCGATATTCGGGAACCCATCCTGGTCGGCGCGCTTAGCGAACGCGCGGTATTTCTGGAATGCCTGGCTTTCTCCGGCAAACGCTTCTTTCAGGTTCTCAGTAGTGCTCATGTAAAGCAGAGTAACATGTCCTCAAAAGCCGAAATCGGCTGGCGGAAACGTGCTGGCTCTCCTCCCCTGGGGCGAGACGGAACGAACCCAAACCGGGCGCCGAGGGACGGCCGGAGTCTGCCGTGCGGCATCGTCCATGCGGAAGGAACGAAGCCGATTTGACCGGGCACTGGGGCGGTCCCCCTGGACCGCAAGCCGACCCCCTAGTCGGCTCCGCTTCTGAGATTCGCGTCCTTTTCGGGTTTGGCCGGACCGGGGGGTCCGGCGCAGGCCGAAGGGCCTTCCCCACCAGGGCGACGGAACGAACCCAATCGGGACACTGCGGCTTAAGCCGGACGCGCCCCGTCAACTCTCTCACTTACGCGGAGTTTCGATTACTCACGAGCGTTACGCGGCGAATCGAAGGATTTCGACCTCGGCGCCGCTCTTGACGGCCGCTTCGGCCTTCTGCAGAACCAGTGCGGCAACGTCATCGGAAAGGTAGTACTCGCCGCAGTTTTCACATACCTCGGCGGGCACTTGTTTGAGGATGACGGTGGTCTCGCCCCGGTGGAGAGTGACCGTGGCGCAGCCGGCGCGGGTGCTTCCGTTTCTGCAAATCGTGCAATTCATTTCGCTCGCCTCGTCCGAAAATCCGCGCTCCAGTGCCCCGAATCCGGCTCATAGACCGTCACTACTATGCACAGGCCCACCGCATCGTCTGAAGCCACTACAACGTGAATCGGCCCACTTCCGCCGGTCCCGAGAAGCAACCTGCTCGGGTACGGGCGATCATCGGGGTATTCCGCGACAACTTCTCCCCGGGTCGATTGTCGCCAGCACCTGATGGCGTTCGATCCCGCGCTCGAACATTCGCTGAATCGCGTGGCCGCTGAACACCACCTGTTTGCAGAGCATCAACCGCTTCTATGGTACCAGCGAATGCCAAGCCCAAGATTCAGCAATCGGCGCGGAACGAACCCAATCCAACCGCTCCTCCCACCCAGCGCCATTGTAGCGTGCGGGTACGGCTGCAAAGACGTAAGTCATTGAAAGTGAATGACGGATACGTGGTGACTGCGCCACCGTGAGGCGCGGGTTTTCCCGTTCTCGGCTGAACTCGAATCGCGCAACTCCTCCGGCCCGCTTTCCCCTCGGAAGCTTGGGGTTAAGCGGCATGTCATCGAAGTAGCCTTGATCTCAACCGTCGCCAGGCGTACCGCAGAGGAAGCAGGCGCGGCCAAAAGAAATCTGCTACGTTCAAGCAGTCCCGTTTTCGCCCCCGAAGATAGGTGGTTGAGTAGCCTGGAAGGTGTGAAATAATCGCCGTTGTGCCAGCTTTGCACCGTGCAAGCAATTGAAAACACGTGGACGCCCGCGTGCTATGGTCGATTATTTCACGGCTTCCTGTCCCCTTATCCCACCAAGGATGGCGCCTTGACCTAGGCTGAGATGCAAAAGTCCAAAACGGAAATTCCGAATGAAAGGAAACTATCGAGATGAGAAAGAGTTTGTGCCTCCAACTCGTGCGCGCCGCAGGGCTGCTGACACTGTTGGCTTGTACGGCGAGCGCCGGTGTCCTCACGTTCGAGGACATCCCATGCTGTGGGGACCCTGGATCGGTCCCCGCCAGTTTGATCCCCAATGGCTACTCGGGGTTCAATTGGACCAATTTCGGGGTTGAGGAGCCGTTACTGGGCGCTGGTCCTACCGGCGGGCCGGCTGGTATCATCAGTTCCCCAAGGGTTGCCTACAACGGTTGGGGCCTAACGGCCAGCCTCTCGACCGCCGACGGGTCGGCTTTCAACTTCGAAAGCGTCTACATCACTTCGGTTTACCGAGATGCGATGAACGTAGACATTACGGCTTACAGGCTGGGCGTTCAGGTGGACCACCGACTGGTCATTCCAGACGCTACGTCGGCCACATTGTACGAGTTCGACTGGAACGGAATCGATCAACTCAGTTTCGCGGCGACCGGCGGTACGGTGCACCCGGGCTATATTAATCCCTACGGTCAAGCGGTGTTCGTGATGGACAACTTCACCTTTCAGTCGGGTACGCCGGAACCCGCCGGCGCGATTCTGCTCTGCAGTGGCTTCGCCGCCTTGATCGCCGTGTGCCGCCGCGCAGCGAAACATTGAACAGCGACAGCCCCCGGCGGAACGCCGATAGCCTGCCGTGATCGCAGGGGCGCCGCTACTCGACGCCCGCCAGCGCAAACGCGGCCCAGTGGAACGGATGCCGGTACGCCGGAGGGCCTGCGGTGAGCATGCTCGATTTCGCTCACCGTAGGGCCTCGGCGGGGCTTTGGAAGCGTCCCATACCGGCATAGAGACCCTGCCTTACATGTTCGAAATGCTGGATTATAGGACAACAACGCGACGACCCAGCGAGACTCTCTCGACCCGGAAGAAAGGACTTGCTAATCGACTGTGAACAGAGCGATGACACACAAGGACAAGGAAGCGGGCACGCAGGATTGAGGATGCGGACAAGGCAGCACTTTCTCTGGACCTCACCGTCGCACGAGTCAAGAAATCCAACGAACCCGCATGACGGGACGGGTGAACTTAGGAGGAATTATTCGGCCATAACGGGGGGGCTGACAACATCCTACAACTTGACGAAACCCCGAAGCTTGCGGGTTCTACCCACCCGTCGCCACTTTCTCCCTTGACTCCGCGGCCCCACGCCATTGAAAACGTCTGCGCCTTCGTTCACGGCCTACCTCCGCCGAAACGCCACTACCGCCAGTGGCGGCAACGTTACTGAGATGCTGTGCTGGCGGTTGTGCTTGGGGATCGGGCGCGAGGAGACCATGCCGCCGTTGCCTAGGTTTGTGCCGCCGTATAGCTCGGAATCCGTGTTGAGGATCTCCTCGTAGAAGCCCTCTTCGGGGACGCCGAACTCGTAATTCTGGCGCGGGACGGGGGTGAAGTTGCAGCAGAACAGGATGAAGTCCTTCGGGTCTTCAGCCCGGCGCAGGAAGGCGATTACCGAGTTCTCCCAGTCGCGGAAATCTACCCACTCGAAGCCGGCGTAGCGGAAATCTACCTCGTACAAGGCCGGGTTGGCGCGATACATCAGGTTCAGATCTCGCGCCAGCGTTTGCAGCTTGCGGTGGCAATCGAATTCCAATAGCTCCCAACGGACTCCGGCATTGTGGTTCCACTCTTCGCGCTGGCCGATCTCCTGGCCCATGAACAGCAGTTTCTTGCCCGGATGCGCCCACATGTAGGCAAGGAACGCGCGGGCATTCGCAAACTGCCGCCATTCGTCCCCGGGCATGCGGCCGAGCAGCGACTTCTTGCCGTGGACCACCTCATCATGCGAAATCGGCAGCATGAAATTCTCGGTGAACGCGTAGAGCAGGCTGAAGGTGATGTTGTTGTGGTGGAACTTGCGGTAGATCGGGTCGGTGGAGATGTAGTCCAGCATGTCGTGCATCCACCCCATGTTCCACTTCATGGTGAAGCCGAGGCCGTTGAGATAGACCGGCTTCGAGACGCCCGGAAAGGCGGTGGATTCCTCGGCCACCGTGAACACGCCCGGAACCTGATGCGCCAGCACGTTGAACTGGCGGAGGAACTCGATCGCTTCCAGGTTTTCGTTGCCGCCGAACTCGTTGGGAACCCATTCGCCGGGTTCGCGCGAGTAATCCAGGTAGAGCATGGAAGCGACCGCGTCCACCCGCAGCCCGTCGATGTGATACTCCTTCAGCCAGAACAGGGCGTTCGAGATCAGGAAGGCCTTCACCTCGTTGCGGCCGTAATTGAAGATCAGCGTGCCCCAATCCTTGTGCTCGCCTTTGCGCGGATCGGCATGCTCATAAAGCGCCGTGCCGTCGAAGAACACGAGGCCGTGCGCGTCTTTGGGGAAGTGCCCCGGCACCCAATCCACAATTACGCCGATTCCGGCCCGATGGCATGCGTCCACGAAATGCTTGAAATCGTCGGGCGTGCCAAACCGGGACGTGGGAGCGAAATACCCGATCACCTGATAGCCCCAGGAACCGGAGAACGGGTGCTCCATCATGGGCAGCAGTTCGATGTGCGTGTAGCCCATCTGCTTGACGTACTCAACCAGGTTGACCGCCATTTCGGCGTAAGTCAGCGGTTGCCCGTTCGGCCCGCGCAGCCACGATTCCAGGTGCACTTCGTAAATCGATACCGGCGATTTCAGCACTTCCGTCCTGGCGCGCGTTTCGAGCCACTCGGCGTCGCCCCATTCGTACTTGCCGATATCCCAAACCACGGAGGCCGATTTCGGCGGCTTCTCGCAATAGAACGCGTACGGATCTGCCTTGAGCTGCTGGTATCCGGCGAAGCGCGAGCGGACGTTGTACTTGTATGCCGTTCCCACGCCCAGGCCGGGAATGAAGATCTCCCAGACGCCGCCGCTGCGCCTGCGCATGGGGTGACGCCTGACGTCCCAATCGTTGAATTCGCCCGTGACGGTGACCGTCTCGGCGTTCGGCGCCCACACCGCAAACCGCACGCCGGCCACGCCCTCCATCGCCGTAAGATGCGCGCCCAAAACGCGGTAGGCTTCGTAGAGCGTGCCTTCGCCGAGAAGGTAGACATCCGTATCGGAGATCTGCGTTCCGAAGCGGTACGGATCTTCGATTTCGACTTGCCGCCCGTCCCAAAGCCGCAGCCTCAGAACGTACGCCTGCGGGCTGCCGTTCATGCACGCGGAGAACACGCCCTGCGAGTGCAGCTTCACCATGGGATATGCGGCCGCGCCGATCACGACCTCGGCCGATTCGGCCTGCGGCAGGAAGGCGCACACCTCCCACCGCGGCTGGCCCGCCTTCTTTCGCAAGCCGTGCGGCCCCAGCGCCCGGAACGCGTCCCCGTGATACCCGCTTGCTATCGCCTCGATCTCTTCCGCAGTCATGTCTAATAGCAGTATGGCCGATTTCCTTTTGGAAATGCCCAAAGCGGAACTGCATTTACACCTGGAAGGAACGCTGGAGCCGGAAACGCTGCATGAACTGGACCCGGCCACTCCTGTTGAGGAACTGCGGGCGCTCTACCGCTACACCGACTTCAATGGCTTTCTGAAGGCGTTCGCCACGGTGGTAAAACGCCTGCGCGGCCCCGAGGATTACGCGCTGGCCACGCGCCGCCTGCTCGAAAAGCTGGCCGCCCAGCGCGTCTGCTACGCCGAAATCACCGTAGCCGCCGGCGTGGTCCTGTGGAAGGGCGAGGAGTTCGCGCCGATATTCGACGCCATCCGCAAGGCGGCCGTTGGATCGCCGGTGCAGGTGCGTTGGATACTCGACGCCGTGCGCCAGTTCGGCGTGGAGCCGGCCATGCAGGTGGCCCGGCTCGCCGCGGAGCGCAGGGACGAAGGCGTGGTTGCTTTCGGCATCGGAGGCAGCGAGGAACGCGGCCCGGCGGAATGGTTCCGCGAAGTCTTCGCGTTTGCGCGGGACTCCGGGCTGCGCCTCACCGCGCATGCAGGAGAAACCGGGGACCCTAACTCGATCCGCGCCGCGCTCGGGATCGGCGCCGAGCGCATCGGCCACGGCATCGCGGCGGCGAGCGACCCCGAGTTGATGAAGCAACTGCGCGACGGCGACACTCCGCTCGAAGTCTGCGTCACGAGCAATCTGGCAACCGGCTCAGTCGAGCGCCTGGAAGATCACCCGGTCCGCCGGCTTTACGACGCAGGAGTGCCGCTGATTCTGAATACAGATGACCCGGCGATGTTCGGCTGCACGCTCACGGGGGAATACCGCCTTTGGGCGCGCGAATTCGGCTTTAGCGAGATGGAATTAAGAGGCATTGCGGAAAACGGCTTCCGCTACGCTTTCGATTTCGCCGGGTGAGCGGTTGGCGGGGGCTTCGCTGTACTGCCGAGAAACGAGCAAGAAACGCTGGCCGCAGACCAACGCCGATTGACGCTGATTGAAGGAACACGGCTTATCCTGAATTCCGAAGTCAACCTCGGCGAAGTTGGATTTCCGCAGCATGAGGCCATGAGAAGCCGGGCCTTGTATCAGGGCACGGCTGAAGCCGTGCCCTGATACCAACCATGGTCTGATCTCGCGGGGAGCAGGATGATTGCGCCGGTCATTCTCCAGAATCGCCTTGGAAATTCAGGCTTATCCGCGGCCGTCTGTGATCATCGGCGCCGTTGTCCGGCTTCCTTACATCCTTCTATAGCGGAATGTTGCCGTGCTTTTTGCGCGGCATGGAATCCACTTTATTTTCCAGCATCTCCAGGGCGCGGATCACGCGGGGCCGGGTTTCGTGCGGCTCGATCACGTCGTCGATGTAGCCCTGTTCGGCAGCAATGAACGGGTTGGCGAAGCGCTCGCGGTACTCCTCTACCTTTTGCGTGCGCGCGGCGTCCGCGTCGGCCGCTGCCGCCAGTTCCCGGCGGTAGACCACGTTCACGGCCCCCTCCGGGCCCATTACCGCAATTTCCGCCGAGGGCCAGGCCAGGTTCACGTCCGTGCGGATGTGTTTCGAACCCATCACGCAATAGGCGCCCCCGTATGCTTTCCGGGTGATTACGGTGATCTTGGGGACGGTGGCTTCCGCATAAGCGTAGAGCAGCTTGGCCCCGTGGCGGATGATCCCGCCGAACTCCTGCTCGGTTCCCGGCAGGAACCCGGGCACGTCCTCGAAGGTGACCAGCGGAATGTTGAACGCGTCGCAGAACCGCACGAAGCGCGCGCCCTTCACCGACGAATTGATATCCAGGCACCCGGCCAGAAATGCCGGCTGATTGGCCACCACGCCGATCGGACGGCCGTCCATGCGCGCAAAGCCCACCACCAGATTCTGCGCCCAGTGCTCATGCACTTCGAAGAAATCGCCGTTATCCACCACGCTGCGGATCACATCTTTAATGTCGTAGGGCTGGTTCGATTCGGGCGGCACGATGGAATCAAGCGACGAATCCATGCGGCTTGGCGGGTCCGTCGAGCGGCGCCGGGGCGGGTTTTCGCGATTGTTCTGCGGCAGGTAGCTCAGCAATTCGCGGATCATCCGCAGGCAGTCTTCGTCGTTTTCGGAAATGAAGTGGCCCACGCCGCTCAGCGAATTGTGCGTCATCGAGCCGCCCAGCTTCTCTTTCGTCACGTCTTCATGGGTCACGGTCTTGATGACCTCCGGACCGGTGACGAACATGTAGCTGGTGTTCTCCACCATGAAGACGAAATCGGTGATGGCCGGCGAGTACACGGCGCCGCCGGCGCACGGCCCCATGATGGCCGAGATCTGGGGGATCACGCCGCTTGCCAGCGTGTTGCGCAGAAAGATATCCGCGTACCCTGCAAGCGACCGCACGCCTTCCTGAATGCGCGCGCCCCCGGAATCGTTCAAGCCAATCACCGGAGCGCCGGTCTTCATTGCGAGATCCATGATCTTGCAAATCTTGCCGGCGTTAGCTTCGGAAAGCGAGCCGCCCATCACGGTGAAATCCTGGGCGAAAACGTAAACCAGGCGTCCGTCGACGCGGCCATAGCCCGTCACAAACCCGTCGCCGGGGATGGATTGCGCGTCGCCTCCGTTCTCCGTCGACGGCCCGGCAACCAGCTTATCGGTTTCCTCGAAGGAGTTTTCGTCCAACAGAAACTCGATACGCTCGCGCGCGGATAGCTTGCCCTCTTTGTGCTGGCGGGCCATCCGTTCCGGTCCGCCTCCTTTTTCCGCGGCAGCGTGGCGGCGGCGCAATTCTTCGAGGCGATTCATCGGGACTATTATATGCGGGTCTGGAAGTCTCTATACAGGCTCGAAGCGGCCGTCGGGGCGAACGCGGTAGCGCCGGCCGCGCCAGAGAATCGTATTGCCGAAGAATCCCGCAATCCACGCCAGGAAGCTGGCCACGTCCTGCACCGGGACCAGCCACCATAGACGGCGCGCCAGAGGATCGTTCAGAACAAGCCCCGCCGCGGCCCAACCCGCGCCCGCACGCAATACGGCGGCCGCAGCCAGCGCGGGGAGCCACTCCGGCCTCACCGCGCAAAGGATCAGAGCCAGCGGCAGCGGGTTGGTGAACACCTGCCCCACGTAGCCCCACGGGCGCGAACGGCGCGTGCTGCGGTTCCACCGCAACCGGTGCCGCATGTTGGCCGCGAACGTTTGCGAGCCGATGCGGTGCTCGATCACGTAGGAGGAGAGAATCACGCCGTAGCCGTTTTCGGCGGCCAGTTTGCCTAAGACGAAATCTTCGGCGAGGAAGTCCTTCACCGCGTTGAAGCCACCGATGGCCCTGACCACCGTCCGTCGCGCGGCAATGGTGGGCCCGAGAGCGAACTTCATGCCGTCAAGCATCCGAGCGACGAGCACCCCGCTCAGGAATTCGGTGTTGAGTCCCAACGCTTCCAAAGTGGACCAGAGACTCGGCCCGGGAACGGCGCGATACGGGCAGGTCGCCAGACCCAGTTTCGGATCTTGAAACTCGGCCGCGATCACGCTCAGCATCGCAGACGTAACGCGCACGTCGCTATCGGCCATCACAACCAGATCGTTCGCCGCCTCAGCCAACATGCGGTCGAGGCTATAAACCTTGGCGTTGGGGTAGGGCGGTTCGCCGGTGACGATCAGGCGGGAAGGGATAGCGCGGTAACGCTCGCGAAGACGCTCCACCACTTTCACCGCGGGGTCCGCTGCTTCGCGCACGGCAAAGATCAGCTCAAACGCCGGGTAACTCTGTTCAAAGAATGATGCGAGGTTCTCTTCGAGTCCGTCATCCACGCCGGCAAGCGGCTTGAGAATACTGATCGGCGGATGCTCGGTAGCCTCCGGACGGGGCACGCTCCGGTATCGCCGCGCGGCAATTACCGCCAGCGCGCAATACACGAGCGAGCCCAGCACCAGGCCCAGGAGCAGCAACGAAACGAACACCTCCCCAATTTAGCAGCGCGAACGCGGAAGTTGTGGCGCGCGCTTTCAGCGCGCAGAGATGGCATTCGTGCCGGCTTTCTTCCCGGCGCAGAGCGTGCCCGAAGCCCTCCCTCGGCCCCGCCCCTACGGGCGCCCGCGCATTCACTTATACTCACCTATTCAGATCACATATGGCGCTGTTCAAAACCCGGAGTGCGGCCGTGTACGGCATCGATGCTCACTTGATCGATGTGGAAGTGGATCTGTACGCCGCGGGGAACCCTCGGGATTCCGTGACGGTGGGCATGCCCGACGTCGCCGTGCGCGAAAGCCGCGAGCGCATCAAATCGGCCCTGATGAACTCGGGTTTCGGGTATCCGAACAAGAACTTCACCATCAATCTGGCGCCCGCGAACATTCGCAAGGAGGGCGCCGGGTTCGATCTGCCCATGGCCATCGGCATCCTCGGAGCCATGGGGGCGGTGCGCGCGTCCGACGACCACCTTTTCATCGGGGAACTCTCGCTCGATGGCGCCGTGCGCCCGGTTCGCGGCACGCTTTCGGTGGCCGTGTGCGCCAAAGAGAAGGGCATCGGCAACCTGATCGTGCCCGCCGAAAACGCCGCCGAGGCCGCGGTGGTCACTGGCTTGAACGTCTACGGCGTGCGCTCGCTGGCCGAGGTGACCGCACTGCTGGCGCGTCCCAGCGAGTTCCAGCCCGTGATTCCTAAGGCGAACGGATCGGCGGCGTATGCCACAACGGCGCCCGATTTCTCCGACGTCCGCGGCCAGACCATGGCCAAGCGCGCCCTCGAAGTGGCCGCCGCCGGCTCGCACAACGTGCTCATGATCGGCCCGCCGGGATCGGGTAAGACGATGCTCGCCAAGCGCCTGGCGGGCATTCTGCCGCCGCTCCCGTTCCCCGAGGCTATCGAGACTACCAAGGTTCACAGCATCGCGGGCGCGCTGAGCAGCGGCGTGGGGTTGCTGCACGAGCGGCCTTTCCGCTCGCCGCACCATACGATCTCCTACGCCGGCCTGATCGGCGGCGGAATCGGCATGCCGCGCCCGGGCGAAGTCAGCATGGCCCACAACGGCGTGCTGTTTCTGGACGAATTTCCCGAGTTCCCGCGCGACGTGCTCGAAATGCTGCGCCAGCCTCTCGAAGACGGCAACGTGACTATCGCGCGCTCCACCATGACGCTCTGTTTCCCCTCGCGCTTCATGCTGGTGGCCGCCATGAATCCGTGTGCCTGCGGTTTCTACGGCGATTCCACTCGAGAATGCCGCTGCACGCCGGCTTTGATTCAGCGCTATCTCGGCAAGATCAGCGGCCCCCTGCTAGACCGCATCGATATCCACGTGGAAGTTCCCGCGGTCCCTTACAAGGAACTGCGCGGCGAGGCCTCGGCGGAACCCTCGGCGGCGATCCGCGCCCGCGTGGAAACCGCTCGCGCCGTGCAGCAGGCGCGGGGTTACTACAATTGCGCCATGCCCTCGCGCTCCATCCGCAAGCACTGCGCGCTAGACGATTCGGGCGAGCGCACGCTCGAAATGGCAGTCCGCAAAATGGGCCTCTCCGCCCGCGCGCATGACCGCATCCTCAAAGTGGCGCGCACTGTGGCCGACCTCGCCGGCTCCCCAACGGTAGCCGCCAAGCACGTAGCCGAGGCAGTGCAGTATCGCAGCTTGGACCGGAATTACTGGACGTAAGAACCAGCCGCCCGTGTCCGCACCAAGGCATCTGAGACCGCCAGCCCACACTCGCTCGCCCAAACATTAAGACACATTAATGAATAGCCAATTGAGATATGTTAATCTTCTTAAGCTTGGCATTCGGGCGATGCAACCGGGTTCGCTTCCGCGGCACACGGTTCGGAACGGCAAACGTGGATGGCCGAGACACCCAAAGATTAAGGAGCGTACGTGAGCACAGCCAGTTATACACAAAGTTACGTAGATCAGGTATTCGAAACGGTGAAGAAGCGGAACGCGGGGGAACCGGAGTTTCTGCAGGCCGTTGCCGAGGTTTTCCACTCGATCGTCCCGGTGCTGGACAGGCGTCCCGAATACGTCGAAGCGCGCATTTTGGAGCGGCTCGTCGAACCGGAGCGCGTGGTGATTTTCCGCGTGCCGTGGCAGGACGACCAGGGGCAGGTGCAGATCAATCGTGGCTTCCGCATCCAGTTCTCGAGCGCAATCGGCCCGTACAAAGGCGGCTTTCGGTTTCACCCGACGGTATACCTCGGCATCCTGAAATTCCTGGGCTTCGAGCAGACATTTAAGAACTCCCTGACGACTCTGCCTATGGGCGGCGGCAAGGGCGGCTCCGATTTCGACCCGAAGGGCAAGTCCGACGCCGAAGTGATGCGCTTCTGCCAGAGCTTCACCACCGAGGTGTGCAAGCACATCGGCCCGGATACCGACGTTCCGGCCGGCGACATCGGCGTGGGCGGGCGCGAAATCGGGTACATGTTCGGCCAGTACAAGCGCATCCGCAATGAGTTCACCGGCGTGTTGACGGGTAAAGGACTGGCCTGGGGCGGTTCGATCATCCGGACGGAAGCGACGGGCTATGGCTGCGTGTATTTCTGCGAGCAGATGCTGAAGACGCGCGGCGAGGACTTCGCGGGCAAGACTTGCCTCGTCTCCGGTTCGGGCAACGTCGCGCAGTACACTGTGGAGAAACTGAACCACCTGGGCGCGAAGGTGGTAACGATGTCGGATTCCGAAGGCACGATCTACGACAAAGAGGGCATCTGCCCCGACAAACTCGCCTGGGTGATGGACCTGAAGAACTGCCGCCGCGGACGCATTAAAGAGTACGTCAAGCAGTTCCCGAGCGCGGAATATCTTCCGAACTCCAGACCCTGGCACATTCCGGCGCAGTGCGCCTTCCCCAGCGCCACGCAAAACGAACTGAGCGGCGAAGACGCCAAGACGCTGCTCAAGAATGGCTGCTACGTGGTAGGCGAGGGGTCCAACATGCCCACGACGCCGGAAGGCGTGGAGCGCTTCCTGGAGGCGAAGATCCTCTACGGTCCGGGCAAGGCGGCGAACGCGGGCGGCGTGGCGGTTTCGGGTCTTGAAATGTCGCAGAATTCCATGCGGCTCTCCTGGGGCCGGGAAGAAGTAGACGGCCGGTTAAAGGGAATCATGGCTTCGATCCACGAATCCACGTTCGAGACTTCGAAGGAGTACGGCGCCCCCGGCGATTACGTGCTGGGCGCGAACATCGCGGCTTTCGTCAAAGTGGCGGACGCGATGCTGGCGCAGGGCCTGGTGTAAGCTCTTCACCGTTTCCGGGGCCTGGCGCAGTTTCCCGCCAGGCCCCGGAGCGCAAGCGAATTGCCCGCCGCCGCGGAACGTGTTACTCAGGAAGATGTTGCCGTCAACTCGATCCACCAAACCACAATGAAGCCAGCGGACCTTCGCGATCAGCTTCGCTACGCCTACGATCCGCAGTTTCGCGGGCTGCATCATCTGATGGCGCGCCGGGTGCGCACCATTCTGATGGTTTCGAACCCCTATGAATCCTTCAGCCTGGCGCGCGACCACTCACTGACGCAGGATATCTACGGAACATCGCAGCTATTGCATTTGCAGAACGTGCCTCAGGTGATTTCGGCTCTTTCCGGATCGGAAGGGCTGAAGATCCTCGGCAGCGAACGTTTCGACCTGGTGCTCGTCTCCGGCAATCTGCCGGACATGACGACTTCCGAGTTCGGGCGGCAAGTCAAGGCCGCGTATCCGGATCTGCCGGTCGTGCTGGTTGTTTTTGACGGCTCCTGGTTCGACCAGAACTATCGCGGTACCGAGCCCGAAGGAATTGACCGGACTTTCGCGTGGCGCGGCAGCGCCGATGTTCTGCTCTCGATCATGAAGCTGGTGGAGGACAGCCAGAACATCGATCCCGATTTGGAGATTGCGTCGATTGGGACGATCTTGCTGGTGGAGGACGCGGTGGAACACTACTCGCTGATTCTGCCGCACCTCTACTCGATGCTCATGCAGCGCACGTTCATGCTGGTGCCGGAGGGCATCAACGAGAGCGACCGGCAGGTGCGCACGCGAGTGCGCCCGAAGGTGCTGCTGGCGCGGACGTTCGAAGAGGCGAGCGCGCTTTTTGACAAGTATGAAGCGTCGCTCGTGGGCATCATTTCCGATCTGCACACGTTCCAGGACGACATGATCGAGCCCGAGCGGGGCGCTCGTTTCCTGCGCACGGTAGCGGCGCGGACGCCCGGGCTGCCGATTCTGGTGCAATCCTCCGAGCCCGACGCGCAGGAACTCGCCGCGTCTCTGGGAGCGCGTTGCTTGAGCAAGCGCGGCTCGAACATGCGGCCGGCCATCGAGCAGTTCGTGCTGGAGGATATCGGTTTCGGCGACTTCGAGTTCCGCATGCCGGATGGAGCGAAGATCGTCGGCGTTTCGAATCTGTGGGAGATGGAACAGGCGCTGCGCGCCGTGCCCGACGAATCTCTGGCATTTCACGCCAAACGCAACGATCTTTCGCACTGGTTCCGGGCGCGGGGAGAAACCACGCTCGCCTCCGTGCTCGCGCCCATCACGGTTTCGGATTTTCCCACTGTTGGCGCGCTCAAGGAGTACCTGGCCAACGCGATTTCGATTGCGCGCAAGGAGAAATACCGCGGCGCCATCGCCGATTTCCGGCCGCCCGAGTTCGACCCCGAGTACCCCTTCCTGGTTCTCGGGCGCGGCTCGCTGGGAGGCAAGGGGCGCGGTCTCGCCTTCGTCTTCCGGCAACTCAGCCAGTGGATGACGGACGAGCGCTTCCGGGGAGTGAAGACGCGCCTGCCGCGAACCCTGGTGATCGGCGCCGACGAATCGGATGCGCTGCTGATGGAAAACCGGGTGGACCCCGCCTCCTTCGTGGGAGAGGCGGACCATGAAATTCAGCGGCGCTTCGAAGCCTGCCGTCTGGGGCGGCGGTTGCGCGACAGCCTGGAGCTATACGTTTCGCGGGTGAATGTTCCGCTGGCCGTGCGCTCCTCGGGGTTACTCGAAGACTCTCACCGGCAGCCGCTGGCGGGGCTATACGCAACCTACATGCTCCCCAACAACCACCCCGATCTCGAAGTCCGGTTGAACCATCTGGAGACGGCGGTGAAGCTGGTCTACGCATCGTCTTATCTGGAGCGGCCGCGGCGCTACCTGGAGGCGATCGGGCACGACGCTACCGAGTCGCGGATGGCGGTGATCATTCAAGAGGTGGCGGGCCGCCGCTACGGGCGGTATTTCTACCCCGCGGTTTCCGGCGTGGCGCAGTCGCACAATTATTACCCGGTGTTTCAGATGAAGCCGGACGATGGCGTGGCGACCATAGCTCTCGGGTTGGGGAAGCAGGTGGTGGAGGGCGGCGAGGCCGTGCGGTTCTGCCCGCGCTACCCGCAGGTGCTGCCGCAGTTCCGGTCTCCGGCTGAAGTGATGAGGGTGGCGCAGCGGCAATTCTTCGCTTTGGACCTGGAGTGCAGCGACGTAGATCTGTTGCGCGGCACGGATGCGACGCTCGCGCGGCTGCAGCTTTCCGATGCCGAAGAACACGGCACGCTGGCGCTGGCGGGCAGCGTGGTGGATACCGAGGAGGACCGGATCTACGATGGCGTTGGGCGGCGCGGCAGCCGTGTGGTCACCTTCGCGCGCGTCCTCAAGCACAATATCTTTCCGCTCTGCGCTATTTTGAACGACTTATTCGAAGCCTGTAAGAAGGACCTCGGGTTTCCCGTGGAGATCGAATTTGCCGTGGATTTTGACGGCGGACCGGGGCGCGAGCCGCAATTCCACTTCCTGCAGATGCGGCCTCTGGTAGCTCTTCGCGAGCGCTACGACATTGTTTCGGATTCCGTGCCGCCGGAGAAAACGCTGTGTCTGTCACAGCGAGTGCTGGGGAACGGAAAGATCGAAGGGCTGCGCGACATCGTCTATATCGATCCGGCGAAGTTCGACAGGTCGAAGAGCGCCGAGTTCGCCTCCGTGGTGGCGGAAATTAACGAGCGCCTCACCAAGGAACGCAGGCGCTATTTGTTGATGGGGCCCGGAAGATGGGGTTCGTTCGATCCGTGGATCGGGATTCCCGTGGGGTGGCACCAAATATCGTGGGCCAGCGTGATCGTGGAGGTTCCGGCGACGGATCTGCCCATGGAACCGTCGCAGGGTACGCACTTCTTTCACAATATGACCTCGGCGGGCATAGGGTATTTCTCGCTCACGGCGTCGAACGAGCGGGAATTCGTGCGCTGGGATCTGTTGAAGGCGCTGCCGGGCGAGGAAGTCGCGCCAGGCGTGCGGCATGTCCGCCTGGCCCAGCCTTTCTCGGTGCGCATGGACGGCCAGACGCAGCGGGGGTTGATCGTACTGCCATGACCGTACAACGCCCTTGTGGCGCACGCTTCAGCGTGCAGAGCCGGCATTCATGCCGGCTTTCGCTCGGCCCCGCGGTTGTGCGGCCATCCTGCGAGATGAGGCATCATGCCATCCGCTGAAACTCATCCCAGCACGGGCTTGCCTGCGCTCGATCGCATTCTCGAAGGCTTGCTGCCGGGCGACAACGTGGTCTGGCAAGTCGCGGCTATCGAAGACTATGCGCCGTTCGTGCGTCCGTACTGCGATGAAGCGCTGCGGCAGGGCCGGAAGCTGATCTACTTCCACTTCGAGCGCCATGAGGAACTGATACCCGAAGATCCGCGGATTGAGACGCACCGGCTGGACCCGGCGGCGGGGTTTGAAACTCTCACCGCGGAAATTCACCGCGTGATCGCGCGCGGGGGGCGCGGCGCTTTCTACCTCTTCGACTGCCTTTCCGACCTTGCGGCGGATTGGTACAGCGACATGATGCTGGGCAATTTCTTCAAAGTGACCTGCCCGTATCTGAGGGAGCTGGATACAATCGCCTACTTCGCCCTCTTGCGGGGGCGGCATTCGTATCGCGCCGTAGCCGCGATCCGCGATACCACGCAGCTTCTGCTCGATGTCCACCGGCACGAAGGCTCTCTCTACGTGCATCCTCTGAAGGTGTTCGAGCGGTACTCGCCAACCATGTATCTGCCGCACGTCTGGAACGAGGATTCCTTCCGGCCGGTGACGGAGAGCAATGCCATTTCCGGAATTTACGAAACCCTGACGCGCGAGGCCGCCGGAAGGGAAACCGACCGCTTTGACCTCTGGGACCGCACCTTTAGGGCCGCCCGCGACACATCCGAAGCCGCCGCGCGGGGCGAGCGGACGCCGGACGCCGTGCGGGGGACGCTGCATCATCTGTCGCGAATGGTGGTCACGCGCAATGAGCGCATGCTCGAACTCGCCGAACGCTATCTGACTCTGGACGATCTGCTGGCCGTGCGCCGCCGCATGATCGGCACCGGACTGATAGGAGGAAAGGCCACGGGCATGCTGGTGGCACGCGGCATACTTCGCAATGCCGGGGGGCGGTGGCGCGAAGTTCTGGAGCCCCACGATTCCTTCTTCCTGGGTTCGGACCTTTTCTATTCCTACCTGGTGAGCAACGGTTGCTGGCGTATCCGCCAAAGGCAGCGCGACGGCGAGCGGTACCTCGACGACGTGGATAGCGCGCGCGAGCAGATGCTCTCCGGATCGTTCCCGGAATTCGTGCGCGATCAGGTAGCGGAGATGCTGGACTATTTCGGGCAGGCGCCGATTGTGGTCCGCTCGTCCAGCCTCCTGGAAGATAGCTTCGGTAATTCGTTTTCCGGAAAGTACGAAAGCGTGTTCTGCCCGAATCAGGGGTCGCCGCAGGAGAGGGTGGACGCCTTCCTCGCGGCCGTGCGCCAAATCTACGCCAGCGCCATGGGGCGCGAGGCGCTGCTCTACCGCTCCCAGCGGGGCCTGCTGGACCGCGATGAACAGATGGCGATTCTGGTTCAACGCGTCTCGGGCGCCACCTACGGGAAGCTTTTCTTTCCGCAAGTGGCGGGCGTGGGGCTTTCGTTCAATCCATACGCGTGGTCCGAGCAAATCGACCCCAAGGCGGGCGTGCTGCGGCTCGTGTTCGGGCTGGGCACTCGCGCCGTACGCCGTTCCGACGACGATTACACGCGCATTGTGGCTCTCAACGCTCCGTCGCGCCGGCCGGAAACGAATTCCCTCGAAGTGCGCGAGTACGCGCAATGGCGGGTGGACGTACTCGATCTCGAAGGCCAGCAGCCGTGCGCGCGAGCGTTTGAGGAAGTCGTAAAGAGCTGCGGCGAGCGGTGCATTGAGATGGTGGCCGGGCGCGACCCCGAGCTGATGCGGCGCGCGAGAGAGACAGGGCGCCCGATGTTCCCTTGGGTGCTCACTTTCAAGCGGTTGCTGACGGAAACGTCGTTCGTGGCGGACATGCGGGCACTGCTCGAAACGCTCGAAGCCGCATACCAATACCCGGTGGACGTGGAATTCACGGCGAACTTCCTTTCGGACGGAAGTCATCGCATTAACCTGGTGCAATGCCGGCCGTTTCAGGTGCGGATTGGAGGGCCCGCGGCGCCCCGTCCCGAAGCGGTGGACCCGAAAGATCTGGCGCTTGAGACGAAGGGCCCGGTGATTGGTCCCAGCACGGCCCTAACGGTGGGCCGGGTGATCTATGTGGTCCCCCGCGTCTATGGCGCGCTCCCTCTGGCGGAGCGATACTCGATCGCGCGGTTGATCGGCCGTCTCACCAGACTCGAAGACGTCCCCGAAGGAGCGCTGTTTCTCATCGGTCCCGGAAGGTGGGGAACGGCAGAGCCGTCCTTGGGCGTGCCCGTATCCTTTGCGGAGATCGCCCGCGTGAAGGCGCTCTGCGAGGTGATTGAGATGCGCGAGGGTCTTGTTCCCGACGTTTCGCTCGGCACCCATTTCTTCAACGACCTGGTGGAATCTCAGATTTTGTATTTGGCCCTCACGCCCGGGCGTGAGGGGAACTACGTGAACGCGGCAGTCTTCGAGCAGGCGCCGAATCTTCTGGCGAGGCTTCTGCCGGATGAGGCCGTTTGGGCCGACGCGGTGCGCGTGATTGACCCGGCGGATATTGCCGCGCGAGGAAAACTGCGAATTTACGCCGATGCCCTGCGCCAGTGTTCGGTCTGCTACTTCGACCCGAGTTGATTTCTTTCATATGCGCCGCTCGTCCATTCATAAGAAATACGGAAGGCGATTCCTAGGAGGCTCATGGCAAAGCGGGAACAGATTCTGCTGCTACGGCAGGGGGTGAAGGTTTGGAACCGGTGGAGGAAGCTGAATCCACTTGCCGCGCCCGACCTGAGCTTTTGCATTCTCGATGGAATGGATCTGCTCCGGGTCAACCTGACAAGGGCTAGCCTCTACTGCGCTCATTTGGAGAAATCCGATCTGGCGGGGGCCGATCTGACTGAAGCGGACCTGTGCGGGGCAAGCTTGTGGCGCGCCAACTTATGCGGAGCCGACCTCAGCCGGAGCCTCTACCTGACGCAGCTACAGGTGAACGAAGCCGTAGGCAACCGGGTAACTCTCCTGCCTCCGGGCCTCGAAAGACCGCGCCAATGGGGAAATACTCCGGCAAGGCCGCGCAAGCGCACACGGAGGCCAGCCGTCCGCTAGCGGCACTCGAGTTCACGCTCGATAGGATGCGCAGTTCGCATTCGGGCCCAATTTAGCGCCCTTCGGCGCATGCGGCTTCGGCGAACCCCAGCCGCCGGGAATCCGATTCCCGGCGGGCGAAAGCCACCGAGTTACAATCACGCCATGCGCACTATCATCGGCGTGGTCTTCCTGGCGCAGTTGGCGTCGGCTCAGGGAACCGGGACGGCGGCAGCCGCTCAACCGGCAACATCCGTAACCGCCGCCCCGACCGGCGCCACCGCAACGCCCGCCGCGCGCGCAGCCTTCATCCGCGAGAACTATACGAAGTTCGAATACCGCATCCCCATGCGCGACGGCGTCAGGCTGTTCACGCAGGCTTATGTTCCCAAGGACGTATTCTCCGACGCACGGACCTACCCCATCCTCATGCAGCGAACCGGCTACAGCGTTCCGCCCTATGGGGCCGACCTGTACCGCGCCACGCTTGGGCCATCCGAGCTTTTCGAACGCGAGAAATTCATCTTCGTCTACCAGGACGTGCGCGGCCGGTACATGAGCGAGGGCAATTTCGTCACGATCCGCCCGCAGAAGCCGGTGAAGAACGGCCCCAACGACACCGACGAAAGCACGGACGCCTACGACGCCATCGAGTGGCTCGTCAAGAACGTGCCGGGCAATTCGGGAAAGGTGGGAGTCTGGGGCATCTCGCAGCCCGGTTTCTACGCCACGGCGGCGATGATCGACGCGCATCCGGCGCTGGTAGCCGTCTCTCCGCAGGCGCCCGTCACGGATTACTACCTGGGCGACGACGTGTACCATAACGGCGCCTTCATGCTGGCCCATCGCTTCAGTTTCTATATGGGATTCCGGGATCGCGAGGGCGCTCCGGCGCCCCCCGAGCGCGCGCTTCCCTTCGACTACGGCACGCCGGATGGCTACGCGTTCTATCTGAACCTCGGCCCGCTCTCGAACGCCGACGCGAAGTATTTTAGAGGCCAGCAGCCGATGTGGAACATGAACATCGACCACACTACCTACGACGAGAACTGGCAATCCCGCGCCATCTGGAAATACCTGAAAGGCGTGAAGCCGGCGGTGATGCTCGTGGGCGGCTGGTACGATACCGAGGACCCGCAGGGTCTCTTGCGGCAATTCGATTTCATGGAGAAGAACTCGCCCCCGGCGGACACCCTGGTGATGGGCCCCTGGAATCACGGCGGCTTCTCACGAGGCGCCGGGGACCGCTTGGGGAACGTGAACTTCGGCTCCAGTACCGCGCAGTTCTACCGCGAGCGCATCGAGTTTCCGTTCTTCCTGTATCACCTGAAAGGCCGCGGAGAAGGCACGTTCCCCAAAGCCTGGGTCTTCCAGACGGGCATGAATCAGTGGAGGCGTTTTGACGCATGGCCCCCGAAAGAGGCTAAGTCGGCGGAGTTGTTCCTGGATAGCCAGGGCAAATTGTCTCGAGCGCGCCCCTCGGCCGCCGGCTATGAAGAATATCTTGCCGACCCGAACAGGCCGGTGCCGTATTTGAATCAAGTGAGCCAGGGGATTTTGAGCACTTACATGACGGAGGACCAGCGCTTCGCGGCCACGCGCCCTGACGTGCTGGTATTCAAGACCGAACCGCTTGATCATGACGTAACCGCCTACGGGCCGATTTCGATAGACCTCAAGGTATCCACCTCCGGCACGGATTCGGATTTCGTGGTGAAAATCATTGACGTCTTCCCGAACGACTACCCCGATTACAACGCCCCCACTCCCGCCGCGGGCGCTCCCGCCGCTGCCGCTATGCCCATGGGCGGATACCAGGAGTTGATCCGTGGAGAGCCGTTCCGCGGCAAGTTCCGCAAGAGCTTCGAGAAGCCCGTGCCATTCGAGCCGAACAAGCCCGACCGGATCGCGTTCAACCTGCCGGATGTGGCGCACACGTGGCGTCAGGGTCATCGGATCATGGTGCAGATTCAAAGCTCGTGGTTCCCGCTGACTGACCGCAACCCGCAGAAGTTCGTCGAGATTCCGAAGGCGCAGCCCGCTGATTTTCAGAAAGCCACCCAGCGAGTCTACTTCGGCGGCCCCGACGGTTCGCGCGTACAGTTGAGAATTGTGGAGTAACCGGGGCGCGCCCCGCGCCCACTTATAGCGTCACCGCAATCTTCGGACTTGCGAACCCGGCGCGAGCAAGTAGAAGAGTAACAGGCCTTTAACTCGTGTATAATAATTTTCGGCTGGGGCGCCGAATACAACTTCTGCCCTAATTGACATGCTCTCCTGGTGGGTGGCTTCGCTTGAAGTTAGGCCCCGTCGTCGGGCAGTTTCCCTTGTTCTTCGCGCGCTGAAGTGCGCCTTCGCTTTATTCTGCATGACGAGCGCCGCGTACGCCCAACTGGGCATGGGCCCGAGCCTTCTGCCGGACGGCGTCGTGGGGACCACCTACGGGGCCCAGTTGAGCACGACGAAGGGGAACACACCGTGGAGCTTCGCGCTTGCCGCGGGGTCGGCACTGCCCGCCGGGTTGGAACTCTACAGTAACCCGTCACCTACGTTCCTTAGGGGCGTACCGACAGTGAGCGGCATGTTCCAGTTCTACATCGCGGGGCGGGACGGTTCCGATCCCCCGATAACCGAAACGCACTTATACACGCTGCGAATACAGCAACCTGCAACCCCATTCACCTTCATCGCCTCCGCGCTCCCGGATGCAGTTCACAACTACCCGTATCCCACCACGTATCTGCTGGCGGGCGGAACGGAGCCCTACCGCTTCAACGTGTCGGGAAGCATGCCCAACGGCCTTTCGACCGACGCCTGCGGCCGGTTGTTCGGGACAGTCTCTCAGGCCCCGGGCACATACAACTTCACTGTCACCGCGACGGATAGTTCGGTCCCGCCTGTGTCCATCCAGCGCACCTTTACGCTCGGTGTCCGGCAGGGCGTCGAGGTCGGTTCGAGCGTCATGGGAGCAGCGGCGGTGGGTAGGGCGTGGTCGGCGCAGATATGGCCGAGTGGGGGTGCCGCCCCCTACACGTTTGCCGTCACATCAGGCGCTTTGCCGCCTGGCCTGGCACTCGACAATTCCACCGGAGTTATCTCCGGCGCGCCGACCAGCGGCGGCGAATATACCTTTCGGATCACGGCGACAGATTCCGCGGGCCGGAGCGGTTACGCCGATTTCACCGTGCCGGTGGCGCTTCCCAATCTATTTCTGAACTGGAGTGCCACGCCCGCGTACCCGGGTGTACCCTACTCGATCGCATTGAGCGCGTCCGGATGGACCGCCCCTTATGCGTGGAGGCTGCAGACCGGGTATCAACTGCCGGCCGGGTGGACGTTCAGCAGCCAGGGCGTTCTTGCGGGCCTGCCCACGAGTGGAGGCCACTACTGGTTCAAGGTGCGCTTGACGGATGGCGTAGGGCGAGTCCGGGATATAGAGTTTGGCCTCGATGTTTACGATATCGTGCCGGCTACCTTTCTGGATGCGACGCCCAATAGCAAGTATTCTCAACAGCTATTTACTTCCGGATTCGATTATACGAGTATGACGCTGGAATCCGGTACGCTGCCTCCGGGATTGCAGTTGGTAACCAAGCCGCTGAGTGGAGGGGCCCCTATGGAGACAATCGAGGGAACGCCCACGGCAACCGGTTCGTACACTTTCACGATCTCGGCACTCGGTTCCAGCGGGCAGCACGCCACGCGCACGTATACGATGGCCGTCACGACGCCCGTTATAGCGCCGGAACCCCTTAGGGTGGTGGGGGATTGGAGCTTTTCCAGTTGGGTCGGCGAGCCCTACCGTTATGTTTACACCGCGTCCCCCAGCATGTCGGGGCCTTTTACTTTTTCGATTGAGGGGGGCGGCTTGCCGCCTGGGTTGACGCTCGCCGAGAATGGAGTTCTCAGCGGCGCGCCTAAAGCCGCCGGAGTGTTTAGCTTCACCGTAGGCGCCCGAACCTTGCTGGGCAAAACCGCGACCAAGACGGTGACGGCGCTCGTGTTTGACGCCCATCTCACGATCGGGACGGAGACAGTGCCCGGAGGCGTGGTGAATCGGGACTACTCAGTCACGTTCACGCCATTGGGTGGAACGCCGCCGTACGGAATCTACATTGACAAGGTTCCCCCTGGGCTGGCGTTGTATCTGGACAGCGGAACTTCGCCGGCCTATGCCGTGTTGCGAGGCAAGCCGTTGTCTCCGGGGACGTTCTCTTTCCAGGTCCAGGCCGGGGACTCCTCCGGAAACGCCGGCGCGCGAGCTTACAGCTTGATGGTGACGGGGACTGAAGTTAGCATTCAACCGTCCTCACTGCCCGCCTTTCAGTGGGGCGTTCCCTACTCCTGGCAATTGACTGTTTCCGGCGGGGCGCCGCCGTACCAGTTCAGCACGGCGTGTGCGCTGCCAACGGGCATCGCGCTGAGCGCGAGCGGCCTCATTTCGGGCGCGCCGACGTGGGCAGGCGACGCCTCATGCCTCATCACCGTTCGGGACAGCGGGAACGGAGGCGGACAAGTCAGTTACGCCATCGATTTCGTCAGAGCGCCGTTCACCCTGTACCCGACATCGGTGCACGATGGACAAGTCGGCGTTATCTACTACACCGCTTCGATCGCCGCTTCCGGCGCCACCGCCCCGGTTCGGTTCACGATTTCGAACGGGTCCTTGCCGCCCGGCCTGACCGCGTCCATGCCCGACAACGGGCCTTTGCAGATCTCGGGCAAGCCCACCACGGCCGGTTCGTTCCCCTTTCGCGTCACCGCCACCGATGGCGCATCACATACCGTATCGTTGGATTATTCGCTTCGCATACTGAACCAGCCCATCGCCATCGGCCCGGACACGCTCCCCGCAGGCACGGTCGGGAGCCCGTACTCCGCTACCATTGCGGCATCCGGCGGCACGCCTCCTTATACTTACTCCCTCTCCGCGTCGTTCCTTCCGGCAGGCCTGACGCTGGACGGCAACACAGGCATCATCTCGGGTTTTCCGGCCGCTGCGTCATCCACCGGCTTCCGGATTGCAGCCGCCGATTCCAACGGCGCCATGTGCTTCCGGGACTACCAAATCGTGACCACCGCCGCGCTTCTCACTTTGACTCCGACATCGTTGCCCGCCGGTCAAATCAGAAGCCCTTACTCGGCTGCGATTCAAGCATCCGGCGGAACGGCTCCGTACAGTTTCTCCCTGTCTCAGGGCTCGCTTCCCAATGGCTTAACGCTGAGCGCGCAGGGCCAAATCGGCGGCGCGCCCGCGCAGGCCGGAGCGTTCAGTTTTCGGATAGCGGCTCGGGACTCCGGTGGCGCAACCGGCTACGCCCAGTATGGCCTGACCATCGGCGGCGACACGCTCACGGTGGGCCCGGCTACCTTGGCGGACGCATCTGTCGGTCAGCCGTATTCCGCGCAGTTGACCGCTTCGGGAGGAACCCCGCCCTACCAATTCGTAATGCTCTATGGAATGTGGAGCGCGGATCTTCCGTTGGGGCTCGATGGGAAGATTACAGGCACGCCCACGAGCGCGGGCTGGATCTACGCCACGGTTCGGGCCACGGATGCTAACGGTTCCACCGGAACCGGCGTCATTCAACTCACCATCAAGGATCTGAGGCCAACCCTCAGCCTGGCGCCGGCAGCCTTGCCGGCTGGACATATCGGGAACCCGTACTCTGCCACGATTCAGGCATCCGGCGGAACGCCGCCCTACACGTACTCACTTACCTACGGCACACTGCCAATTGGCTTAACGCTCGGCATCTCGGGCGTGCTGAGCGGGACCCCGTCGGAGGCCGGCAACGCCAGAGAAATACACGTAACGGCCGAGGATACCAAAGGAGTCAGGGGAACGGTTACCTACCAGCTTCAGATTGACCCTGACGCGATCACGCTGGGCCCCACGACCCTGCCCGACGCACACACCGGACAAGCCTACTCGGCGCAACTGACGGCATCGGGGGGAAAGCCGCCCTACTACTTCGAGTCTTCGAGCCCGATGTGCGGCCTTCGGCTCGGGTACGACGGGAAACTCGGCGGAATTCCAACCGCAAACACCGGCGGATGCGGAACGGTGCAGTTCACCGTTCTGGTAACCGATGCTAACGTTCTCACCGCCAGAGGCAGTTTCCAGGTCATTGTGCGGACTGCGCTTTACATCCCGGCGCAAGGTTTGCACGCGGGGCTTGTGGGCGTGCCCTACTCCGGGAAACTATTAGCGACCAACGGCACGGGGCCGCTTACCTGGTCGATAACCTCGGGCGCGCTTCCGCCTGGCTTGGCGCTCGCCGCCGCTGGAACCCTTTCCGGAACGCCTAGCCAGGCCGGCAACTACGCGTTCACGTCCCAGGTCATGGACGGCGCCGGCGCGACTGCCACCGTGACGCTCACCTTTTCAATCTTGAACTCTCCCTCAATTGTCAGCGCATCGCCGTTTACGCCGGGGACGGTAGGGACCGCATACTCCCAAACATTCACCGCGTCTGGAGGAGCGTCTGTCTACACCTGGTCGCTGACCGCGGGCGCGCTTCCGGATGGCTTGACGCTGGCCTCCGGTGGAACGCTTTCCGGAACGCCGACCAGGGCTGGAGTCTTCAGCTTTGCACTCCAGGTGTCCGATGGCATCTCGATGACAGCGGGCGCAGCATTCAGTCTCACGATTGCTCCGCCCCCTATTGCCATTGTCAGCGCATCGCCGCTGCCGCGGACGGCTGTCGGCGGGCCGTATTCTTACACGCTGGTCGCTTCGGGCGGCTCCCCTCCGTATTCCTGGACGGTAGTTGCCGGGGCGCTTCCCGGCGGCGTCTCGCTTTCCGTTGATGGCACGCTTTCCGGTACTCCTGTGGCGGGCGGCTACTTTGGTTTCACGGTCAGGGTGCAGGACAGCGTCTCACGAACGATCACCGGCGCATTCGGCCTTGCCGTTACCGCGCCCACCGTCATCGCGACAGTGGCCGGCGGCGCGCCTGCGCCCTCGCCGGTGGCTGCCGGGGCGTCCTTCGGCGAACCCGTGGGAGTGGCCGCCGATTCCAGCGGAAACGTGTATTTCAGCGCCCTTCAGAACGTGTTCAAGATCGATTCCACAGGGGCGGTAACTCTGGTTGCCGGTACCGGCCGGCCGGGTTACTCAGGCGATGGCGGACCAGCCGCGAGCGCATCGCTGAGCTGGCCGGGCGGCTTGGCCGTTGATAGCTCGGGGAATCTCTACATTGCCGATGCGGGCAATAACCGCGTCCGCAAGGTTTCGGCCGGCGTCATTACCACCGTCGCCGGCAACGGCGTTCGCGGCGAGTCGGGAGACGGCGGTCCTGCCACAAGCGCAACACTTTCCTGGCCGAATGGCGTGGCGGTGAGCGGGTCTGGAAACCTCTATATCGCCGAGGCGCTCGACGGCGCCACCGTCGTTAGAAAGGTCGCGCCCGGCGGCGTCATCAGCACTGTGATGGGCTGGGCCGTGGGCGGCCCTTCTACGTATTTCCCGTCCGCCATCGCCGTCGATGCGTCGGAGAACGTCTATGTTGCGGACCAGCACTCGGGGATTGTTAGCAAGGTATGGGTCAGCGGCGGCTTGGCACTCACCGTGATCGTGGCTGGCGGCGGCCCCAACGTGCCCGGCGATGGCGGACCAGCGCGAAGTGCGCACCTCGGCTCAATATACGGCTTGGCGTGCGATGCAACGGGGAACCTCTATATCGCGGCGGGAAACATCCGCAAAGTCACGCCGGCCGGAGTCATTACGACGGTAGCCGGCAATGGCTCTCCCGGTTATTCGGGCGACGACGGCACGGCCACGGCAGCCCAGCTAAACGCCCCATCCGGCGTCGCAATCGACGGGTCCGGCAATCTGTACCTCGCGGATACATACAACGGCAGGATTCGCAAGGTTTGGCTCAACGGCGACATCGACACGCTGGCGGGCGCCGGCCACTCCGCCTATTCCGGCGATGGCGGGCCCGCCACCAGCGCTCAGTTGTTCCATCCGTCCGGCACAGCCGTGGACGCCTCGGGCAACCTCTTCATCGCGGACACTGCCAACAACCGGGTGCGCAAAGTGTCACCCGCCGGCACTATCACCACAGTGGCCGGCGATGGCGTTGCAGGGCACTCCGGTGACGGCGGGCCTGGCGCCAGCGCCCGGTTGAACAGCCCGTCCGCCGTGGCGGTGGACGGCTCCGGCAACCTCTACATCGCCGAAGCGGCCGCCGTCCGCAAGATCCAGCCCGGTGGCATTATTACCACGGTCGCCGGGAACGGCTCGTCCGGTTATTCGGGCGACGGCGGGCCTGCCACGGCAGCCCAGCTAAACGGTCCGTCAGGCTTGGCCTTCGATGCTTCGGGCAACCTCTTCATCGCGGACGCATATAACGGGCGCATTCGCGAGGTTTCCGCCGGCGGCCTCATCGGCACAGTGGCCGGCAACGGCGCTCCCGGCTACTCGGGCGACGGCGGGCCTGCAACCAGCGCACAGATTTCCTATCCCTCCGGCGTAGCTATTGATGGGGCGGGCAATTTGTATATCGCCGGGGGCGTTGTTCGCATGGTTTCTCCCGGCGGGTCCATCGCTACCGTGGCCTCCGGTGGCTACGCTTCCGGCGTGGCGCTGGATCTTTCAGGCAACCTCTACATCGCGTACCCTGACGAGCACCGGGTCATGAAGGTCTCTTCCGGCGGCGTTGCCCCCGTGGCCGGCGACGGCGCCCCGGGCTACTCGGGCGACGGCGGGCCGGCCGCGGGCGCCGAACTCTGGTCCCCATTCGGCGTGACCGTTGACGCAGCAGGAAATCTCTATGTGGCAGACTATTACGCGAACGCGGTTCGGCGTGTCCAACCGCTCAGCCCCTTGTCTATCACCACGCCGGCATCGCCGCGCGCCGCGGTTGGCGTGACCTATTCACGGACGCTCACGGCGGCCGGCGGCTTGCCGCCCTATTCCTGGTCGGTGGTCTCCGGCGCTCTTCCCACGGGCCTTTCGCTCAGCGCGGGCGGCGCGATATCGGGCACGCCCGCCGCGGCCGGCGCGTCCTCCTTCACGGTCCAAGTCACGGACAGCTCCGCGCTGGCAGCCACCGCTTCTTTCACATTGGCGGTTAGCGCGGGGGCGCTCTCCGTCTTTACCGCGTCCCCGTTAACCCAGGGCTCCGTGGGAGCGGCATACTCGCAGACGCTGGTAGCAGTCGGAGGCACGCCGCCCGATTCGAATTGGGCCGTCACAAACGGCGCCTTGCCTCCGGGCGTGAACCTGAGTGCGGGTGGTGCACTGAGCGGTGCGCCCACCGCAACCGGCGCTTACACATTCACGGCGCAAGTGACCGATAGCGCCGGAGCCACGGCCTCGGCATCGCTGCAATTGACCATAAGCTCGGCCACCTACAACGTGGGCGATGTAGCTCCGTACACCGCCGACGCGGCGCCGGCGTTCGGCGATGAGATCATGAACATACTGGACCTTGTCCAAATCCTGTTCTCGGTCAACAATGTTCCCGGATTTCGTCCGGCGGCATGCTCCGACCGCTTCGACGCAATGGACCTTTACCCTGTTGACGTCGCGCCCGCGCGCGGAGGCGACAACGCTCTGGATATCCGCGACCTGATTCGCGAGTTGTTCCGCGTGAATAACCTGGACCCGGATCGGCCAGTACGGCCCTCGCGAGGCGGAGTCTGCCCCGGCGCGCCCGGACAGAGCGCGTTTGCGCCCGCAGCCTCCGCCGGCCCATGGCGCGCCGAATCCTTCCCGGCTCGCGGCGCCGGCGCACAGGGTGCGCTGGTTTTGGGAACTCCGGAGCAGTTTGGGACGGCGGAAGAACGCATCCCGCTGTACCTGGAAGCAAGACAAGTTTTGACGCGCGTGGCACTGACGTTCGCGCTCGGCTCGCAGCGTTCTCGGCTACGCTACGAAATGGCGCAGGACGCTCCTCCCTCTATCGCGCAAGAGGGCGGGCCGGGAGCCATTGCCCTGGCTTGGCTGGATGGCCTTACGGTCCGCGCGGCAGACCGCCTCCTGCTGGGCTATGTAATCGGCCCGACGGGCGTGGGGGCGGAACTTCAGGTGTACGGTATTTCGTCAAGCGGCCTGGATGACAATCGAGAAGTGCTCATGGACGCTTCGGCGATGCACGCCGTGCAGTAGGGGCCCGCGCGCGGTCGGTGCCCAAGCACAACGTGCGAGAAAGCTCACGAGCCCAAACGCTGACTCTTGCATGATTTTTCCCTCTCACATATACTTGGCCCCCTGAGGGGGGAAGCTGATGTCACCATCCATCGACGCGGGCGCAAGCAAGGCCCTGACAATAAAGAGATTCACGCAGCCGGACGAAGTCCGGTCTTTCGAGAAGGGCAAGATTGAAGTAATCACGCTTGACGGAGTCACGTTCGGGAAAGCCACGTTCCAGCCCGGCTGGAAATGGTCCACCTGCGTCAAGCCGGTTGCCAAGACCGAAAGCTGCGAGGCGGCGCATTTGGGATACCAGATCTCGGGCCGGATGCACATCGCGATGAACGATGGAACACAGAAGGAAGTCGGTCCCGGTGAGCTTTGCTCGATTCCTCCGGGACACGATGCCTGGGTGGTAGGGCACGAGCCCGTAGTGCTCCTGGATATCACGGGAGCGGCCAACTACGCAAAACGGTAAGCGCTGTCACTTATTGAGGGAACGGCGGGGCGACGGGCTGCATTCCGCGGACAGGGTACTCAGTCCCCTAGCCCTTCTTACCGCTCTTGGCGAAATACAGCGCTACGGCCCGGTCCATGTTGGAGTGTGACAGAACCACGGGCCTCTCTTCGTACTCGCTGATGGCCTTCACCAGCTTGTATATGTCCATCGGGTAGCAGGCGCGCAGTTCGGTGGCTCCTGACGCGAAGCAGCGCTGGCGCAAGTATTCCGCGCCCCCAGGCTCCGAGGGTACCTTGTGGCCGTCGGAGACGCGGCGGAAGATTTCGTCGAACACTTCCGGACTAATGTCGTCCACCAGCACTTTGGTCTGGATACGGCGCAGGAAAGCTTCGTCGGCAAGATCGTGCGGGTCCAGGTTGCTCGAAAAGACCACCATCAACTCGAACGGGACTTGGAACTTCATGCCTGAGGCTAGCGTGAGGTAGTCTACCCGGCGGTCGAGCGGGACCACCCAGCGATTCAGCAGTTCCCGGGGCGTCAGCATCTGCCGGCCGAAATCGTCCACGATGAAGATTCCGTTATTGGCTTTCATCTGGCAGGGCGCTATGAACACTTTCGTCGCATCATCCAGGCGCAGTTCCAGCATGGAGGCGCTCAATTCGCCGCCCACCGTAATGCACGGGCGGTGGCAAATCACCCACCGCGGATCGAGTATCTCATCGCGTTCCTGGGCCAGTCTGTGCACCACGGGGTCGAACAGGTGAATGACGTGGCCGCTCACCTCGACCGCGTACGGCACCACGACAGTATCCTCATAAATGCGCAGAATACGCTCGGCGATCGAGGTCTTGCCGTTCCCTGTGCCACCATAGATAAACAGGGATTGATGGCTCACCAGCGACGGACCGAGGCGATCCAGCAGATCGTCCGGGATCACCAGGTCGTGGTACGCTTCGCGCAGGCTGTTGCGGCTGAGCCGCGGGTGCGCCGCCTGGGCCTTCACCACTTCGTGATACTGCATGATGGAAACCGGGGCCGGACCTACATACTGGCATACCTCGGTCCTCGCAGTGGCTTGCGCGCGGCCGGCGGCGGTTAGGCTAAAGCTATAATCGTTGCCCAGCATGCCCTTCACTTCGAGCAACTGCTGCTGCCGGAGCTGATGGAACAGCGTCTCCAGAACGGGAAACGAGAGTTTCAAGGTCTCATGCAGCGCGAGCAGCGTGCCCGAGCCGTGCAGCCACAAGTAGCGCAGAACCAGATCGTTCACCAGCGAACGCGGAATCCCCAGGTCTTCCACCCGGTCGGGAACGATGGGCCGCGAATCTGGGCGCATTGGCGCGAGGCCTTCGAGGGCAGTCATATGGCTCATTGTGTTCGCCCGCGCGAATCCGGCGCCCACGCTAAGACGCTACACCCAGTCGGGGCCCCCTGTCATTACGACCTTAGTTAGCAGTCCAGCCCCAAAAGGGTTGCTAAAATAGGAATATTCGTGCAGCGGGCCTTTGCCAAGAGTATTCGGGCAGCCGCCGGGCTCTGCGCGGTCCTGCTGGCTGCATGTTCCAGCGGACCTCCGCGGGCCTCGGCCATCGGTGAAGCGTATGTCGGGCCGGTTGAGCTGAAACTCCGCGAAGACATTCCGCCGGATTCCCGCCCCGTAACCACCGTGCGTCACGGAGACCGTCTGGAGATCCTCCAGCAGCGCCGCACGATCTTCCTGCGGGTGCGCGCGCCCAACGGCGCCGAAGGATGGACCGACGCGCGGCAGTTGATCTCGTCCGGCGAGATGAAAGACCTGAACGCTCTTGCCGAACGCGTGCGTTCCATGCCATCTCAAGGCGCGGCAACCACTTACGGCGATCTCAGAATCCACACGCAGCCCTCGCGAACCTCGCCCAGCTTCATCACCCTGAAGGAAACCGATTCGGTGGACGTGGTCGCCCACGCACTGGCGCCGCGCGCGGGCCCTCAGCGTCCCCCGCTCGTGCCGCCGGCGCCCAAGAAGGCTAAGACCGCCGCGCCCAAGCCCGCGCCGAAGCCCAAGTACCCTCCCTTGGCGAAGACCGTGCCGCCCGGCCCGCCGCCAAATTGGCTTGAGCTTTCAAGGAGCGATCCCGGCGAGTTCGAAGCCGAAATTCCGTCCGAACCCGCGCCGCCGCCCCCCGCCATTCCCATGGATTACTGGAGTTTGGTGCGCACGCGCGATGGCTCGGCCGGCTGGGTGCTGGCGCGCCCCTTGGTGATGTCCATTCCCGACGAAGTCGCGCAATACGCCGAAGGCAATCGAATTGTGTCGTATTTTTCTCTAGGGGACATCCAGGACGGCGATCAGGTGAAACACAACTGGCTTTGGACCACCGCGAGCGGCAGCGCCGGCGCCTACGATTTCGATAGCTTCCGCGTATTTGTCTGGAGCCTTCGCCGCCACCGTTACGAAACGGCCTACATCGAGCGCAACCTCCAGGGCTTCTCGCCGGTATTGTTGAGCGAAGTGGAGTTGTCTGCAGGAAAGGGAAAACAGGCTGCCGCCGCGGCGAAATCCCCGGGTTTCTCCGTCTGCATGCAAAAGAAAGACGGAACTATCGCGCGCCGCGAGTTCGCCTTCTTGACCAACGTGGTCCGGTTTGCGGGTGAACGGCCCTGCGAGCCGCGGCAGCCGGTGTGGTCCGCCGGGTCCACTCAGCCCGCCGTTTCACCCGCCGCTCCGGTGGCTCCGGCGCAACCGCAATCGCCGTCGCTCCGCCAGCGCATCAACGGCGCCGCAGCCCGCCTCGGGGCCTCGCTGAGCAAGTTATTGGGACGGTAGCTGCCTCCGAGCTTCCACATTGATTCGGGAGAGTTGATGTGTTATTTATGAGTTCAAGCAAGTCGGACACCGATTCTACACCGCCCCGCTGATGCCAATAGCGACGGCTAATTCTAGGTCCACTTCAAAGGATGGCAAGCCGTGGAAGCTGTCAATCGTAAGCTGATTCGTCCGTCGCTGAACGAGATCAAGGAACAGATCACGCCTCCGCGCCGCCCGCCGCAACCGACGGCACAGCAAAAGAAACCCGTCCCCCCGGATCAGACAAACGCAGAGAACTTCTATTACGTCAAGCAGATGCAGGCCAAGACGCCCATGGTGTTCGTGCTGCGCGATGGGGAAACGCTCCACGGAACCATCGAGTGGTACGACAAGTGTTGCCTCAAGGTGAACCGGACCGAGGGGCCCAACTTGCTCCTGTACAAGCCCAGCATCAAGTACATGTACAAAGAGGCCTAGAGGACCCGGCCGGCCTTAGATTTTTCCCGAATTTCGCTGGGCGAGGCGATACTCTCTTCGTTCCCCCGCTTCCCGATAACGCTTCTTCTCCGTCTCGGTCTCCGGGATTACCGGTTGAACCGGAGCCGCTTTACCTTTTTCATCGAGCGCCACGAACGTGAGGTAGGCGGAACACGTGTGCACGCGCTCGCCAGTCAGCAGGTTCTCAGCCACCACCTTCACCCCGACTTCCATCGAAGTGTGGAAGACCCTGTTCACGGAGGAACTCAGCATCACCAGATCTCCGATGTGCGCCGGGTGATGGAACCTTAGGCTGTCCACCGCGGCGGTGACCACGGTCATTCGGGCGTGCCGCATGGCGGCCATCGCGCCTGCCAGATCCACCAGGTGCATCACCTTGCCGCCCAGCAGGTTACCGAGACCGTTGGCGTCCGTGGGCAGGGCCAGTTCGGCGTATTCCGAAGCCGACTCGCGTACGGGTTTACCCGCCGTGTTCTCTTCCATCAGCTTCCTCCTTTCGATACAGGTAGCTTCTAGCGTACGCCTCGGCCTGCCAGCGAAGCAGGTCGGGGCCGGAATATCCTGTGAGCCGCGCCTCCGCCGTGGAGTACTCCATCGCGCCGTGGGCCCAAGGGTGATGATCCCGTTCGACTACGTAATATAGATGCAGCGCGCCATCCCGGGCTGCACGGATGGCGAACCGCACCGCGTCGGGCTCGCCGCCGCCCGGAAAACGGCTACAGGTTCCGCGCGCGTACCCGAGATTGCAGCAGCGGCGCGCCGTATCTGGCTCAGGGGTATGGATCGCCTCTGGCTCCGCATGGCAGGTCCCCGTCCATTCATCCCCCAAAGGCAGCATGGAACCGTTCGGCCCCGGCCCGCGCCGCAGCGGCGTCTCCGGCCGGAAGTAGGGGCATGCCATATCGCGGGTATGGTAGCACAGCCAAGTGTAGCAAGCCTTCCGGCCTGCCCGTTCACGGCCAACTTACGCAATGTTCTCAGCCGCTTACGCATCTCGCCCGCAGCCGCTGCGCTACACTAAAGCCGGAAAGCCCATCCGCTCCCGCTGCCTGCCGGATTGGGTTCGTTCCGCTCAAGTATGCTGCCGTCATCCAGACGAAAGACCGAAGCTGTCTCCCGCCCCCGTGCGCCGCTCGCCCGAAATTGGGTTCGTTCCCGCGCTTTGGCTTCAGGCGGTGATCGCCTCACCAGATGACAGCCCCGGACACCATCTCTCTAATCGGTAGGCTCTCGCTCCGGTTCCGCCGCCGCCGCATGGAGCGCTTCGCGCGCGAATTCGCTATCGGCCCGCATAGCACCGTCCTCGATATCGGCGGCACCCCCGAGTGCTGGCGGCTTCTCCCGGTTCAACCTCGGGTGGTTCTGCTCAATATACCGTCCTCAATCGTCGCCCCGGAGGGCCCCGAAATCCGCGTGGCTGGTGATGGCTGCCGCCTGCCCTTCCGCGACGGCGCGTTCGACATTGTTTTCAGTAACTCCGTGATCGAACACGTCGGCTCGAGGTCGCGGCAGGAAGATTTCGCGCGCGAGGCGGCGCGCGTGGGCCGCGCGTATTGGATACAGACTCCGAACCTGTGGTTCCCGGTGGAGCAGCACCTGTTCACGCCGTTCATCCACTGGCTGCCGAAGCCCTTGCAGCGCGCCGTGGTTCCCCGGTTCAACCTGTGGAGAGCGCTCTCGCGGGTAACGCCAGATCGCCGCGAGTTCTACATCCGCCACTTCCTTCAGGACATCCGCCTCATCGGCGCCGCCGAGATGCGCCGGCTATTCCCCGGCGCGCGCATCGTCCGCGAACGGTTCCTGGGCCTCGCAAAATCGTTGATCGCGGTGAGGCACTGAGCCTTCCTCTTCGTCCGTTCCGCCGGGGAAAGCCTGAGGCCGCCGCAGTTACGCAAGGTCCCGCGCCACTGACGGCCCAAGAATGCGGGCCCGCGGTTCGCGCCTTCACGTGCGATATCTCACGGCAAGCATCGCTCGCCCGCTTGACCTGGCGCGTGCACAACCATATACTCGGACCCAAGTTAGTGTGGAGGGGATAGTGAAAGCATTCCAGAAGACGGTATTGTTGTCAGTGTGCCTGCTTGCTCTGGCAGGCGCGAGCCAAGCGGCCATTGTCACGCTTACGGGGACGCTATTAGGGTCGCTTGAGAGCCCTGCGAATATCTCGCCCGGAGTGGGCTCCGCCGTGGTGACGCTCGATACGGTAGGCCAACTGCTTCAGGTGAGCGTCGTCTTTTCCGGCTTACTGGGAACCACGACGGCTTCGCATATCCACTGCTGCGTGTCGAGCGGAAACGCGGGCGTGGCGACGAGCCTGCCGAGCTTTCCGGGGTTTCCGCTGGGCGTCACCTCCGGATCGTACTCCAACACGTTTGACCTGACGTTGGCATCGAGCTACAGCTCTGCATTTGTGACCGCTCACGGAGGCACCATAGCGGGCGCTGAGGCGGCGCTGATTACGGGCCTACAGAGCAGCCAGACCTATTTGAATATACACACCAACCTCTATGGCGGCGGTGAGATTCGAACCTTCCTCCAGCCGGTTCCCGAACCGGTCTCCGCCAGTTTGGTGGTGATGGCGCTAGGCGCGCTCTGGCTGATACGGCGCCGCCAGGTCATCCGCCCATAAGCGCCTAACGCTGTATTTCGTAGCGCTTGATTTTCTCGTAGAGAGTGGACCGGTCGATCCCCAGAACCGTGGCGCTCTCCTTAATGTTGCCGCCGGTTCGCTGGAGCGTGGCCGTGATCAATTGCTTCTCCATGTCCTGGAGCGTCATGTTGGCGGGAGGGGCCCAGGCCTTCTGAGCCGGGCTGTTCTGCGCGAGGAAGCCGAAATCCTCCTCGCTCAGCGAGGCGCCGCGGCAGGTTACGATGGCGCGCTCGATGGCGTTCTCGAGTTCGCGCACGTTGCCCGGCCAGTTGTAATCCATAAGCAGCCGGAAGGCGCCTTCGGTGATCTCGCCGACGGCCCGCCCCAGTTCGTGCGAAAGGCGGTCCAGGAAGTGGCCCGCCAGCAGCGGGATGTCTTCGCGGCGTTCGCGCAGAGGCGGGATTTGAATTTCGATGACGTTCAGGCGGTAGAAAAGGTCCTCGCGGAACTTGCCCTCGGCAACAGCTTGCGGCAGGTTGACGTTGGTGGCGGCGATCACGCGCACATCCACGCGAACTTCCTCCGACCCGCCCACGCGGTAGAACGAACGCTCCTGCAGAACGCGCAGCAGGTCCACCTGCACCTTGGGAGAAATGTCGCCGATCTCATCCAGGAACAGCGTTCCGCCGTCGGCCAATTCGAATTTTCCGCGTCTCTGCGTCGAGGCGCCCGTGAACGACCCTTTCTCGTGCCCGAACAGCTCGGATTCGAGAAGCGTCTCCGCCAGGGCCGCGCACGAAACCGGGACGAACGGCTTCTGCGCGCGGTCCCCCGAGTTGTGGATCGCGCGCGCGATCAACTCCTTGCCGGTGCCGCTCTCCCCCTGGATCAGAACCGTGCTGCGCAGGCTGGCCACTTCCCCCGCCAGGCTCAGAATCTGGTGCATGCGCTGGTTCTTGCTGAAAACGTCTTGTATCGAATACTGGCGCGTCAGCTTCTTCCGCAGAATTGTGTTCTCGCGCTGCAGGTTCTTCACCTTGATGATGCGGCTCACCAGCAGCGAAATTTCCTCGGGGTTGCAGGGCTTGACGATATACTCCTGCGCGCCCTCCTTCATCGCCGCGATGGCCGTATCCACGGTGGCGTAGGCGGTGATGATGATGATCGAGGCTTCCGGCCGAATCTGGCGGATCTGCATCATGGTTTCGATGCCGTCCATGCCGCCGGGCATCTTGAGATCGACGAAATAGATGGCGTAGTCGCGCCCGCGCGACTTCTCCACGGCCTCACGCCCCGAGGCGGCGGTGTCTACCGCGTAGCCGTCTTCGCGAAGCCAGGCGGCCAGCGATTCGCGCATCACCTCTTCGTCGTCCACAACCAGAATTTGCCAGTGGGTCTTCATTTCCTCACTCCCTTGACCGGCGCCGCCAGTGCGCCTCGCAAGCGGCGCAAAAGGCCGTCTGCTTCGAATCGATCTGCCGGATATTCGTCGCCAGCGACATGGCGCAGGCCGTGGTCGGGCAATGCACCAGGCCGAATGTGTGGCCGGTTTCGTGAAGCGCCTCTTTCACCGCGCGGTGCAGAAACACTTCCTGGTTCGGCGGCAGCCCGTAAAACTCCTGGCGCAGCCGGGCCAGCGATACAACCGCCGAGCGCCCGCCGAGTTGGGCGTGCCCATAAACGAACGTCAGAACGGGGATGAACAGGTCCCGCTCCGTCAATGCAATCAACTTCAGCGCGTCTTCCGGGCATGATCGGATCAGCAGCTCCAAAACGGGAATCGACCCGCACTGTTTTCGCGCGGCGTTGTAGGCGAACTCCGCGTCCGGCAGTTCCATGCCCCGGACGGGCGCGCCGAACTCGCGCTCCAGGCGTTCGCCAATGGCGGCAGCCGCTTCCCGGTCTACGTCTCCCATGGAGCCCACGTAGAGGTACTTCATCCATTGCGCGCCGATTCCAGAGCGTTCGGCGCCCCCGGCTGGGGAGGAGGCTCCAGGGGAAGCGACACGGTAAACGTCGTGCCCGCTCCCACCCCGCTCTTCACTTCGATATCGCCGCCGTGCGCCTGAATAATGCCATAGCTCACCGCCAGCCCCAAGCCCACTCCCTTGCCGTCCGACTTCGTCGTGAAGAAGGGATCGAAAATCTTGGTGAGGTTCTCCGGCGGGATGCCCTCGCCGTTGTCGGTCACCATGAGCAGCACGGAGTTTTCGTTTATGGTCGTTTCGATCTCCACCCGCTTCTCGGCTTTATTCTGGGTGGCCTCGGCGGCGTTGAGCACCAGATTCACTACAACCTGTTGAATCTGAGAGGAGTCGCACAGCACTTCCGGCAGCCCGTCGAACAGATGCACGCGCGCATCCACGTTGCTCAACTTCAACTTGTGCTGCACCAGCGAAAGCGTCATCCCGACGATCTTGTTCAGATCGGCCGGCGAACGCTGCGGCTTCCCGCGCCGCGAAAAGGCCAGCAGGTCGGAGACGATGCGGCCCACCCGCGAGGTTTCATGAGTGATCTGCGCGAGGTACTTCCGGAACTCCTCCAGGCGGCCGGGCGGAATCCCTTCGCCCTTCAACATGCGCTGCAGCAGCATGGAGAGGTTCAGCACGCCCGAAATCGGGTTGTTGATCTCATGGGCCACGCTGGCCGAAAGCTGGCCGAGCGAGGCCAGCCGGTCGCTCTGAACCAGCTTCTTCTGGGCGGCCTTCAATTGCTCCGTGCGCTCTTCGACCTTGGTCTCCAAGTTCTGCGTGAATTCGTTGATTTCCTCCAGCGCCGCCCGCAGCCGGTCTTGCATCACGTTGAACGAGAGGGCCAATTCGTCCAGTTCCTCGCTGTCGTGTTCGAGCACCAGCGGCTTGTCCAGCTTCATCCGGCTGACTGCCTTGCAGCCTTCGATCAGCCGGGCGATGGGCTGCGCCAGGAATCTGCGGGTAAACAGGATAACGCACAGGCCGATCAGCGTAATCTCGATGGCCGTTACCAGCAGGACTCGGTACTGCATCCCGGCCACTTCGCGATCGACGCTTTCGAGCGACAGCGCCAGATCGAGCACGCCCAGCACCTTCAATTGCGCCGGATGGGCGTGGCACTCCGCCTCGCTGCACGATTTTTCGTTGTAGATGGGGGTGACCATCTCCAGCCGCCGCTGGCCGTCGGCGCCCTTGAAAATCCGCACTCGCCGCGTCAGGTCCACCTGGAGCAGCGGTTTGTCCGGCGCGTGGCAGATCGCGCAGGTGGGGGAGGCGCGGTCGAGCTTCATGCCTTGGTCGGCGGGGTTGGTGGAGAAGCGCGCTTCCCCCATCCGGTTGAACATCCGGATGCGGTCGATGCCCTGCTTCAACGCGATGGTTTGCATTACCTGGTAGGCCACGTCGCGGTGGTCGTCCAGCATCGCGTGCCACGTCGAGCTCGTGATCGCCTTAGAGAGCTGATCCGCGCCCAAAGTCATCGTGTAGAGGAGTTGGTCTTCCTCCGTGCGTACGTTGACCAGGCCGGAAACCCCGGCCACGATCACCACGATGACCGTAATCGATAATATGAGTTTCCGGGCAAGGCGCCGCGGCATAACTGGTGTTCAAATCCGGAATGCTATTGTAGCGCCCGGCGCGCGGCCGGTGGCCGGGCAGCCCGAACGAGTCTTGTGTTTCGCTCCCGGAGTCTAATATCCTTGGAATTAAGACTTTAATATCCTTTTATCGCATAACGACGTTGCGCGCCGCAAATGCCGTTCTGGAAAGCGCGCTGCGTTAAATCGCTCAAGCGGGCGCGGGCGGGCGCGTTAGAAGCGTTGAAAATTGCTACAGGCGTCCCTAGGCGCCCGCGTATGTTTGTTACTATACACAACAAGGCGGCACGGTTCCGCCCAAACCTCGCGGCACGAAGCCGCTCTAAAAGAGGATTTTCGGATGAGCTCTATCGCAATTCGCCCGATTCACCGGGCCGTGGGTTTCTACGAGGCGCCGATCGGCAAGAAGGCAGTCATGGCAGTGACCGGGCTGGTTCTTTTTGGCTATGTGGTCGCGCATCTGCTTGGAAATTTGCAGATCTATTCGAGCGACCCCACGCAGATCAATAAGTACGCGGCATTTCTACACAACCCGGCAAACGCCATCGCGCTGTTGATGGCGCGGACGTTCCTGCTGGTCTGCGTCGGGTTGCACATCACGGCGTCGGTGCAGCTCTGGTTGCAGAATCGCGCCGCGCGCCCCATTGGCTATTTCAAGAAAGACGACGTGCCGGCATCCTACGCGGCCCGCACCATGATCTGGAGCGGACCCATCGTCGGCGCGTTCGTGACCTTCCACGTGCTGCATCTGACCGTGGGCAGCGTGCTTCCCCTGCATGAGGTGGAAGGCGGCGCCTTCCTCTCGCCCGACGTGCACTATAACGTGATCACCGGGTTTCAGAACCCGCTTGTCGCAGGGTTCTACATTCTGGCGATCAGTCTGCTTTGTACGCACCTCTATCACGGCATCTGGAGTATGTTTCAGTCGGTTGGCGTAAGCCACCCGCGGTACACGCCCCTGCTGAAGAAGTTCGCGGCGCTGTGCGCCATCGTAATTGCTTTGGGGAATATTTCCATTCCGGTCGCGTGCCTGGCCGGCTGGTTGAAGGTATAGGTGAGGAACGCGAATGCTACTCGATTCGAAATGCCCGACTGGCCCTATTGAAACGCGCTGGGACCGGCATCGTTTCAATCTGAAACTGGTGAATCCGGCCAATAAGCGGAAGCACACCATCATCGTTGTGGGTACCGGCCTCGCGGGAGGTTCCGCGGCCGCCAGCCTGGCGGAACTGGGCTACAACGTTAAGTGCTTCTGCTATCAGGATTCGCCGCGGCGCGCGCATAGCATTGCCGCGCAGGGCGGAATCAACGCCGCCAAGAACTACCACAACGACGGCGACAGCATCTACCGCCTTTTCTACGACACGGTGAAAGGCGGCGACTTCCGGGCGCGGGAGTCCAACGTATACCGCCTGGCGCAAGTCAGCGTGAATATCATCGACCAGTGCGTCGGCCAGGGCGTGCCGTTTGCCCGTGAGTATTCCGGGTATCTGGATAATCGCTCGTTCGGCGGCGCGCAGGTTTCGCGCACGTTCTACGCCCGCGGCCAGACGGGGCAGCAACTCCTGCTGGGCGCCTATCAGGCCCTGGAACGCCAGATCGGCCTGGGTACTGTCGAGATGCACCCGCGCACCGAAATGCTCGACGTGATCGTGATCGACGGCAAAGCGCGCGGCATCGTCACGCGCGACCTGCTCACGGGCAAGGTGGAATCGTTCTTCGGGGACGCGGTGGTTCTAGGCACCGGCGGGTACGGGAACGCGTATTACCTCTCGACCAACGCCAAGAACTGCAACGCCACGGCGATCTGGCGCGCGCACAAGCGCGGCGCCCTGTTCGCCAACCCGTGCTTCACGCAGATCCACCCCACCTGCATCCCGGTTTCGGGTGATTACCAATCGAAGCTCACCCTGATGAGCGAATCGCTCCGCAACGACGGGCGCGTATGGGTGCCCTTGAAGAAGGGCGATGCGCGCGCCGCATCGCAGATTCCCGAAAACGAGCGCGACTACTTCCTGGAACGCAAGTACCCGAGTTTCGGCAACCTCGTTCCCCGCGACGTGGCCTCGCGCAACGCCAAGCAGGTGTGCGACGAAGGCCGCGGAGTGGGCGAGACCAAACTGGCCGTGTACCTCGATTTCCGCGACGCGATTAACCGGTTGGGCAAGAACGTTATCAAGGAACGCTACGGCAACCTCTTCGACATGTACCAGCGCATCACCGGCGAAGACCCCTACGAGCTTCCAATGCGCATCTTCCCGGCCATCCACTACACCATGGGCGGGTTGTGGGTGGACTACAACCTCATGTCCACGATCCCCGGCCTGTACGTGACCGGCGAAGCCAACTTCTCAGACCACGGCGCGAACCGCCTCGGCGCAAGCGCGCTGATGCAGGGTTTGGCCGATGGCTACTTCGTCCTGCCGAACACGATCAACGATTACGTTGCCTCCAACAAACTGGACAAGGTGGACGCCTCCCACCCCGTGGCCCGCGAAGCCGAAGCGCAGGTGAACGGCGTGACGAAGCGCTTGCTCGAAGCCAAGGGCTCGCGTTCGGTCGATTCCCACCACAAGGAATTGGGAAAGCTGATGTGGGAATACTGCGGCATGGGCCGCACCGCCGAAGGGCTGAAATACGCGCTATCGCAGATTCCGGCGATGCGCGAACGCTTCTGGGGCGATCTCCGCGTTTTGGGGAACGGTGAGGAGCTGAACCAGTCGCTCGAGAGGGCCGGCCGCGTGGCCGATTTCTTCGAACTTGCGGAGCTGATCTGCATCGACGCTCTGAACCGCAACGAATCCTGCGGCGGCCACTTCCGCGAGGAATATCAGACGCCGGAAGGCGAAGCGGCGCGCGACGACGAGAATTATTCGTATGTCGCGGCCTGGGAGTTCAAGGGCGTGGGCGCCGCGCCCGCGCTGCATAAGGAGCCGCTTACCTTCGAGTATGTGCACCCGGCGCAACGGAGCTACAAATGAGAATCGTTCTTCATATTTCGAGACAGAGGAATGGCGGCGCGAAGCCCAAGCTGGTGCGTTACGAGGTTCCTAACGTCAACCATGAAATGTCGTTCCTGGAGATGCTCGACGTCCTGAACGAGGACCTGATCGCCAAAGGCGAAGAGCCCGTGGCGTTCGATCACGATTGCCGGGAAGGTATCTGCGGGATGTGCGGCTGCATGGTCAACGGCCTGGCCCACGGCCCTCGCCCCGGCACCACGCTCTGCCAGTTGCACATGCGTACCTTCAAAGACGGCGACCAGCTTTATCTGGAGCCGTGGCGCTCGGCTGCATTCCCCGTCGTGAAGGATCTGGTAGTGGACCGCAGCGCGCTCGATCGCCTGATTGCCGCCGGAGGCTTCATCTCCGTCGCCACCGGCGAAGCTCCGGATGGCAACGCCATTCCGGTTCCCAAGGAAGCGGCGGAACGTTCGATGGACGCCGCCGCCTGCATCGGCTGCGGGGCCTGCGTGGCCCAGTGCCCGAATGCCTCGGCGTCGCTCTTCATGGGCGCCAAACTAGCGCACCTCGGGCTATTGCCCCAGGGCGCCCCGGAGCGCGACGCTCGCGTGGAGGCCATGGTGGCCCAGGCGCGCGCGGAAGGCTTCGGAAGCTGCACGAATATCGGAGAGTGCGAAGCGGTTTGTCCCAAGGAGATCAAGCTGGACGTGATCGCCCTGATGAATCGCGACTTCCTCCACGCGCAAATCCTCGGCCGCGGGGCTGTCAGCGAAAACGCGGGCTAAGCCCGGGAGACAAAATACTGGGCCGCCGATGAACGCGGAGGAACGCAGATTGAAAACAATGTTTTCTGATCCGCGTGAATCGGCGTTTATCGGCGGCCATTTCTGCCTCAAGGCAGCACGATCTTGTATTGCCTGGCAAGGCGCGCTCCGATGTTCTGCGCGGAGTGCTGAAACTCTCCCAAAAGGCGGCTGAACTCATCCATTTCCGAGCCTCTGGGCAGGATAGACTTTTCATACAGGCCAGTCCGCTCCATCGCCCGCATGTATTCACGGCATGCCGTTTCCAGCTCTCGAAAGACGAACGTCAGTTCCGTAGTGATGCCCTTTCCGATCTGGGCGTTTATCACTTCGCGTAACCCACGAACTGACTCATATGTTGCCCTACAATGCTCCCCGCAGTGCTGCGCGTGGACCGTATCGCGAGCATTCAGAGCTGCTATGACCAGGCGCACCGCATCTTTGTCACGCTTTGCGCGCCCAAATATGAAGTCCAAAACCCGTTCGAGATAATGCGCTCCGTCGAGCATATCGGTTCACGCAGTCACGTGTGATACTTTTCCATCGTCCTTGGGTTATAGGCCCAGTGGAACTCAAGTTCGTAGGCCATCGACTTGGCCAGGCCGTCGAGATCGGGGAAAAGCGTCGCGTAGGTAATGTTCATGCGGTATAGCTCACGCATGCCGACCTCGCGGACCGCGTTGGTCAACACGAACTTGGCCAGAATATCCTCCTGGTTGGCATCGCTCAGCATCTCCTCAACGGGCACATCGAGCACGCCGGGCACGACGAATGTTCCCGATTGCGCGATCAGGCGGCGGTTCATGGTGTGCGGCTCTCCCATCCACAGGAAGCGGTGCCTGCCGCGCAGGAAGTAACGCTCGAAGTTCCCTTTGGTGCGCGGGTCCATGCGCACGCGGGCCGCGCGACTGCTATCCACGCGGGCGGGGTTCATGGCCCAAACCACGCCATCGCCCAGGGTGCGTTCGAGCGCGAAGAAAGCGGCCACGTAGGGCGACCACGTGAAGTCGATCAACCTTGTGGGGGCGCCGTGATGCTGCATGAGCGCCATCCACTGGAAGTCGTCCTCCGGATCGGGCGGCTTCTCCAGGAACTGGTGCGCCTTGCGCTTGAAGATGCGCAGGATGCGCGCTTCCTGGTCGAGCCACGCTCCGGACGATACGCCGAAATTGCGGAAGTAGCGCGATAGCGAACTGTAGAGAGGCCAGCGCTCGTCGCGTTCTCCGCGGAACGCCCAGTTGGAATAAGGCGGCTTGGTGATGATGCCGAGAAACTCCTCCCAGGAGTTCAGCCGGAAGACGCGGAAGGTTTTCCGTGCGGATTTGTGAGATGGCATTCAGTTACATGTTAGCCGCGCCGGAGGCGGGCGGCTAGGGGCAAATTGCGGGCGCCGGCGGAAGGGCGACCGGGGGGGCGCCCTGCGGAACAGGGGTTCCGCCCCACTATTGGTGGGGCTTCAGGTGCGCGTCCAGGAATCTGGCGGCGGCGGGGTAGGCGGTGGCCCAAGTTCGATACAGCAGGAAGGTGTGGGCCTCGTCGGGAAAGATGAGCGTTTCTACGGGGGTGTTCTGGCTGCGGACGGCGTCTACCATCATGACGGTCTGGTTGAACTGCACGTCGGGGTCGTCGTCACCCGCGATGAACAGAACCGGGGAGCGCCATGTCTTCACAAAGGCCATGGGCGAGGAATCGAAGGCCAGCTTGTAGTCGGGTTCCGTGGGAGGAATGCGAAGTTCGGTGGCCCAGTTATGCACGCCGTGGAAATCGACTCCCACGCTGAAGGCGCTCGAATCGCGGGCCAGCGCCATGGCGGTGAGGAAGCCGCCATACGAGCCGCCCCATGCGCCGATGCGCGCGGGGTCCACGTCAGAACGTGAGCGCAGATAGGTTGCCGCGGCTTCCACATCCTGGAAATCGCTCGCGCCGCTAGAGCCATAGCCGGGGGCTTCGCGGAAATTCAGGCCGTAGCCGATTCCCGAGCGAAAATTCACGGACAAAACTACGTAGCCGTTACTCGCCAGGTATTGATTGAAGGCATACGCGTTGGAGTAGTAATCCATGGCGTTCCAGCCGAGCAGCATCTGCCGTCTGGGGCCGCCATGAAGAAAGACCACCGCTGGTGAGCGGCCTGCACTCTGGCGTGGGCGGAAGAGCTGGCCGTGGATCTCCAAACCATCGGCGCTTCGGAAAATTACCCGCTCGGGATCCGTCATTTGCCCGGCGGGGAAGTTGGCGGGTCTGGCCGCGGGGTCCATTTCGTGCGTTCCCGAAAGCGTCTTGACCATCGCCCGCATGGGGCGGCGCGCGTCCGACTCCAGGAAGGCAAACGAATCCCCCTCAAGCGGCGCCGGGGAACATTCGATTCCAATGCCAAGCGTCAGAAACTGGGCACGTCCGCCGGCAACGGGGACGCGCCACAGATGGCGGCGGTCGAGATCGCCCTGATTCGAGGAATAGATCACTTCGCCGCGGTACGGCGCCAGGGCTGCGTCTTCTACCTCGAACTCACCCGGCGTCAGCAGCACCGGGGCGCCGCCGGCGGCGGGAATCGAGTAGAGGTGCGTCCAGCCATCGGCTTCCCAGGGGAAGACGACGCGGTCGCCGGCCCGGTTGTTGGCCCACATAGCCTGATAGTCCGCGTTGATGGCGCGGAAGACGCTGCCTGGCCCCTTCGCGGCGTGCCATAGTTCGCGGCCCTCGCCGGTTTCGGCGGACGCGACGCGGATCGACCACGGCTCGCCCTCGCGCCTGGCTTCGCGTACGGCGCGCAGGCCTGTGGCGGGGATACGTATGAAAGCGACCGAACGGCTGTCGGGCGACCACGCCGGGTTATCATCCCAATCCGTGGCGGGGTCAACGTAGCGCAGGGTCTTTGAGGCCAGATCGTAGATGCCGATGAGGCTGTGGTCGCCGCGCATGCTGGTGAAGGCGATGCGGGCGCCATCGGGCGACCAGATTGGCCGTTCGCACTGGCCGCGCGCTTCAAACGCGGGCGCGGCAGGCGCCGAGCCATCGAGCGGCGCCAGCCAGATCTTCCCCCCGGCATCGAATGCGACCCGGCCTCCCTTGGGCGATGGGAACGCCGCGGAACCCTGCCCGATGCGGCGCGGCGGCGCGCCATCCATACCTACGATCCAGATTCCCCCGGAGACGCCGTTCGTATTCTGGGCCGGGTTGGCAGTGCCCCCGCGCACGAAGAGCACGGCGGAGGCATCCGCGGTCCAGCGCAATTGCGTGATTTCCTGGCCGTCGTCTTCCGTGTAGCTGGTTAGCTTGCGCGCGCGGTAGTCCGGCGCTTCGGCCTCCATCACATTGCGCACGCCGCGCAGGTTCGAAACCCAGGCCACCTTGGTCCCCGAGGGCGCGGCGCGCATCTCCGAAGGGAACGCGAACCCGAGCGCCTGTTCGATGGTGAAGGGAGACTGCTGGGCGGAAGCGCAGAGCGCGCACGCCACAAAGGCCAGCCATCGCATGCTTTCACTATAGCCCGCGGGCCGTCTGGAAGTTCTTCACCTGTACGAAAGCATGCTCAACACGAGAAGGCCGGCATGAATGCCGGCCCGGCACGATGAACCGTGCGCCACAAATGCGCGCTGCCGGGGCTTAGTTCTCGTTGGAGTGGAGGCCGCCGGCGCCGGCGCGGAAGATGATGTTGCCGCGGGGCGGGTCGTCTTCGAGGCGCGTGGGGCAGTTCCAGATGCAGGCGCCGCAGTGGACGCACTTCTCGCGGTCGAACGCCGGAACGCCGGAGGGGCCGGGGGTGATCGCCTGGCCCGAGCACATCTCGATGCACAGCTTGGAGCCGCAGCGCTCGCAGAAATCGGGAAACTCGAACTGCACGTGATCCGCGAATCCGGCGGGCGCCTGCACCTTGCCGCCGACCAGGAGCGCGTCCTGATGCGTGATCAGCAGTTGGCCGTCAAACGGGATGGCGGGCCAACCGCACTTATCCATCAGCGCGTCGTGGCAGGATACGCCTTTGAGCCGGCATTCTTCGACGATGCGGTTGAACTCGTCGGGCGAGATCTTCGAGCGGTAATACTCCTGAGGATCGGGCAGCGGATGCGGCTCGCCTTCAATCCAATGCTTGCCGTCGGAGAAGCCGGCCAGGGCCATGCCGAGCATTCCCGCGACGACGCCGTGGTGGAAACCGTCGCGCGCCTTTTCGGCGATGCGGCCTTCCTCTTCGACCCAGCTTGCGCGGCGTTTGGCGACGTAGGTCTTTTCCAGGTTCTCTTTCGTGAACGGCTCGCCGCGCTTGAGGAGGTCGAGTACGGATTCGGCGAGTTGCGCGCCGGTGGTCCAGGCTTCATCCACGCCGGAACCTGTTAGGACGTTGGTGCTGCCGGAGCCTTCACCGATGCGGGCGTAACCCTCGCCCACCAGGAATGGCTCGCCGCGCTTGCCGGATTCCTGCAGGGACTTCGCGCCCCACGAGCGCAGCTTGCCGCCTTCGAGGTAACGCCAGATATACGGGTGCAGCATGAAGTGCTGCAACAAGCGATAAGACGTGCGCATGGGGCTTGCGAACCACGAGGGCACGAAGATGCCGACCGTGGCGACGCGATCCGGATGCACGTAAAAGAAGCCGAAGATCTCAGGTTCCGGGTAGCCGAAGGTGTGGAAGACCGTGCCGGGTTCGAGCGTCGAATTTTCGGGGAGGTCTACCACCATCTTCATGCCCACGGCCCACTCGCGCTGATGGTTGCCGCGCGGCATGCCGAACTGCTCGTCCAATTGCCGGCCGACGGCGCCCACGGGGCCATCGGCCACCACCGTGAGAGCGGCGCGGACATCCATGCCCGGCATGAAGCCGGGTTCGGGCGCGCCATCGCGGTCCACGCCCTGATCGCAGAGCCGGACGCCTTCGACGCGGCCGTCTTCGACGAGCGCCTGGCTGACCGGCGAGCCGGGCCAGATCTGCACCGCTCCCGCGCCCATCAACTCGCCGCCGATATATTGCAGGAACTGGCCGAGCGACATCACCATGCCGCCGTGCTTGTGCAGGAACGGCGGGGTGTAGGGCAGTTCGTAGCCGCCGTCTTTCGCCAGGCCAAGCGTGCGCAGCGCGGCGTCGCCCATCTTCAGCAGAGGCGAGCGGCGGCTGGCGCCGTGCGGGTCAAGCAGGTACGCCACCTTCTCATTCCGCACCGGGGCGGCCATGGGAATGTTGGCCGGGTCCAAATCGGGTAGGGTGGCGCGGATGCCGCGGGCGCGCGTCACCACGCCCGAAACGCCGAAGCCGATATCGTCGGCGCGCTCGTAGCAGACAACCTGGAGCGGCAGACCGGGGCACGAGGGGCTCTCGACCGCGGGCGAACCATCGGGGTTCATCAGCTTGCCTGAGAGCGTGGTCAAGAACCCGGCCATGGCGGGGCCGAAGCCCACGCAGACTACGTCCACGTTCATGCTCTGGCGTTCGGCGAGGGGCTCGTTGCTCATGCGGGGTAGTCCAATGCCTCGGGAATCATGACTTTGGTGAGAGACTCAGCGGCGCGGTCTTTCGCGAGCTGGGAACCTGTGAGGCAGCCATCCAGCCGCGTGCGCAGGCGCGTGAACTTATCGAGGCCGTTGAAGCGCACGCACGGGCCGGCCTTCTGCGGATGGGCGCCATCGGCTTCGATCACGTCCGAGTAGCCGCGGGCGATGCTGGAAATTCCGGGGATGAGGCTCTCCATGCCATCGAGTTCCCCGCCCTGGTAGCAGGTGGCGCAACCCTCGGTATCCCATGCCGGGTGGCGGTTGTAGCCGAACACCAACTCGGCGCAAATGCGGCCAACTTCGCCGGCGGCGCTTGCGGATTGCACGTGGCAGAGGTCCGTATAGAAAGCCAGCAAACCTTCGAACCCTTCGGAGACGGTGGGGTGATCGACGCCTTTGACGGCGAGTTCGAGCGTATCGAGAATCTGCGAGCGCACGGCGAGCAGCCAGCAGAGCGCGTCGGCCAGGGGGAACGTGACGCCCTGGCGGGAGCTGTGATAGAGCTTGCTACCATCGGCATCGGCGCTCTTCAGCAGGTGCTCGAGGGTCCAGAGCCAAAGCTCCATAGCGGTGGCGACGGCGCAGGCGCCGGTTCCGGGGCGGTCATTGGCGATCACGCGCATATCGCGGATCCACTGCTTGAACTGCGTCAGGAACAGGTCGTCGGTCATGGTGATGCTGAGCTGGCGGCGCTGCACGGCCTCGGGGCCTTCGTAGGTGGCTTCGAGCTGCGAATCCATCCACTTGTGACCCAGGAATCCGGGGCAATCTTCGGTGATGCCGTAGCCGCCCATGAGGCTGACGGCCTCGCGCATCTTGCGGGCGCCGTGGCCGGTGTTCCAGAGCTTGCAGGCGGGGCAGAGGACGTTGGCGACCGAATCGAGTATGGCGGCGTTCACGAGCACGTCGTCCTTCAATTCGGGCTTGTTGCCATTCAGGAATTCGATGGCCTCTTTCTGCACCTTGCGCATGAACTTCAGCATGGCGCTGCCGCCGGTGATGCCGCGTTCGGCGAGGATCGAGTTCTTTTGCTTCTCGATGGGGTCGAGTTCGTCGAACACGCGCGCCGCCGCGAAGCCCAAAGACGCGCTGGCTTCGCCGGTTGCCCACACATCCACCAGGCGGTGTACCACGTCCTGCTTGAGCTGGAGGCCGAGATCGTAGCGCGGGGAGCCGGGGGTGGCGATGGAGCCGCCGCGGAAACGGCCGCGCGCATAGCGGATGACGGGTTCGATGGCCGAGAGCAGCTTGGCCGAGCTCATGATGGCCACGGTGACGCGGGTGCGGCGGAATACGGCCTCGATCACTTCGCCGTGGCTGTAGCGCGGAATGATGACGCCGTCTTTGACGGAGTAACCGCCGATGATGCGGTGCGCGGGCACTTTGAGGCTGAGGACGGGGTCGTTGGTGGAAGAGAGCTGATGGACCAGCTTGCGGGTGGGGGTGCCGCGGTCGAAGGTGCCGGGGTCGTTCTCTTCGAGGATCACCATGCAGGTGCCCTTGATGCGCGGGTCGTCGGATTCCACGGCGGCGGTGACAAAGTTGGCGAAACCCATGTTGGTGATGAAGCGGCCGCGCTTATCCACCTGGAGCGTGGGCTCCTCGCCTTCATTCCATTCGGCTACTTTGACCTTGCCGCCGAGCATGCCGGTCTCGACGCCGACGTAGGGAATGGGTTCGGTAAGGGCAAAAGAGCCGCGCCAGGGCTTGCGGTCCTCGCCGGGCTGGGGCGGGGCGCACTTACTCATGTAGTAACTTCGCTGCTCGTCGGTTCCGCGCTCATGGATGGGGGAGAGGGCGAGGCACCCGGCGAGGCTGCCGGTTGCGGCGCCGGCGTCCACCCAGGCCAGTTCGAAAGCGACCAGAGCCAGGGCCAGGTTCTTGGGACCTTCGATGAAGCCGCCTTCGGACGGTTCCATGAAGACGCCGGTGATGCCCGACTCGTCAAATGACTGGAGAAGGGCGGCCTTCTCGGGTGTCCAATCGTGGGTGTTGCGGGCGCCGGCGGCCACCAGGCGGGCGACGGGGCCGCGCGCCACGGCGCGGACGGATTGAACCAGCATCTGCAGGTCGTAACGCTCGGCGAAGCGCCAAAGAATCTGGCGGACATCGTCGCCGGGAAGCGCGCGAAGGAACTCGGCTTTCTGATCTGTAGCGGAAGACATTACTTAGGCGTCCTTTTCTCCCGGCCGTATGCGTTTGGCGCATACTCCGGCCCTGAACTCCGATATAGCAAGAAGAGCACTCAGTTTACCAATATTGGGGGTCTGATTTCAAAGCGGTTGCGGTTTTTTGCAACATCGGGCGGTAGGTCGACTGCGGGAAATGCCCCACATGGGAACGTCGGCTAGTGGCGCGGGTGCGCCAAACACGTCAGGCGGACGCCATGAAGCCAAATCTGTTCGCGGGGCACCGTCCGGCCGGCCGCTTGGATGGAACAAGCGAAGTCATGATCTTCCGGCCCGCGCGGAGCGGTTCGCGACGGCTCCGCGCTCCTGAGTCGAGGACGGCCAGTTTCCGCCGCCGCTTTTCGCGGGCTTGCGATCGCGAGTGAGTGCGGCTGCGCGGGTATTGTCGGTTGTTCCGCTGCCGGTTGTTCCGCGCTATTCGGCGCGAAGATAAAGGGGCTGATCCAGGCGGAAGTTCAGCACGGTCTCCGCCGGAACCCGAATCTCTTTGCCCTTGGTCAGTACTTGCACGCCTCCGCCGGCCGCTGCGCCGGCGATCGCGCCGATTGCAGCGCCTTTACCGCCTCCGGCCAGAGCGCCCAGCAGAGTGCCCAGCACGGCGCCGCCGCCTACCAGCTCACCCGTGCGCCGGTTGGCCCCGATTCCCTGGTTGTTCCCGCGCTGGTTCATATCTTCGGTGCTCACCAGGTAGCGGCGTCCGTTCACGCGCACCGAGTCTAGGTCCAGAATGAGATTGCCGCTTGTGAGCGTTCCGCCTTCGTTGACCTGGCGCACCACAAGATCTGCGTCCGAGCCTCGGGGAATGAGGATGTCGCCCGAAGGCCCTACAACATCCTGAGTGATATTGCCCGAGTATGTGCGTCCTTCGGTGGCAGTGTAGGCATTGATTTCGGAATCGGTGCGTACCGATATCTGCACGCCCGCAGGCAGAATCTGCTCATCCGTGCCTTGATTGGCGGCGGCGTATTGCGGGGGACGGTTCTCCAAACGGGAACGTGAAGCGTCATTGCGGTACCGTACATTCGCGTTCGGACTCACCGCATCGAAGTCAATGAGCCTGATCCGCTCCAGGTCGAAGCGCCGGTCAGCGCCGTACTCATCCTGAATGAGGATGCTGTCGGACGAGCCGTTAATAAGCGTGCCGTAAACCACTGTCCCGTCCCGCAGCGTCAGCCGCGCCGCGAAAAGCCCCAAGGGTACTAAGAACAACATCGCCGTAAAGCCAAACTTTCGCATTAGAACCTCCGGCCAGAGAGGTGCAATTGCGGGGCCAGTGGAACAACTCGACTGAAGAGGAACGGCCAGGCGCGACGCCGAGTCAGGCCGCGAGACAAGGACGCGGAAAGAAGTTCAAGTCTCCAGGCGGCCGGAACCCTGGCCGCGAAAATCCGGCGCCTTCGCCTTCTTCCGCAGTTCCAGGATCAGCATCATCACCAGGTGCTCGATCTGGTCGCGCACCGCGCAGTGGTCGTCATACTTCATCTGCACCGGGTCCGGCACGTCCCAAATCCGCACGGGGGCGTTCAGGCGGGCGGGCAGGCCGAGGCCGCTCATGTTAATCACCAGGTCGAAGCGCGTCCGCAAAACGTGGTGAACGTTCTTGGGGAAATGCCCGGAGAGGTCTATGTTCTTTTCGCGCATCGTGCGCTGGGTATCGGAAGCAACGTTCATGGCGGGGTGAAGTCCCGCGCTCGCGGCGGCGATCACGTCGCTGCCGTAAGCGCGCGCAAACCCTTCCGCCATCTGGCTGCGGCAGGCGTTGCCGATACACACAAAGAGAACGTTCTTAGGCTCGACGCTCACAGCTTCTCCAGGAAGAGCTCATGTACGCGCAAATCTCTGGTCAATTCGGGATGAAATGTGGCCGCGAGATGCCGGCCCTGCTCCACCAGGACGGGGTCGCCCTCGAAGCGCGCGAGGATCTTCGCACCCGGCCCGAGCCGGCGGATGCGCGGCGCCCGGATGAACACCGCCTCCAGCTCGCCCGCCGCCGTCCGGCTCTCAAAATCCGGTTCGGTCTTCAGAACGGCGACGCGGCTATCGATCTGCCTGCCGTACGAGTTGCGCTCCACGTCCATATCCATCAGGGCAAGGCTCTCCTGCTCCGGGTTCGAGACCCGCTGCGCCATGAGGATCGCTCCGGCGCACGTGCCGAAAACGGGTTTGCGCCGCCCGAATTCGGTCAGGTCGTCGAGCAGGCCATCGTAACGCAGCAGCTTGAGCATGGTGGTGCTTTCGCCGCCGGGGATCACCAGGCCGTCGAGCGAGCGAAGTTCCTCGCGGTCGCGGACCAGTGCGGGCTCGGCGCCGGCGCGGCGCAGCGCCTCGGCATGCGCCGCGAAATCCCCCAGCAGCGAAAGCACTCCAACGCGTTTCACTACCAGCCTCTGGTTTGCATTAGTTCCGATTCGGGCAGTTTGGCGATGTCCAGGCCCGGCATCGCTTCGCCGAGCGAGCGGCTGGCTTCGAGCAGCTTCTCGGGGTTATTGAAATTCTTGGCCGCCTGCACGATGGCCACGGCTCTCGCCCCTGGGTCGGAGGACTTGAAGATGCCCGAGCCGACGAAGACGGCTTCGGCGCCGAGCTGCATTACCAGCGCCGCATCGGCGGGCGTGGCGATGCCTCCGGCGGAGAAGTTCGGCGTCGGCAGCTTGCCGTTCTGCGCCACCCACTCCACTAACTCAAGCGGCGCCTGCAGCGTCTTCGACGCATGCACCAGCTCTTCCTTGCCCAGCACCGTGAGCTGCTTCATCTCTTTCACGATGGTACGAATGTGGCGCACGGCTTCCACGATGTTGCCCGAGCCCGCTTCACCCTTGGTGCGGATCATGGCCGCGCCTTCGGCAATGCGCCGCAGGGCCTCGCCCAGGTTGCGCGCGCCGCAGACAAACGGCACTTTGAAATCATTCTTGGCGATGTGGTGCTCTTCGTCCGCCGGCGTCAGGACTTCGCTCTCGTCGATATAGTCCACACCGAGGACTTCGAGAATGCGCGCCCCCATGAAGTGGCCGATGCGGGCCTTGGCCATCACCGGGATGCTCACCGTCTTCATGATCTGTTCGATGATGGCGATGTTGGCCATGCGCGCCACCCCGCCGTCTTTGCGGATATCGGACGGAACCCGCTCCAACGCCATCACGGCCGAGGCGCCCGCATCCTCCGCAATCCTGGCCTGCTCGGCATTGGTGACGTCCATGATGACGCCGCCTTTCAGCATTTCCGCCAAGCCCACCTTCAACCGAAACTGTTCGCTCGTAAACTGCAACATCGATTTCTCCCTTTGCGCGGCGGCAGCCGCGCCTCTTAAACCATGGCCGTCGAACTCTCGAAATCGCCCGAGGCGCTCTGAAGCTCGTCCGAAAAGATGTTCCCTAAAATCGAAATGCCCTTCCGTATTTCCTCTGGAAGCAGCCCCGCAAAACTGAGCCGTAGCGCGCCGTGGTCGGGGCGCGAAACCGCGAAGTAGCGGCCCGGCAGGTAAGCCACGCCTGCCTTCTGAGCGCGCGGCAGCAATTCACCCGCATCGAGGGGCCGCGGCAGCCGCACCCATACGTTCATCCCGCCTTCGGGGCGCGTCCAGCGCGATCCCGGCGGCAAATACCGGCCGCAGGCTTCAAGCGTGGCCGCGAGCCTTTCGGCCCCGGCGCGCAGCACGCGTTGGCGGTGTGCGTCGAGCTTTCCCGACTCCATGAACTCAAGCAGTACCGCCTGCGAAAGCTGGTCCGTGTGCAAGTCGGAGGCTTCCTTTGCGCGGCGCAGGCGATCGATCAGAGTTTTCGGACCAAGCGCCCAGCCTACCCGCAGCCCCGGGAAACTGGCCTTCGAGAAGCTTCGCAGCAGCACGGTTCCGCCGCTTTCATCCAATTGTTTCAGCGCGGGCAACGGTTCGCCGGCGTAGCGCAGGTCGCCATAGGGATCGTTCTCGATTACCGGCACTCCGGCCGCGTGCGCCGCCTCCAGGAACGCACGCCGCGCGGCCAAGCTGAGCGTGGCGCCGGTGGGATTCTGAAAATTCGGCGTGATCACGGCCAGCCGCGGCCGCTCGCGCTCCATGGCGCGCTTCGCTTCGGCGACGTCGATCCCTTCTTCGCGCACAGGCGCGCCCACAAGTTGCGCGCCCGCCGCCGAGAGCAGGTTGCGCAGCCCCGGGTAAGCGGGGTCTTCCACCAGTACGCGGTCGCCGGGGTTCAATACCACTCTGGCGATCAGATCGAGCGCTTGCTGGCAGCCGTTAGTGACAATCAGGTCGTCCCCCGGCGAGGCCAGGCCCGCGCGGCGGGCGTCTTCGAGGAGGCGCTTGCGCAAAGGCCCATAACCGCTGGGAACCCCGAGCTGCAAGATCTCGGCGAGGTCGCTCCTACGCAAAACGGCCTCACAGCTCTCTCGAAAATCATCCAGCGGAAACAGGGCCGAAGAAGGCCGCGAGACGACGAAACTGATGCACCCGGCGCCAATCCCCCCGGCCGGGGCCATCGGCTCCGGTTCGCGCTGCTCACGACCCGAGGACCAATCGAAGCCCGCCGGAGCGGCTTTGGCCGTTACGAAACTGCCGCGTCCCACATGGCCGTTGATCAGGCCCTCGGCTTCCAGCAGTTCGTAGGCTGCGGAAACAGTCGCCCGATTCCATCCGAGCTGCCCAGCCAATTCGCGAGTGGCTGGCATGCGTTCGCCTGGAGGCATGTCGCCCGCGCGAATCTTTTCCGCAAAGTGCTCAAAAAGCTGGCGATATAAGGGCTTGCCAGGTTCGTCCTTGAGCGTGAGCGGGTGCTCCATGCCCCCAATATATCAAATTGGATGGGATGGCTGAACGGATTGGATGGTATCCGACCGAGGCCGCGACCGACGAGAGCGCGGTAAAGACACCACAGCCGCTCTCTCCTTAGTTCCCCTGGTTGCCTTCGTCGCCGGGACCGGAGTCCATTTGGAGTCCGAATTTGGACGCCGCGTAGTTGAAGGAGGCGAGTCGGTGACTTGACCCACCCGAACCTCGCCACAATCTTGAGCGCGGCTCCCGCCGCGTCCGGCGCCTACGTGTGGCAAACTAGTCGTAGGAGTCGCGTCAGCCTTGAGTCCTGCAACCAGACAGATCGTCTCGAACGTGACAGGCGTGCTGGTCCAGGCGGCCCATCCCAAACGGATCATCCTCTTCGGTTCGCGGGCAAGGGGCGAAGCCGCCGGCGATAGCGACTTCGACATCATGGTGGTGGAGGAGAAACCCGCCAATCGCTTTGCGGAGATCGTCCGCCTGAATCGCCTCCTTCGTTCCTTCGATATGGCCATCGATCTCTTGGTTGTCAGTGACGAAAACTTTCAGTATTGGCGGGACACTCCTGGCAACGTCTACTACGAAGCTGCCACCGAGGGGCGGGTCCTGTATGAAGCGGCGTGAACAGGCTCTGCTCTTTCTGCGCAAGGCGGCTCAGGATGAATCCTTGCTGGATGCAGTCCTCGGATGCGACAGCGTGAGCGACGAGGTAATCGGCTTCCACTGTCAGCAGGCTGGGGAGAAGATGTTGAAGGCGCTGCTGTCCGACTTGGGCGTTACGTTCCACAAGACCCACGAATTGGGAGCCTTGATGGATTCTCTCGCACGTTCGGGCGCGCCGTTGCCGGACGAGTTCGAGAATTTGGACGTGCTCACGCCGTTTGGGGCGGTGTATCGGTACGACGACTACGACGGCACAGAGTCCCTGGACCGGGCTGAGACGCGCGCTTTATTGAAGTCACTCCGTGCTTGGGTGGAAGATCGCCTGCGCAGCCGCACCGTTTTGGAAGCAACGTGAGCGATTCGAAATTCCAGCTTGAGCGCGTCCAAGGGGCTCCCGTTTCGAATGAAGAGATCCTGACCGACATTCGACACGCGGCCACGTTGGCAGGCACGAACGTCGTCTCGATGCGGCTATATTCGGAGTTCGGCAAGTTCGATCCGACAACCGCGTCGAGACGCTTTGGCACCTGGAACAAAGCAGTCATCGCCGCCGGCCTGGAGGTCGCCAACGAGATTAATATCTCCGATGCCCGGCTTTTCGAAAATCTTATGCTCCTTTGGGAACACTACGGGCTACAGCCGCGTCGCGCTGAATTGGCCCGCCCGCCCTCCGCCATCTCGCAGGGAGCATATAGGCGCAGGTTCCGTTCTTGGATCGATGCGTTAACGCAATTCGTATCGTATGCGAACGCACGGGAGGTAATTCCGCCAACTCCGGTCGACGCGGCCACCGGCCACCAAACCGGTCGGGACCCATCTCTCCGTGCCCGTTTTCGCGTCATGAAACGTGATAGCTTTTCGTGTCGCGCCTGCGGAGCTAGCCCCGCGCGTTCGCCGGGCATCACCCTTCATATTGACCACGTTATTCCCTGGAGCCGAGGCGGAGACACCGTTGACGAGAATCTTCGGACCCTGTGCGCGGCATGCAACTTGGGGAAGAGTAACGCGCTGTAAGGTTGACCGCTAGACTGGCGATTGGTCAGAAACCGGGGCAGAAGCCCGCGCCGCACCTGTACCAGTCTCTGTCCGCACCGCCCTCCGCTCTCACCCGTCCGGGGCTCGGCTCGGGGGGGCATTCGGGCGGGGGGAGTGTGCGAACCGGGACTTGGACTGACCGCCGCCGGGCGTGCGGCTGGAAGCCGGGCGAGGATTGTAAATGGTATGCTGAACACTTGAATCGACCGGCTTGGCTCGTACTGGCGCTTCTCGCGTCCGGGGCGGCGGCATTCGCTCAGCCCCCGGCTTTAATCCAGGCAATGTCCGACGAAATAACGCGGAACTTCAGCGTTTTGAAGGACAAGGCAAACCCGCCACCCTATTTCATCAGCTATGAAGTGACCGAGCAGGAGTTTGGCTCGCTCACGGCTACGCTGGGCGCCGTGACGCCTCCCGCGACGGGCCGGAGCCGCATACTCGACGTGTCGGTTCGCGTCGGCGCTCCGCAACTCGACAATTATCACCGCGTAAGCGGACAGGGCGGCGCGGCCGCGCAGTTCACTTCGGGCGCGGCGATCACGTACGAAGACAGCGCCGACTCCATCAAGAACCGGCTCTGGTTCGAAACCGACCGCGCCTACAGGACCGCCGCGGAACGGCTGCTGCGCATCAAGACGAATACGCAGGTGCGCGTGGCGCAGGCGGACAGCTCGGCCGATTTTTCCACCGAGCAGCCTTCCACTTCGTTTCAGGCGCCGCCCAAACTGCGTTTCGACAGCGCCTCCTGGACCGAACGCCTGCGCAAGCTTTCCGCGCGCTTCGGCAACTATCCCTACGTGCTGACTTCGCGGGTTGCGGTGATCTGCCAAACCGATACGCGCTATTTTGTCGATACCGGCGGATCGCGCATTGAGCACGGGCGCGGCTATTCCCGGGTGATCATCACCGCCTCGGCCAAAGCGGCCGACGGCACGGATCTGGACAGCTTCCAGACCGTGGAAGCCGTGGACTGCTCCGCGTTGCCCAAAGACGATGCGCTTGAAGCCTTGGTGGATAGCGTCGCCAAGGACGTGGCCGGACTGCTGAAGGCGCCCGAAACGGAGCCGTTCGTCGGACCCGCCATCTTCTCAGGCCGGGCGGCGGGCGTGTTCTTCCACGAGATCTTCGGCCACCGCGTGGAAGGCCACCGGCAGAAGGACGAAACCGAGGGCCAGACCTTTACCAAGAGTCTGGGCGGGCCGGTGCTGCCCGATTTCCTCTCCGTGATCTTCGACCCCACCCGCAAGAAACTCGGAACGGTGGATCTGAACGGCTGGTATGAATATGACGACGAAGGCGTCAAGGCGCGCCCAGTCACCGTGGTGGATAAGGGCATCCTCAAGACGTTCCTGATGTCGCGCTCGCCCATAGCGGGCATCGACCAGTCCAACGGGCACGGGCGCCGGCAGCCGGGCTATGAAGTGGTTTCGCGGCAATCGAACCTGATCGTGCAATCGGACCGCGCCGTTTCCGAAGCCAAGCTGCGGCAAATGCTGGTGGATGAAGCCAAGCGCCAGAACAAGCCGTACGGACTCTATTTCCGCGACGTGACCGGAGGGTTTACCACCACGGCGCGCGCCGGCCTTCAGGCTTTCAAAGTGATGCCCGTTGTGGTCTACCGCGTGTACGCGGACGGGCGTCCGGATGAGCTGATCAGGGGCGCGGACATTGTGGGCACGCCGCTGGCAAGCTTCGCCAAGATCCTGGCGACCTCGGACAAGCTGGACGTCTTCAACGGCTATTGCGGCGCGGAATCGGGGAGCGTACCCGTCTCCGCGGCGTCGCCGGAAATTCTGGTGTCCGAAATCGAAATTCAGAAGAAGGCAAAAGCGAACGACAGGCCGCCGCTTCTACCCGACCCCAGCATTACGCAGATCGGGGGGAACCAATGAGGCCCCTGGCGTGGTGCGCGGCCGCACTGGCCGCAGCCTTTGTCGTGTTGCCGGCTCAGACGCCGCCCGCCGACCCGGACCCGCTGTTGCGCGCGATGCGCGACGAAATCGAGCGCTCGCGCAAACTGACCGTCGCCGATCTGGGCTCGCCCTATTTCATTCAGTACATCGTGGATGAAGGGGACACGTTCACGGTTTCGGCCACACTGGGGGGCATAGTCTCCCGGCGCCGCGACCATTTCCGGCTGCCGCAAGCGCAGGTTCGGGTGGGGAGCTACGAGTTCGATAACACCAACTTCGCTGGCGGGGGCGGCGGTGGCTCGCGCTATGACCTGGGCGCGTTTCCCATTGACGGTTCCTACCCCGTTTTGCGCCGCTTTTTGTGGCTGCAAACCGATATGGCTTACAAGGCCTCGGTGGAACTCCTGGCGCGGAAGAAGGCTGCGCAGAACAGTGTAAGCCAGACCGACCAGATCAACGATTTCGCCAAAGCGGAGCCGGTGAAACACTTGGACCGGCTGCGGCCCCTGGCCATTGATGAAGAAGCGTGGACCAACCGCGTCCGCAACCTTTCCGCGATTTTCGCCAACTTCCCAGGGCTGATTTACTCCGTGGTCGATTTGGATGCCAGCACCGGCGGGTATTACGTGGTCAATAGCGAAGGAACCGAAGTCCGGGCCACGGAGGACGTGACGTTCGTGCGCGCCCGGGCCGTAGCCCAGTCCGACGATGGTACAACCATCGGGGACGGGATTACGTTCTTCTCGCTCGACGCCGGCCGCATGCCGTCCGAAGCGGAAATGGCGCGAGCTATCACGGATTTCGCGCGCAACCTGGTAGCCGTGGCGCACGCGCCGCGAGCCTCGGAGGATTATACCGGGCCAGTCGTCTTCGAAGGCCAGGCCAGCCCGCAGCTTTTCGCCGAGATGATGGGAAGAAATCTTCCGTTGACGCGCAGAATAACGGGCGGGCGCGGAGCAGTGACCGCGGCCTCGGAGCTCGAGGGCCGTATCGGCACGCGTATACTGCCCGAGTCGTTCAGCATAGTGGACGACCCCACGCAGAAAGAGTGGCGGGGGCGGCCGCTGTTCGGCAGCTATGAGGTGGACCGCGAAGGCGTGGTTCCCAAGCCGCTACAAATCGTAGAGAAGGGCGTTTTCCGCAATTTCCTATTGACCCGGCAACCCGTGCGCGGCTTCGAGGGATCGAACGGACGCGCCCGGCTGCCCGGAGCCGCGGCCGGCGCCGCTCCCGCGATAAGCAATCTGTTCGTATCCTCTTCGGCGGCAGTGCCCGCCGCGGACTTGAAGAAGAAGCTGATTCAGGCGATTCAGGACCGCGGGAAACCGTACGGAATCATCGTCCGGAAGATGGACTTCCCCTCGTTTTCCGGCGGACAGATGGGCGGCGGGGGCCAACAAGGCGGCGCCCGGCCGATTAGCGCTCCGGCGATGGCCTACAGGGTCTACGCGGATGGACATGAAGAATTGGCTCGCGGGCTCCGCATCCGGAATTTCAACGTCCGCACTCTCCGGGACATCGATGCCGCCGGCGACGACAGCCAGGTTTTCGAGTTCATGAATCAATCGGGCGGGTTCCAGGCCGAAACCTGCGTCGTGGCTCCGTCGATTCTTGTTGACGAAGTGGAACTGTATAAGGTGGACGAGGAAGCGCCGCGTCTTCCGGTGGTGCCACCGCCGGAGATTTCGCGTAAATAAGCGCCGTGTTCCGCACCCTTAGCCGTTACGTTTTCCGGGAAATCCTAACCAGCGCGGCGCTAGGCACTCTGCTGGCGACGTTCGTGGTTTTCCTGCACGGGCTGGATAAGCTTTTTGACCTGCTGGCGCGCAGCAACGCCTCCAACCTGAAGACGATCGGGCTGCTGTTCGCGTGCGCCATTCCGCCGGTGCTTCCGCTCACCATACCGTTCGGCGTACTGGTGGGCATTCTCATCGGGTTGGGGCGCATGGCGGCGGATGGCGAGATCATCGCCATGCGCGCGGCGGGCGTTTCCAGCCGCAGGGTGATTCCGCCGGTAATGGCTTTCGCCGCGATCGGGATGGCCTGCGCGGCATTCTCCTCGCTGAACCTGACGCCGCTCGCTATGCGGGAGAGCACCCGCATCATCAATGAACTGGCCGCGACGGCGCTTTCCGCGGAGATTCAGCCGCGCGTTTTCGACGAGGACTTCCCGAACCGGATTCTCTATGTGGGCGACGTGCTGCCGGGCGAGCCCGTGCGCTGGCGGCCGGTCTTCCTCGCCGACGTGTCCCCGCCCGACAAACGGGCCAGCGGCATGCGGGATAAAGCGATGGGGCCCATGATCACAGTGGCGCGCGAAGCCATCGCCGTTTCGGACCCGCAGGAGAGGCGCATACAGATTTCGATGCGCGATGCCGCCACGTACGAAATGGGCAAGGATGGCGTGGCGCACGACGCCTCGGCGCCGCGCTGGGATTTCGCGCTCGACGCCTCGCCCGCGCGGCAGACGGTGCTGCGTTCGACCGCCATGAACACGCGCCAATTGCTTGAGTACAAGTCCGGCCCGGACCTGACCGAGAACCGCATCGAACTGCATCGCCGGTTTGCGCTGCCGCTGGCGTGCATGATGCTGGCCATGATCGGGATTCCACTCGGCATCGCCACCCGCAAGGGCGGAAAGTCGGCGGGCTATATCAACGCGGTGTTCCTGGCATTCTTCTGCTATTACCTGGCCTTCATCTCACTGATCGGCCTGGCCAAGCAGCGCACGCTGCCGGTGCCCGTGGCGATCTGGCTGCCTGACGTGGCATTCGGGATCGCGGGCCTGATCCTCATCTGGCGCATGGAGCGTCCGGGCGACAGCGATCCGATGGCCAACGTGAAAGCCTGGTTCGCCGCGAAATGGTCGGCCATTCGGCCGGCGCAGGAGCCGTCGCGCTTTGCGGGGCGGCGGTTGCCGCTGCTGCCGCAACTGCTCGACGCATACATCCTGTCGCAGTTCCTGTTCTACTTCGGGCTGCTGCTTACCAGCCTGGTATCGCTGACGCTGATCTACAATTTCTTCGAGCTGACGGGCGATATGGTCCGCAACAAGATCCCGCTGCTCAAGATGTTCACTTACCTTCTGTTCCTCACGCCGGACCTGGTCTACAAGACCCTGCCGGTCAGCATTCTGGTAGCCGTGCTGGTGGCCTTCGGCGTACTCGCCAAGCAGAACGAACTGACGGCGTTCAAGGCGTGCGGGGTGAGCACGTACCGGCTGGCCGTGCCGGTGCTGCTCGGCAGCACGGTCTTCAGTGTGGGGTTGTTCGCGTTCGATTTCTACTATGTTCCCGGCGCGAACCGGAAGCAGGAAGCCCTGCGCGACGAAATCAAAGGCCGCGCGACGCAAACCTACCTGGCGCCGGACCGGAAGTGGATCATGGGGCAGGGGTCGAGGATCTACTACTATCGCTTCTTCGACGCCAAGCAAGCCATGATGGGCGAGGTGAGCGTGTTCGAGCTTGAGCCGCGCACGTTCCAGATGCTGCGGCAGATCTCCGCCGAGCGCGCGCGCTGGAGCCCGCTGCTGAAGCAATGGGTATTTGAGAACGGGTGGTTCAGCGACTTCCGGCCCACCGGGCGCACGTACCACGCCTTCCCGGTGAGCACGTTCTCCGAGTTGACGGAAGTTCCGGATTATTTCCTGAAAGAGGCGCTTCAGGATAAGCAGATGAACTTCCTCGAACTCGATAGCTATATACGCGACTTGCAGCAGAGCGGGTTCGATACGGTGCAGCTGCAAATCCAGTTCTATCGGAAGTTCTCCGCGCCTCTGTTTGCGGTAATCATGGCGCTGATCGCGACCCCCTTCGGCTTTATGGTGGGCCGGCGCGGCGCGATGACCGGCATTGGAGTGAGCATCGGCATCGCGATCGCCTACTGGGGCGTCAGCACGCTGTTCGAAAAAGTAGGCAGCATCAGCCAACTCCCGCCCGCGATGGCCGCTTGGTCCCCCGACGTGGTGTTCGCGTTGACGGGGCTGTACCTGCTCCTCCGGGTGCGGAGTTAGCAGCCGGCTTCTTCAGCCGTTCCTTCCCGAAGGCTAGCGCCCGCCCGCCGCGACTGCCGGTTGCTGCAGCAGCGCTCGAAGCGTATCCCAGAAGACGGAGTTGGTGATCGAATTTGCCCAGCGCTCGAAGGGGACGCCGTACTGCGCGGGCGTCGGAACCTGCTGTGCGCCCGTCCCCTTGATTCCGATGCCAAATGTCTTGGAAAAGGTTGGGGTCGGGCTGCCGGGCCGGGTGACTCGCACGTCCACCGAGAGGCTCAGGTTGTCATTCTGACGGGCGCAGCCGACCGTCGGGCGAACTTCGATGCGAACCGTGGCATCGGCGGCGGAATCCGGGGCCGGACCGGCGTTTGGGTCGGAGAGCATTCCGGCGTCTTCGGCGTGCAGTACCTCAATCGCGCCGCGGATATCGGTGCGCGCGCGCTCCGTTACGCCGCCCAGCACGCGGGCGGTGAGGTGCAAGCTATCCACGGCATGCAGCAACTCGGGCCGGCTCTGGAAGCAGGAGCTCGTCACATCGCGCGGCGTCCACCCGGCGAAGAGCAAGACGCGCACGCGGGGCGGCGCGGGCAAGGCGACGAGCACGGTATCGCGGCGGGCCGAGGGCGATGAGAGCAATGCCAACCCGTAGGCGGAAAGGCCTTCGCGGTCGCGCGCGTCTGGGTTGGCGCCTTTGGCGAGCAGCAGCTTGACGGCTTCCGGTCGGCCGGAATCGGCGGCCAGCATCAGTGGCGTCCTGCCGTTCTTATCGCGCGCATCCACGTTGGTTCCGGAGGCGAGCAGAGTCTGAATGCCCTCCACGTCTCCGCTGCGCGCTGCCGATTGCAGTTCCTTGGCGGGGTCGGCTGCCGCGGCGCAAGCCGCCGCCACCAGCACGAGCGCGAGGGCGCCGCAAGCTTTCAGCATACTTTTAGCGTAGTACGCTTCCGGCGGCGCCATGTAACCGAAAACCAGACTGGCGGGTCTGAATTAGTATGCTGACGCGACGCTATGCCCTCGCTACCCTCTCCGGCGGTTGCTTCGCCGCCTGGGGCTTTGCGCCGGGTGACGTCTGGAATGAAAAGCCACGCGACGAGTGGCCTCAGAAGGATGTCCAGCGCCTGCTCACGAAGTCGCCCTGGGCCAAGGTGACGGCCCCGGATATGGATACGGGGGGCCTGGATGGGCCGGGCATGGGCGGGCCCCCGATGGGAGGCCCCGGAGGTATGGGCGGCCCGGGCACGGGCGGGCCCGGAGGCCGGGGCGGGCCTTTTGACATGGAAATCGTGGTGCGCTGGGAGAGCGCCGAACCCGTCCGGCTGGCCGCGAAGAACACGCTGCCGCAAGACCCGGCGGGCTTCTATGTGATCGGCGTCACGGGTTTCCCTTCGCCGCGCGAGATGGGTCTCGACGAAGAGGACCTCAAAGATACTGCTTCGCTCAAGCGCAAAGGCGGCACTGCCGTGAAGCCTGCCGATGTGCTCACGCTCGAAGCAGAGGAGGAGACATCGCTGCTGTTCTATTTTCCGGCCGCCTCAGATCCCATTTCCGTAAAGGATACGGAGGCCGTCTTTGAGTTGAAGGTCGAAGGCCTGGGGATCAAGGTGAAGTTTTCGCCGAAGGACATGAAGTACAGGGGCAACCTGGCCCTGTGAACGGAGTTTCCGTTCCCGAAGCGCGTTATGGGTCTCAAAAACCTGCTGAACTAGCCGGTTCTCATCGTAGGGCGCGGGTGAAACCGCCCAATGCCACGACGCATTCTCAAGCGCTTGCGCGGCCAGGTGGGGCAGGCGGTTTCGCCTGCCAATGCCCCTACAGCGCCGACAGCACCTCGCCCGCGTGACCCTTGGCTTTCACCTTGCCGTAGATCTTCTCGATCTTTCCGTCAGGCCCGATCACGAAGGTGCTGCGCTCAATGCCCATCACCTTCTTGCCGTACATGGTCTTCTCTTTCCAAACGCCATAGGCATGGGCCGCGGCCTTCTGTTCGTCGGCCAGCAGCGGAAACGGCAGAGCGAATTTCTCTTTGAACTTGGCCTGGGCGGCCGGCTTGTCAGGGGAAATGCCCACCACTGCCGCCCCTTTGCCGGCGAACTTGCGGATGTCGTCGCGAAACTCGCAAGCCTCCACCGTGCAGCCGGGCGTGTTCGCCCTGGGATAGAAGTAGAGCACCACTCGTTTGCCCTTGAGGCTCGATAGCCGGAACTCTTCGCCGGAATCGGTCTGCAAAGTGATGTCGGGAGCGAGGTCGCCTTCTTTCAACATAAAGTCACCTGTGAATCAGGACCCAAGTTTCTGTTTCAATAACTCAGTTACAACGCCAACGTTAGCCTGGCCGCGGGTGGCCTTCATCACCTGGCCGACCAGGAAATTCAGAACCGTGGTCTTGCCGCCCTTATACTGCTCCACCTGCTTGGCGTTGTTCGCGATCACATCGGCGGCGATGGTTTCGAGCGCGCCCGTATCGCTGATCTGCTTCAGGCCTTCCTTCTCGATGATGGAGGCGGCGGGCTGACCGGTGGCGGCCATCTTGGCGAAAATGTCCTTGGCCAGCTTGCCCGAAATCTCGCCCTTGGAGAGAAGGCCCACCAGTTCTCCCAGGCGCTCGGCGGAGACGGGAGACTCGGTAATCTCCTTGCCTTCGGACTTGAGCAATCCCATGAGGTCGCCCATCACCCAGTTGGCGGCGGTCTTGGGATCGCCCGAAACCGAGGCAACGGTTTCGAAAAACTCGCTGATAGGGCGCGCGGCGGTCAGCACGTCGGCGTCGTATTCGCGTAAGCCGTAGTCCGAAATGAAACGCGCCCGCTTGCGCGCGGGCAGTTCGGGCATGGCCGCTGTCAGGCGGTTCAACCAGGCTTCATCCACGCACAACGGCAGCAGGTCAGGCTCGGGGAAGTAGCGGTAGTCGTGAGCGTGCTCTTTGCTGCGCATGCCCACTGTCTCGCCGGCATCCGGGTCATAGAGGCGCGTTTCCTGAATCACGCGGCCGCCGCTCTCGACAAGCGCCACCTGGCGCGCGATCTCGTATTCTATGGCTTCCTTCAGGAAGCGGAACGAGTTGAGGTTCTTGATTTCCGCGCGAGTGCCGAGTTTCTCCGCGCCCTTGAGGCGCACGGAGACGTTGGCGTCGCAGCGAAGGTGGCCCTTCTCCATATCGCAGGTGGAGACGCCGATGAACTGCAGGGCCTGCTTGACCTCGGCGAGATAGGCGTAGGCTTCATCCGAGCTGCGCATATCCGGCTCGCTCACGATTTCGATCAGCGGCGTGCCGCAGCGGTTCAGATCCACGTAGGAGTAGCGCTCCGAATCGCGGAAGCCCTCGTGTACGCTCTTGCCGGCGTCGTCTTCCATGTGGACGCGCGTCACGCCGATCCGCTTGGCCACGCCATCGACAACTATATCCACCCAGCCGTGCTCGGCCAGGGGCTCGTCGTACATGGAAATCTGATAGCCCTTGGGCAGGTCGGGATAAAAGTAATTCTTCCGCGCGAAACGCGATTGCGGGCGGACGCTGCAATTGAGCGCGACCGAGCCCTGAATGGCAAGCTCCACGGCGTCGCGGCTCAGCACCGGAAGCGCGCCCGGCAGCCCCAGGCACACGGGGCAGACGTTGGTATTGGGCGGCGCTCCGAAGCTCGTGGGGCAGCTGCAGAAGATCTTGGTGGCCGTGGCCAGTTGGACGTGCACTTCGAGCCCGATCACCGGCTCGTAACGCGTGATGGCCTCGGGACGGGCGAGCGCGGAAACGGATGAGGACATGGTGTTTCTTCATTATAGTGGGGCGGCGGAAGTGGAATGCTACCATCGGGGTTATGGGGAAGTTCAAGCCGGCGAGAGGAAAAGGAAAGCGGAGCGCGCCGAATCCCGGGCTTCCGTGCGTCATCATTGTCCTGCTCGGCATGGGGCTGGTGATGTTCTTTCTGTATATAGTCATGCGGTCCCAAGGATAGAAATGAGAAACGATAAGCGGCAGCCCGGCGAGATGCGTCCGGTCGAGATTGTCACCAACTTCCTCAGCACGGCCGAGGGCTCGGTGCTGATCAAGGTGGGACACACGCAGGTGCTTTGCGCCGCGAGCGTGGAGGAAACCGTTCCGCACTTCCTGCGCAATAGCGGCAAGGGCTGGGTAACGGCGGAGTATTCCATGCTGCCGCGCGCCACCGCCCGGCGAACGCCTCGCGAAGTGACCAAGGGCAGGCCCTCCGGCCGCACGCAGGAAATTCAGCGGCTGATCGGCCGCTCGCTGCGCGCCGTGGTGGATACCGCGGCCTTGGGCGAGCGCACCGTGGTGCTCGATTGCGACGTGCTGCAAGCCGACGGCGGCACGCGCACCGCGGCCATCACCGGCGCGTATGTTGCCCTGAGGCTGGCGCTGGAGAAACTGGTGCAGTTCAAAGCCATCCCGAAGTTGCCCTTGCGCGATTTCGTGGCGGCGACGAGCGTGGGAATCGTGCGAGGCGAGGCGATGCTCGACCTGTGCTACGAGGAAGACTCGCAGGCCGACGTGGATATGAACGTGGTCATGACGGGCAGCGGCAAGTTCATCGAAATTCAGGCCACGGCCGAACAGACCCCGTTCGACGATGCGCGCATGGCGGAATTGATCGCCCTGGCGCGCGCGGGAATCACGCAGCTGATCGAGTTGCAGCGAAAGGCGGCCGTTTGATCCGGTTGTACTGCGCCACGGGCAACCCCGGCAAGCTGCGGGAATTTCAACTCGCCGCAGCCGCGGGCGAAGTCCGAATGGAGCTTCTTGCGGGTTTCAAGGCCGCGCCCGCGTGCGTCGAAGACGGCGCCACGTTTGAAGAGAACGCCGAAATCAAAGCGCGGCACTACGCTTGGCTGGCCAGCCCCGGAGAGTTCGTGTTCGCCGACGATTCCGGCTTGGAAGTGGATGCCTTGGGCGGCGAACCGGGAGTCCGGTCGGCCCGATACTGCGGCCGGCATGGCGACGACGAAGCGAACAACCGCCTGCTACTCGAAAATCTGCGTGGCGTGGAGAACCGCACGGCCCGCTTCGTATGCGCCATCGCGCTGGTACAAGGCGAGCGCCTGGTGGGCGTCTACCGCGGCGCCGTCGAGGGCCGGATCATCGATGACCCGCGCGGCTCCGGCGGCTTCGGATACGATCCCTTGTTCTACCACCCGCCCTTCGGCTGCACCTTCGGCGAGGCGTCGGCCGAAGCGAAACTGACCGTGAGCCATCGCGGCCAGGCGATGCGGAAGCTGCTGGCGGACTTGCGCACGCGGTAAACGTGGGTACGGCGCACGCTGAGGAGGCTGCGGAAAAAGGTCCGTTGGCCGCCGATCCACGCAGATCAACGCGGATGGAGAAACCTATGCATTATCGGCGTTCGTCGTCGGCTGAATCCGCTCTCTGCGTCACTTCGCCTGGGCCAGCGCCCGTTGCGCGTCGAGCCAGTTCCGCCACTCGTCCAACCCCTGCCCGGTAGTACAGGAGACCTGAACGATATCGATGGTCGGTTGCACGCGCCGGACGTTTTCGAGCGCCAACTCGGCTTTGAAGGGCACGTAGGGCAGCAGGTCAATCTTGTTCAGCACCATCAGGTCGGCGTGGTGAAATGTGGCCGGGTATTTGAGCGGCTTGTCTTCGCCCTCGGTCACGCTGAGCACGACGGCGCGCACGTCTTCGCCAAGATCGTAACTGGTGGGGCAGACCAGGTTGCCGACGTTTTCGACAAACAGGACTTCCAGTTCGTCGACCGGCCATCCCGAAAGGTTGCGCAACACCATGCTGGCGTCCAGGTGGCAAGCGCCGCCCGTGGTGATCTGGCGGACGGGGAATCCGAACCGGGCCAGCCGGCGGGCGTCGTTATCCGTCTGAATATCGCCGGTCAGGACGGCAACGCGGCGGGATGCGCCGTAGCCTTCGAGGGTCCGCTCGAGCAGCGAGGTCTTGCCCGAGCCGGGCGAACTGATGATATTTACGCAAAAGACCTTGTTCTGCTTGTAGCGTTCCCGGAGCCCGGCCGCAATCTTGTCGTTTTCGTTCAGAACTTTCCGTTCCAGTGGGACGCGCATGATTCTCCTAAAACCCTACTGTATTTGGTTGCGCGGGCGTCGGCAACCGCCCGGCCTCCGTTCCGCATTGCGCCGAGCGCCGTTCCCATTGCTAGAATAGGATTGCTAACATTGAAGGGAACCCGAGCGGGAGTAACTCAGTGGTAGAGTCTCAGCCTTCCAAGCTGTTGGTCGCGGGTTCGATCCCCGTCTCCCGCTCCAGCCTGACCCCTTTTTAGCCTGAACGGCCAATAATGATGCGCTTTCGCCTGCTCTGCGCGCTCCTGCTGTGCCTCATACCCCTATCCCTGTCCCGCGCTGACGTGACCGGGTGCCTCTGCGCGACAGGTTCCGCCGAGTTCCAGGCGGAGTGGACCTGCTCCCTGTGCCGCGAGGCCGAATCGATGCCGGCCGATCAGCCGTTCTTCTTCGTCAAAGACATCGATCAGCAGAAGCCAAACCGTTGGCTCATCCTGCCCCGTGGCCACGTGCGCGAACTCCGCCAGATGACGCCCGAACAGCATGCCGCCTACTGGACAGCCGCAGTGGCCAAGGCCACCGAACTTTTCGGCGATAAATGGGGCTTGGCCGTGAATGGCCTTGCGAACCGCAGCCAGTGCCACCTCCACATGCACATCGGGAAACTGCGCGACGGCGTGGAGGCCGATGGCGTTGCAATAGCCGGCACAGTAGTAGTGGATACGCCCGCCCAAATTCCCGTGGAGGACGACCAATACGGCCTGGTGGTCCACAAAGTGAACGGTAAGATCCACGTCCACATGCACGAGGAAGCTGGCGAACTGCTACTTGAGCCGTAGAAGGCCTTCCGGCCGGTTCCGTCTATCGAGCGCCGGAATGACCGCTGCCGAGATGGGGCCGCGAGCGGCCGCGTGAACTGTTTCAGGCGGCGCAAACTCGATCACGTCCACATCGCCGTAGCGGTAGCGCACCGCCTGCCAGCCAGCCAGTTCGGGGCGCGCCGCGAACCACTGCCTCCAGAAACTCGTGGCGCCGTTTCCGCCGTAGAGCAGGAACTTGCCGGAACCCCGAAGCGTCGTGCCTGCGAGAGTTGCCGCGTAACGCTCAGCCGCCGGGGACGTTTCAAATGGGAACAGGATTGTATTCCCACGGATCGGGTAGACCGGTAGCTGCGAGTAAAGAAATCCGGGAAGCCGATAACCGGGCCGCCACTGCGGCGTGCGGGCCTCGATGAAAGGACTGGGGCAGATTACCGGGGTGTCCGGGGTGGAGGCCAATTGATTGACCCTCTGCGCGGCCGAACGCCAATCCGACTTTTCGTGCGCGGGCCAGACGCGGTCCCACTGTCCGAGCGCCACGAGCGCGAGCACGCCCAGAACCAGAGCCATGCGGTTCCACGCGCGCGCGGGAATAAAGCGCCCCGCCGCGACGGTGGAAACCAACGCGACTCCGGGCATCATGATGGAGAAGTACCGGCGAACGAAAACGCTGTTCCCGGTGATCCACGAACAGGCGAAGAGGGCGGCGGGGGGAACCAGCCACCACGCAAGAAGCAATCCCGAATCACTCCAATTGCCGCCGGGTGTCTTCTCTTCGGCGGCATTCCCGTTCCCATAGACGGTCTCCCAGCGGAAGAAATAGCCAAATAGCCACGCTCCGGCGGCGCAGCAGAGCGCCACATTCCAGCGCAGCGAGTGTTCGAACTCGTGAAGACTCGGCGGCGCGGCGATGACGTGGGCTTTGGCCTGCGGGAATAGGGAAAGTGCGTCCAGGGCCACGGGCATGAGCGCAAGCGCCAGCAGTCCAAATACAACTGCCACGCGCGGCCACGCGACCCTGGTCTCTTTGCGGAGCAACCGGGCGGCTGCGTACCCGGCAAACACCAGGTAGAACGGCCACAGAATCAGGTGCACTCGCCACAGCAGCGCCGCGCCGACCTCGAAGAGGGCGGCATCGCGCAGGCGGCCCTCATCCAGCCACCGCACCAGGCACAGAACGCCGGCCGAAGCGATGCAGGCGCCCAATGCGTACGGCCGGGCGTCGTCCGCCTGGTAATTGAACCCGGCGAGAGCGAGGCAGGCAAAGGCCGCGAACCACTTCGCGCGAGGATGCACAAGGCGCGCGGCAAGCAGAGCCACAATCCACAACGTAACCGCCATCAACAGGACCGAGGGCAGCCGGTAAGCGATTTCGGACGGTCCGAACAAAGCGCGGGCCGCGCGCGGCAGCCAGTAGTAGAGGCCGTAAGGAACCTGCGGCGCCGCCGCCAGCGATGGATCGGAGACGCCGTGCTCCACCACGAAGACGGTAGCCGTTTCGTCCACCCAGAAACTTGAGCCCAGCGGCATGAGCCAGAGTCTCGCGACCATGAGAACCAGAAGAGCCGTAAGCCACCGCTCCGGAACATCTGGAGAGCCAAAGAGATCGCGCCGGTCTGGCGCGATGGCGCGGGTCGGCACACGGGTATCCACAGTCAGTCCGGTGGTTGCCAAGTTCGTCGTTCCTGATTTCGGAGTAAGCGCTCTGAATAGCTGTAACGCCCGCATAGACGGCAAAAGCGGGGTTGGAGTTTACCTCGGTAGACGCAGGCGCAACGATAGGAGGGGGCCGTTTGGGAGAAATGCCCTTGCGGTATACTCGTTCTTGGATGAACTGATCGAACAGTTCCCGTGCCCTGCGCAGAGGCTCAAGTGTGGTTCTGTTCGTTCTAACCTATTGATTCAAAAGCTGGCGTAGCTCAGTTGGTAGAGCATCTGATTTGTAATCAGAGGGTCGGGGGTTCAATTCCCTCCGCCAGCTCCATATTTCACAAAGAAGTTAAAGGCGACGCGATTCGCACCACGGGCCGGGAGTAATATTCCGGATCCTCGAACTTCTCGGCGAAGATACGGTCCCAACGCGCGTCATCCCGGCACTGGCTGCACTGGCCGCATTTGCATCGCGACCGGCCGCGGACAGGGGAACGCACCGTGTAACACGGGCTCCGGTCAACTCTTCCTTCGCCGCGATACCGCCGGACGGCAGGCTTCCTGCAATCTTGCATCAGCAGTTGAATCGTCGCCGCGCTAGATAGTTCCATCGGTTTCTCCAGTGAAGACCCTGCCCTCGCGCCCTCTTGTGTCGCGAGGCCGCTCACTTCGCTATTCCCTGGGTTTGTCTACCGGCCTACAGTAACGCCGGAACCGGTTGCATCCAATATGCGCCTCGGTTAGATGGCCGCGCGCTCTCTATCGATATGAACCGGACGTACTGGTGATAAAGACCCGGCGTACCGCGGAGCCCGGAACCCAGGCACGTCGCGGTGAACCGCCATCAATCGCCGCCGCGCGCGGGAATGTCTGTTCCGGCAAGAGCGCAGGCCGGGCGCCGTTCAATGGAACCGCGCGGGGTGAGGACGCAGTGGGGCGAGGGGGGCGGGGTCGCCGGCCTGCCTCGGGCGTGCAGTGGGTGGCAGGGTCGGGCCCTGCCGCCCGGCAGGCGGCTGTGGGGCGTTCCCGCGCAGCAACACTCGCAACCCCGGCGTGCGGCCGCCCGCTTCCGCACCGGGCGAATCAACCGGCGGGGGCCGCAACTGGTAGCCGCTCTGCATGTTCTTCAGCCCAAAGAGCGCCAGTTCGAGGCGATCATTGACGCCCAATTTCTTATAGAGGTGACTGAGGTATACCTTGACGGTCCCCTCGGTCACGTGCAGCGCCCCGGCGATCTCTTTGTTCTTGAGCCCCTGGGATATGAGGGCCACCAACTGGCCTTCACGGCGCGTGAGCACCGTCCGCGCGCCGTAGATGAAATCTTCGAGAAGCTCCTTTTCAAACCACAGCTCGCCGTCTCGAATGGCCCTCAGCGCAGCAAGAAACGCCGCCGCCGAAGACGTCCGCCGCAGAATGCCGCGAACGCCGAGTTGCATGGCTTGGAAAGCGAGTTCTTTCGGAATGCCGGATGCCCAAAGCGCGAGCTTCGCGCGAGGCTCGGCGCGCCGGATGCCGTCGAGCAACGATAGCGTGATCTCGTCGGTGACATCCAGCAGGACGATATCGGCATTCTGGCTCTCGAGCAGCCGGGCAACGTCCGCGAGGGCGGCGCAAGCGCCGACAAGCCGAAACTCGCCACTCGAACTGAGCGCGGCGGCGAGACCGTCGGCCAGGAACACCTGATCGCTATACAACAGGACCCGCGTTTCGGTGCTGGACGGCATTGCGGACTCTCCCTCGATACTACATATCGGCTCCACCGAAGAGAATCGAGAGAGAGCCGATGAGAAAGTCACGACGGCGCGGCAAGGATGTGTCCGCGGGGGCGCGGGCGGCCAATGTCATGCGCGATTAACTCTTCTGTTTTCCGTATGTTCAGTTCATTTGTAAGGTTCGGCCGCTAAGATTTCCGGCCGGCGCGGCGGAACTGCCGCCCCGCCGCGGCGCGCCGGCCGGTATAATTCCTTCGTGTCGTTTGAAGGATTGGCTGTACTGGCGCTCGAAACGCGGCGCGCCGCGGAAATGGAAATCCTCATCCGCAAGCAGGGCGGCGACGCCTTCGTGGCGCCCTCGCTCCGGGAAGCCCCGATCGAGGCCGGCGAGGAGACGCTCCGGTTCGCCGAGCGGCTTTTAGCCAGCGGGTTCGATATGCTCATGCTCCTCACCGGCGTGGGCACGCGCCAGCTCGCGCGGTGGTTCTCCTCGCGGTATGGCGCCGCCGCCTTCCCGGAGGCGCTCGGGCGCCTTACCGTGGCCGCCCGCGGAACGAAGACCACTGCCGCGCTGCGGGAACTCGGGATCGCGCCCGCCATCGTGGCTCCCGAGCCGAATACGTGGCGGGAACTGCTCTCGGCTACCGAAGGCCGTCCGGAGCGGCGCGTGGCCGTGCAGGAGTATGGCCGTTCGAACCCGGAATTGCTGAGTGCGTTGCGCGCTCGCGGCTGCGAAACCACCGCGGTCCGCGTCTATGAATACGCGCTCCCGGAAGATACCGCCCCGCTGCGGGAGGCGGCGCGGCGGCTGGCCGCGGGGGAATTCGATATCGTCCTGTTCACAACCGCGGTGCAGATTGCGCACCTGATGCAGGTGGCGGAAGGCGAAAAGACCGCCCCGGCTACGCTGGCCGGGCTGCGCCGTGCGGCAATCGCTTCGATCGGCCCCACTACTACGGAAGCCCTGGAAGAGTTCGGGCTGCATCCGGCTTTGGAGCCCAGCCACCCGCGGATGGGGCTGCTGGTTCTCGAAACCGCGGAAAAGGCGGCCGGTCTGGCGCGTTCTCGGCTAAAATAGCGGCGTGCCGCCCAGCCGGAAGACCTCCGCCGCCAGATTCGCCGAGTACTCGGGTCTGGCGCTGCTGCTGCCGCTTTCCACCTTTGTCGGCTATGCCATCGGGTATTACCTGGACAAGTATTTCGGCACGACCTGGCTGCGGATTGTCTTCCTGATTCTGGGGAGCGTGGCCGGTTTTGTCCAACTCATCCGCCAGATCATGCAGGATTCCAAAGATGACAGTTCCTGACGAGCTGACGTATGAGCGCGCCTCCGGGCGCATCCCAAAGATCATGGCCGTGATAGGCGGCATAGGGACCGTCGCGGCGTTTGCGGGCTGGGGTTGGCGCGCCGGGGCGGGTTTCCTGGTGGGGAGCCTGATTTCCGCCCTGAACTTTCTGTGGCTGAAGGGGGTGGTGGACAGCCTTGGCGGCGAACGCCCCCGGCGGCATATCGTCATCCTCGCGGGCCGCTTCCTGCTGATCGCAGGCGCTGCCTATGTTATATTTAGCCTTTCTCCAATCAGTGCGCCGGCGCTGTGGGCAGGGGTGTTTGTCCTGACCGCGGCCATGTTTGTGGAAGTCGCCATCGAGATCGCGTATGCACGAAAGTGAACTCTGGATCACCAAGCTCTTTAACGATTATCTAGCCTCTTCCGGGAATGCCATTCTCGGGATCGTGGGGTCCCCGGCCGCGCCGCGTCCCTGGGCCAACTTCATCGTGATGCAGATCCTGGTGGCTCTGCTCATGATCGTCTTCTTCCCCTTGTTGAAACGGCGGCTTTCGGCCGACCGGCCGGGGAAGTTGCAGCAGACTTTCGAGCTGGTGTACGAGTTTGTGAACGGGCAGGCGGAAGAGCAGGTCGGCCACGCGGCCCGCAAGTACATCTCGTTTTTCGGCACGATCTTTCTGTTCGTTCTTAGCTGCAATCTGATCGGCCTGATCCCCGCGTTCGAATCGCCCACCATGAACCCCTCGGTGACGTGCGGTTGCGCGCTGGCCACGTTCGTTTATTACCACCTGATGGGCTTGAGGGAACACGGCATCAAGTACCTGGGCCATTTCGCGGGACCGCTCTGGTGGCTGGCTCCCCTGATGGTGCCGATTGAAATCGTGAGCCACCTGGCGCGCGTTCTCTCGCTCACCGTTCGTCTCTACGCCAACATGTTTGCGGGCGAGCAGGTGACGATGGTCTTCCTGCAGCTCACCTATTTTCTGTTCCCGGTGATTTTCATGGGCCTGCACGTATTCGTAGGCGTGGTGCAGGCATATATTTTCATGCTGCTGACCATGGTTTACGTCGGCGGCGCCGTTGCGCACGAGCATTAATACCGGCTTTATCGCGCTCTTCAGCGTGAGCCCGGCTGTAAGGTGTCCGGGAACCACCTCCTGGAGCGATTCATTGCAAGGAGAGAAGAATGACCAAGAAGATGTTGCTGCTAGTGGCCGTACTGCTGATTTCGGCAGGCGCCCTTTCCGCCCAGACCCCCGGCAACCCCACCGCCGGCGGGCATTGGGTTCCGATTAGCGCCGCGTTTGGCATGGCGATCGCATCCAGCCTCTGCGGCCTGGCGCAGGGCAAAGCCATTGCCGCCGCCGTCGAAGGCATGGCCCGGAACCCCGGAGCCGCCAAAGCCATCCAGTTGGCTATGCTGATCGGTCTGGCGTTCATCGAATCGCTGGCCCTATATACCCTGCTGATTGTCTTCGTATTCGCCAAGTAAGCTTCGAAACCGGTGGAGCGGCTCCATAGGGACCGCTCCACGCTCAGCCGTATTCCATATACACCCCTTCCTGGTGGTAGGCCCCGCGACTTTAGAACTAGTACCTTTCATGTGTTCGGATTAGACCAGGTCTATTGATTCCCTATAACAAGCTCGCTAGCATTAGAAGGACTCATGGAACAGCGAAGAACCAGGCGCTTTCAACTCCAGTTGCCGCTAGCGATTACGAGATCGGGCGCCGAGCGCGTAGCGTTCGCTGGAACAACAAGAAATATAAGCTCATCCGGAGTCTTATTCACGTCCCCCAGGGGGCCTGATCCGGGTGGACCGATCGAATACATCATCACCCTCAATCACGAGGGTGCGCAGACCACCAACATCCGCTGCATAGGAAAGGTGGTTCGCGCGGAACGCGTTGACGCCGTTCGGGGCGGAATCACCGCCTTTCAGGTAGCCGCCACATTGGAACGATACGAGTTCGTCAGAGAACGCTAACCTCACCCCACCACAAAGCTGCGATTTTGGGCAACGAACGGCTTGTGCGCGCCTCGTCTACGTAGTACCTTAGAGCAAAGAAAAGGCGAAGACGCGCATGGATCTCGATTCTCCCAAACTATCCCTCGACCTGGCCCTACCCCCGAACCGGTCCCTTGAGGCGGTGGTGTCCCGTTTCCGCTCGGCTCACGAGGAGGCGGACTCCCCGGTGCGCGCCATTCACCATCAGCCCGCCGCAGGGGGCAACTTCGTGGACATCCCCTCTTCCGTGGACGCGAGATTGCGGCGGGCTCTTGCCAAGAGAGGCATCGAGCAGCTCTATTCGCATCAGGCGGAGGCGTTTCAGGCGATCGAGGCGGGCAAGAACGTCGCCGTGGTGACTCCCACGGCGAGCGGCAAGAGCCTCTGCTACAACCTTCCGATACTCAACGCGCTGCTCGAAGACCCGGGCGCGCGCGCCATGTTCCTGTTTCCCACCAAGGCGCTGGCGGAAGATCAGCTTCATGAACTGCACTCGGCCATCGAAGACACCGGGGCCGAATTGCGCGCCTTCACCTACGACGGCGATACCCCGCAGGACGCCCGCAAGGCCGTGCGGCAGCGCGCCAACATCGTGCTCACGAACCCGGATATGCTCCATGCGGGCATCCTGCCGCACCATACGCGCTGGGCGCGGTTCTTCGAGGGGCTCCGCTACATCGTTATCGACGAGCTGCACTATTACCGCGGCGTATACGGCAGCCACCTGGCCAATTTGCTGCGGCGGCTGCGCCGGATCTGCGAGTTCTACAATGCCAAGCCGCTCTTCATCGCCTGTTCGGCGACCATCGCCAACCCGCGCGAACTCGCCGAGGCGCTGACCGGCGAGCCGTTCGAACTCGTGGACCGCAGCGGCGCCCCGCGCGGCGAGAAGTACTTCATCTTCTACAATCCGCCCGTGGTCAACCGGCAGCTCGGCATCCGCCGCAGCTATATCCATGAAACCCGCCGCGTGGCCATGGAGTTCATCGAGCGCAACCTGCAAACCCTGGTATTCGCCAACAACCGCCTCGCCACAGAGGTGCTGGTGACGTATTTAAAGGATGCCTGCGACCGCGGCCCCTTCCGCAACGATTCCGTCCGCGGCTATCGCGGCGGCTACCTGCCCAAAGAGCGGCGCGAAATCGAGCAGCGTCTGCGCGACGGCAAAATACGCGCCGTAGTGGCCACCAATGCTCTGGAGCTGGGAATCGATATCGGCTCGCTCGATGCCGTGGTGCTGGCCGGTTATCCGGGAACCATCGCCTCCACCTGGCAGCGCGCCGGGCGGGCCGGGCGCCGGCAGGGAACCTCGGCGGCCGTGATGGTAGCTTCGAGCGCGCCCCTCGATCAGTATGTGGTGGAGCATCCCGAATATTTCTTCGGCAGCTCCCCGGAGCACGCCTGCATCAACCCCGAGAACCTAGAAATCCTGCTGGCCCACGTGAAATGCGCCGCCTTCGAACTGCCGCTGCGGGACGGTGAGAAATTCGGTCCCCACGATACCGCCGAACTCTGCCGTTTTCTGGACGAGTCCGGCTTCCTGCACCACTCGGCGGGCGCGTGGCACTGGATGTCGGAGAGTTATCCGGCAGACGCCGTCAGCCTGAGGTCCGTTTCGAGCGATAACTTCGTAGTGGTGGATATTACCGGGGAAGCGAAAGTCATCGCCGACGTTTCCTTCCCCGTCGCGCTCACCACCCTCCATGAGAAGGCGATCTACCTGCACGAGGCCCGCCAGTATCAGGTGGAGCGCTTCGATTACGAAGGCCGCAAGGCCTACGTGCGCAGCGTGGATTCCGACTATTACACCGACGCCATCGATTACACGCAGGTGAAAGCGCTCGAAGAATTCGAAAGCGAGGAAGCCGGGACGGCGTCGCCCGAAGCCGCCCGCCGCGTACATGGGGACGTTCGCGTAACCACGCAGATCGTCGGCTTCAAGAAGATCAAGTTCTACACCATGGAAAACGTGGGCGCCGGCAACCTCTCGATGCCGGAGCAAGAGATGCACACTACCGCTTTCTGGCTGCACTTCCCGGCGGCTTTCCTGGCCGGGTTAGTGGAGTTCACGCCCACCGAAAGGCAGAGCGGAATATCCGGCCTTGGCAACGCGCTACGCACCGTAGCCGCGCTGTTGCTGATGTGCGACCCCAGGGACCTGGGCGTAGCGTTGAGCGAATCTGTCCCCGGCGACGCTGCCGGGTTCGCCCCGAACTTGTACCTCTACGATATGTACCCCGGCGGCATCGGCCAGAGCGCCCCCTTGTACCGTCTGGCCCCCAACCTGTTCCAGCAGACCGCGGAACTGATCGCCGCCTGCGAATGTGAAGGGGGCTGCCCTTCCTGCGTTGGCCCAGTAGGGGAAGTGGGCGAGCGCGGCAAAGAGGTAGCGGCGAAGATATTGGGATTACTCGCAGCCGCCCCGGCGCTAGAGCAAGGAAGCTAAGCCGCGCGGCCGCCTGCCAGGACTTTTTCAAGAAGCTCCTAAGCCCGGCTGCCTGCCTGTAGCGCGGCCGTGGTCATCTTCCGGAAGACGGCATCGATCTCGTCGGGCGAGAGCTTCACGTTGCGTTCCAGCCACCAGATCATGACGGACATCAGCGCACCCACCACATATTGCGCCGCCAGGTCGGCCCGGGTTCCCGCCGCCCCCGGCTGATGCCCCGGCGCGGTTCCCGCCGTTGCGAGGCCGGTCAGCAGACGGCGCAACTGCCGGTCCACGATCACTCCGCTCTCTCTTCCTACGATGGAGCGGTAGAGCTGCCGGTGCCCGTCCACGTGTTTGAAAAAGGCGAGGCTGAAGCCCAGCGGATCGGCCGGTTTCCCCTTGCCTGCGGTGGCCGCTTCCCATTGCTCCGTCAACTGCTCTCGCAGCGCATCGAGCGACTTCCGCAGCAGATCCTCTTTGCTGCGATAGTGCAGGTAGAACGTGGCCCGCCCCACGCCGGCGCGATCCAGAATGTGCTGGACGGTGGTGGCCTCATACCGCTGTTCCACCATCAGTTCGAGCAATGCCTGCCGCAATGCGTGCAGCGTCTTCCTCACCCTCTTGTCGATAATCTCTTCGCTCATGCGCTAAAACCGAACAATTCCGGCCGCCGTGTTCGGCAACGAACAGAACCGCCCTGTTTGTCCTTTCCCGGCGCCGCTTCCGAACACTATATTCAACATCGGAAGGCGGCGCCGTCAAGGCAAAATCGACCGCCCAAGGAGCAAGAAATGAAAATCAACGAGGCAATCGAGCGCAATCATGGCCATATGTGGTGGGTGGGAGCGGCCGGGGCCGCCGCCGGCGCCGTCCTCATGATCTACGTCCCATCGCTCCCCGCCATCTCGAACGCGCTGCTGCTGTTTGCGGGGTTTCATCTGGTGGGCGCTCTGGTGTTGCTGGGCTCGCTCTACCTTTTGGGAGGCAACCGCATCGCGCGGCGCCTGCCGTTTCTGCGCAAGAAGGAGGCCGAGGATTTCGATTTTGGCTGGCCGCTGGCCTTTACTTATGGACCGTGGGTCGCGGTCCTGGTCATGGTTGCAGCCGCGGTCGCGATCCAGGTTGCCGCGCCGGCGTGGTGGCCGCTGGCCGCGTGCCTCACCCTTCTGGCGGCGGGCTTCTTCGCGGGCGGATTGATTACCCGGGCCTCCGGCCAATACGACCACGCCGTCCTGCCCTTCGTCGACCTTCCGTCCGGCGAGAACAGCATCATTCTCGATGGAGGTTCCGGCGCCGGCCGGACCACCGTGGCGCTCGGCCGCGCGCTGAAGCAAGCGCGCTTCGTCGCGCTCGACCGCTTCGATTCCGGCTACATCTCAGGCGGCGGCCAGTCTCTGCTCGAACGCAACCTGCGCCGTGCGGGCCTCACTGAACGCGTGCGCATCGAGCGCGGCGATCTAACCGCCCTGCCGTTCCCGGACCGCGCCTTCGATGGCGCCGTCAGCGCCCATGCCATCGACCATCTGGGCACAATGAAGGAGCAGGGCTTGCGCGAGATGCTGCGGGTGCTCAAACCCGGCGGCCGCTTCCTTCTCATCGCCTGGGTTCCCGGCTGGACGATGTTCACGGTCGCCAACGTGTTCGCGCTTTTTCTATCTTCGAAGGCCGACTGGCGCCGGATGGCCACCCGAACCGGCTTCGCGGTCGCCGACGAAGGCACTTTCAACGGCTACTGGTTCGCCGTGCTGAAGAAGCCGGATGCCGCGTGAACTTCCGGTGGCAGCCGCAGGGGGCTCCGGGCGTGAAGCGTAGCGCCTTGGCTCGGAGTTCGCGAAATAGCTTCGGGCTGCACACGCAGACCCGCCGGCAACTCATGCAGCGAATCTTCGGATCGCGATACTAGGCTTTCGCGGCGGCTTCAGCGTCCTCGAAGAACGGGAAAACCGTATCCAACTGGCTGATGTGGAAGGAATCGAATATGTGCCCGGTGGCGCCGGTCATGCGCATCTGCCCGCCGGCGGCGCCGATACGGTTGTAGCTCACGATGAAGTGCCCTATCCCGGTGCTGTCGAGTGAAGTGACGGCGGAAAAATCGAAGATGAAAATGCGGGTTCCCTGCTGCAGCAGTTCTTCCACCAGGGTGACAATGGGTTCGCTCGAAGGGCCCATCATGATCTTTCCAGCGAGGTGGATGACCTCGGTCCCGGGCGCGATCTGCTTGTGCGTGATCTCGAGCATCGAATGATTAGTGTAGACCCGGGCGGCGGCCGGCGCCAGCCCCAGCCGGTTTCACTTCGCGTAGAGGTCTATGATGCGGCTGATGGCCCGCTGGCAGACGGAGCAAAACCCGACTTGGTCGCGCGTGAACATGATGCAGTCCTGCTGGGGCCGGTAATAGCCCTTCGCCTCATACAACGAACCTTCGAACACGCCCACTTTGCCGGCGTTAGGTCCGGAGCCGAGTAGTTTCGTTTCGCGGTCGCGCTGCTCGCGGAACAGGGCCTCCATCTCCTCCTCGGGGCGCCCTTGCGCGCGGATGGCAAGCCGCCGTGCCTGGGCTGCCTGCTCCATCGTTTCGAACTCGGTCTTGGGCCAAGGCGTGGGAAGCGGGATTCCCCCGGTCAGGAGAGTGGCCCACTTGGAAGCTTTGGGATCGGCTGTCGCATTCGGCTCCCACGGTTCCGGCCGGGCGGCGGAACTGCCGTAGGCCACGTCGGAGGTGTAGTATTCGTCCGCCAATCCCGCGAAATGGTGACCGAACTCGTGCACGAAGATGTAAGGCGTGAAGGCATTGTCGGCCGCCACCGTGGCGTAGGCGTTGAAGATTCCGCCGCCGCCGTATTTACGGTCGTTCACCACGATTTCCACGAACTCGTAGGGCGCGGCGGATGCGATTTCTCGCAGCCTGCGGTTGTCGTACGTGAGCACGTACCTTTCGGAGTCGAATGCGTCGTAGGACGCGCCCAGAGGCGACCGCCGGTACACGTGATCGGAGGGACGCGAGACGCCGCTCTCCTCGGAAGGCGTATCGATAGCCCAGACGTTGAAAGCCTGGCGGCGTTCCTTGAACGGAGAGGCGGCAAACAGCAACTCGGCCATGCGGCGGGCGTCGCGATGCCACTTGTCCATCTCGGCAGCGGTGTATCCGTCGCCCAAAAGTAGCAGGTCCACCTTGTCCCGTGGAGGCCCGTTCTGAACCACGGCCCACACGTTGAGTTTGGGGGCAGCGGCGCGCTTGATGGCGGGGTTGGCCGGGTCCACCACGACCGACCAGACTTCGCGAAACTCGTTCTGCGTCCCACGCTTCTTGAGGATGATCTGCACCGGGGCGGAAGGCGCGGGGAAGCGCAGGCTCTCCCCGAATGCTCGGGGCTGCTCCTTGGCCTCGCCGGTGGTTTCCCATTCGCCGTAGACGCTGGCGAAACCACGGGAATACAGGAGCCGGTTTGTGGCGCGATCGAGCACCTGGAACTGATACTTGCCCAGGTTGGTTTCGTCTATCCAGCGGTCCAAGGGGCCGGCCCAGTCCCCTTCGAGGGCGATGTCCTCAAGCGCGTACGTTTCCTTGGCGGCATCGCCCGCGTGGACATAATCCAGGCGCATCGTTCTGAGCGGGGCGGGTTGGGCGGCAACCACCCCCGATGCGAGTAGCAGAGAAGCGAGAAGTTTCACTTGCGGTTAATCAGGCTGGCGACGTATCCGGCGCCGAAGCCGTTGTCTATGTTTACAACGCTGACGTTGCTGGAACAGCTATTGAGCATACCCAACAAAGCCGAAAGACCGTGGAAACTGGCTCCGTATCCTACGCTGGTCGGAACCGCGATCACCGGACAGGATACCAGGCCGCCCACGACGCTGGGCAGCGCGCCCTCCATTCCGGCGCACACCACGATGACGCGCGCTTCGGTAAGCTTTTCGCGGCTCTGCATCAGACGGTGAATTCCGGCCACGCCAACATCGTGGATGGCAATCACGCTGTTGCCCATCACTTCCGCCGTGACCCGCGCCTCTTCCGCAACCGGCATGTCGCTGGTTCCCGCGCAGACCACGGCAATCGTACCGACGCCGCGGATCGAGCGATCGCGCCAGAAGCGGATCGCGCCTGAAGCCGGGAAATATTCTCCGCAATCGAGACGCTCGGCAACGAAGGCGGCGCACTCGGGGCTCGCACGGGTGATCAGGACGTTGGGCGAGTTGTCCAGGAGTTTCTGGGCAATCGCGGCTACCTGCTCAGGTGTTTTCCCCATCGCGAAGATGACTTCCGGCATTCCGTGGCGCAGCGCGCGGTGGTGATCTACTTTCGCGAAGCCCATGTCTTCAAAGGGCATGTGACGCAGGCGGCCTACGGCGCTCTCGATATCTACCGCGCCGCTCTTCACTTGCTCGAACAAAGACGTGAGCTGCTGTTGATCCATGAGGCCAGCATACCAGAAGGTAAGGGGCCGCTTTAGTTGCATCAAAGTTCGACAAAGCGCATCTATGGCGTATGAGGAAAGTACTGGTCCTATTGAGACCGTATTGAGACTCTTAGGCTATTGTCAACGAACCGGTCATGGAAGGATGATGAGTAACAGTATGAACCCAGCGACAGCAAGAATTCTGCAGATGGCTGAGCATCGCCCTGGGCTATCGGACCGGCGGGAGCACAGCCACTTCCCAGTGACCGAGGAACTTCGGTACCGCGTTCTACACCCCAAATCGGTGGAGGCAGGCGGGTCCGGCGTCACCGTGAATATCAGCAGCAGCGGGGTGTGCTTCACGACCGAGGGGCAGTTGCCCGAGGGCAGAATGGTGGAGCTTTCCGTGAATTGGCCGGCGCGGATCGATGGTACCTGCCCGCTGAAGTTCGTGGTGCTGGGGCGGGTGATTCGCTCCGAAGATTTCCTTGCCGCGGTACGCATCGAGAAGTACGAGTTCAAGACCCGCCGCATCGAATCGTAAATCCGCGCGCGGCCTTCCCGGGCCGCCCGGAATTGGACTTGCCGTAGGGTTCCAACCGCCGTTATACTGACAATTTCGCTGAGACGTTTATGACGGCGAGAGCTGAAATCGACCCTCTGGCCCCTCAACGGGAGGCTGCGTTCTTTTACGGTCTATTCTTACGCGGACACGACGTTCAAACCCTCAGGCAGGATATCGACGTACCGCACGCCATGCTTGAGAAATGGATGAAAGCGCACGACTTCGAGAATTCGTTCCGCGACAACCTCCAGAAGATCTATGAATACCGGAAGCAGGTGCTCGCGATCTTCGACGGCCTGATTTCGAACGAGCAGCTCCAGCCAAGACTGCAGTAGCCTACCTTTTCAGATAGCAATCAGCCTGTGATCGGGACACGCCGGATCGATCTCTGCGTGCAAAGCCTCGGCGAGATCGAGCCCGTGCTTGGCGACAAACGGCAGGATCGAATAGAGGCGCTCCTGGAGGTGACGCCCGGGGCAGACCAGCCGGGAGAGCGAGCGGGCGTCACGCGCGGCGCGCTCGTCGCGCGCCAGCGCCTCCCGCGCCGCCTTGCGCTCGAGTTTCTGGAATTGATACCCGATCTTGCGCGCGCTGTTGCCGGCCGCCTTGGCCAGCGTGGCATCGAGCCCGGACAACTCCAGCTTGACGCGCTCCATCTCGCCCGTCACGGCGTCCGCGGCGGCGCGCAGGGCGCCAGAGATCCCCGGGGGCGTCAGTTGGGCCGAAATCTTGTCGCGGAGACGCTCTTCTCCGTGGAAGAAATCGTCAAGCTTCAGGCCGTAGCGGTCGAAGAGCTTGGCGCTGCGCTGGTCGAGCAGGGTGAAACCGGCGCGCGGCACGGCGACGGGCATACGGCCCAGCAGGGGGCCGTATAACGCCTCCGACTGCGCCAGATACGCAACCTCCGAAGGGCCGCCAACGTAGGCCACGGTTGGGAACATGGAATCCTGCACTACGGGGCGCAAGAGCGCATTGGGGGACAGCGACTCGGCGCGATCGGCCAGTTCCCGCGCGCTAAAGTGCCTGCCATTCTGGGTAAACGCCGCGCCGTTCCGGCGCAGGGCGAGCCTCTTCCCTTTTTCGAGCAGGAAGGCGAAAGAGGTATCCTGCTCCACGTGGACCTGGGAATGATATCCGGCGGCAGCCAACTCCCGCCCGCGCTCCAGAACTCGCGCGGATAGCTCCGGGGCGGCCTCGATGTAAGCCCGCAGAAGCGGCGCGGCGAGCGCGCGGAAGCTGGGAAGCATGGGGTCCGCCTGCAGAATATCGAATGGCCGCAAGAGGCGCCGCAGCAGCGCTCCGAAGGCGGCGCCCATGGTCGCGCCCGGCTGGTAGCACTCCGCCACAATCTCGACGACCTCGTCGCGGAACGGTAACCCCTCCATCGCGGCCTTCAACTGATCGACCGGAGGGGAAGGCAGGGCGAGCGGGCCGACCGGCTGCCCGGAGGCCGTGATCCTGGCGCCCACCTTTGCGGGCGAGTGATCGGCATTGAAGACCCAGGCGTGATCCGCCTCGTCGAAATCGTGGTCTTCTGTAGCCAGCCAAAACACGGGTACGGCAGGCACGCCGTTCTCGCTCAGCCAGGACGCCAGCCGGATGGTGTGGAGCGCTTTGTAGATCGTGTAGGCGGGCCCAGTGAAGAGGCCGGCCTGCTGCCCCGTGATTACCGCGACGGTTCCGGGTTGCGCGAGACGGTCGAGCAAGCCGCCCGGAGGGTTGAGTTGGCGCAGGGCCGCGATCAGTTCAGCGCGGCGCCCGTCCGGGAGGTTTATTTCTTTGGCCGCGGCCTGGTAGGAGGCTAGACCGCGTCCCGCGTGGCGGTAGAACGCAGCGCAGCGCTCGGGATTGTACGAGACGTCGGCTGCGAGCCGGCTCACTTGCGGCAGTTCGTTTTGGCGGACGCAGCTAGGCTGCATAAGCTTCGAAGGTCAATCCGGATGTGTGGCCGCGGCGAACCGGTTCACTCATCCCGCTGGCAGATACCTGGAAATGTCGTTGTACAACACGAAAGCCACGATCAGCATGATGAAGACGAAGCCGAGCTTAAATACGGCCTCCTTTACTCCCAGGCTGAGATCGCGCTGCATGACGATTTCGATCAGCAGCATGAGAATTACGCCGCCGTCGAGGATCGGGATGGGCAGAAGGTTGAAGACGGCCAGGTTCAGGCTGACCATCGACATCAAACCCAGGAACGCGGACGGGCCTTCGCGAGCCGCATCTCCCGAAATCTGTATCATCCCGATTGGCCCGGTGATGTTCTTGGCCGACATACGGCGCTCCACTACGCCCTTTAAGAACTGCCCGATCATGAGGGCGCCCCTGGTGTTCTCACGCAAGGATTCGCGCAGGGCGCTGGGCAGAGCGAGCCGAGTGTTCAGATAGTGGGGCTTGAGCATGGGCCCAACGCCGATCATCCACCGCGGCGGCCCGTCTTTCTTTTCGAAAACCGGCTTCACGGAAACGGTGGTTGTGCGGCCGTTCCGCTCATACGTGACCCCGACGGGGTTTCCGCCGCTGTTCTTGGTCGCTTCCTGCAATTGGATGGTGGAGTCAATGGGCCGGCCGTTCACCATTCGAATCATGTCGCCCGGCAAAAGCCCGGCTTTGGCCGCGGGCATGCCCGTTTCGATACTGCCCACCTGGACTTCGCCGCGCTTGTCCCAACCAGCCGATCCAACGCCCGAGCGCTCGCTCAAGGTCGGCGTGACTGTAGTCTCGACGCGCCGGCCGCCGCGCTCTACAATTACCCGCAAGGGTCTGTACGCGCTGGCGAGCTCCTTCATGGTGATGTCGTCCCAGCCGGGGTTATCCTGATCATCCAGCTTGACGATCCTGTCGCCGACTTGAATCCCGGCCTGCGCCGCGGGTGAGTCCGCCATCACGCCGCCAATCACGGGGTCCAAATCCGCCTGGGACAGCTTGGGATAACTCACCATGTACAAGCCGGTGAGCAGGCCGACCGCGAGAGCGATGTTCATGAATGGGCCGGCGAACGCAATGACCAGCCGTTGCCATCTGGGTTTGGCCAGGAGGCTGCGCGGGTCCATGGGGGTGTTCTGCTCGATCGCCTCCCCGGTCATCTTGACGTAGCCGCCGAACGGGACCAGCGAAAAGCGGTAGTCCGTCTCACCCCGGCGAAAGCCGAATAGCCGCGGTCCGAAGCCAAAGCTGAACGCTTCCACTTTGACGTCGAAGTATCGGGCCGCCCAAAAGTGCCCCAACTCGTGGATATTGATCATGACTCCGATCAAAACCAGCAGCCAGAGAATGTTCTCGAATCCTTGCACAAATTGCATAACGAAAGTCACGCCGTTGCCGCGCCCGCGCGGGAAGTTGCCGCTTCCCACGCTCGCGCGCGCGCCTGGCGATCAATCTCCAATACTTCTCCCACGCTCTGCGGGTTCCGCGCGGGCATTTCCTCTACCGTTTCCCGAACTACATCATATATGGAAGTGAACCCGATGCGACCCGCCAAGAAAGCTTCCACCGCCACTTCGTCGGCGGCGTTCAGGACGCAGGTGGATGCGCCGCCCGCTTCCTGGCAGTCGTAGGCCAGCCGTAGGAGCGGGAACTTGGCGAAATCGGGCGGCAGGAACTCCCACGTGCGGGCCTGCGCCCAGTCGATGCGCGGCACGGGGGCGTCACGGCGCTCGGGGTAGGTGAGCGCATACTGGATCGGCATGCGCATGTCCGTGGCCGAGATCTGGGCAATAACGCTGCCATCGCAGTATTCCACCATGGCATGCACGGAAGATTGGGGGTGGACCACCACGTCAACCTGTGCCGGGGAGAGGCCGAACAACCAGCAAGCCTCTATCACCTCAAACCCTTTGTTCATGAGGGTGGCGCTGTCTATGGTGATACGGTTCCCCATCTTCCATGTTGGATGCTTCAGCGCTTGTTCCGGTGTCACCGAAGACAGAGCGTCCGCTGGAGTGTTTCGAAACGGCCCGCCCGAAGCGGTGAGAATGAGGCGCGAAACCTCCTCCCGGCGCCCGGCCGCCAGGCACTGGTGAGCCGCGTTGTGCTCGCTGTCGATGGGCAACAAACAGGCGCCGCTCGAGCGCACGGCATCCATCATCAGGGCGCCGGCCGAAACCAGCGTCTCCTTCGTCGCCAATCCGATTCGCTTTCCCAGGCAAACCGCCGCGTAGGTTGCTTCGAGGCCGGCAATGCCGACGATCGCGGAAATGACCGTATTCACTTGCCCGGCGGTGGCGGCTAGAACTCTGGCCTCAGGCCCGCACATCAGTTCAGGACGAAGCGCGGGCGGAACCGTTTCGAGCCGCAGCCGTAGCGCCTCCAAAGCAGCAGCGTCCGCCACGACGGCAAGCTCAGGGCGGAACTCCGCAATTTGCGCGGCAAGAAGGTCAACATTATGCCCCGCGACCAGAGCAAAGACTCGATAGGACTCCCGCTCACGTCGAATCACGTCCAGAGTGCTGACGCCTATCGACCCAGTGGAACCTAGAACTGTGAGCGTGGTCATGTCGACGGGGTTCTTCGAAGCGGTATCTACAATGGTATCATGCGGCGTGGGAAGGTGTGTTTTTGCCGGACCGATCCTCTTCG
>CAIYHG010000144.1 GCA_903925975.1 uncultured Acidobacteriia bacterium | reverse complement strand
TGGCCTGGTGCGCATCGCATCCCGACGAAGTGCCGTTTGCCCTGCATCAGCTTCTGGCCCGTCCCGGCAGGCGCGATACTTCAAACGGCTGACGGGCTGCTGTCGGCAAATTGATCGGGAGTTGTCCGCACGGGCCGCCGAAGAAAGGCCGAGATGAATCCCGGCCCGGCAGGCTGAAGCCCGCGCCACAGCATGGGCACGGCCCGGGCGGTTGCGGCGGAGCCTGATACCATCAAAAACATGGCTGGCGCAGAGAACCCAAAGTGGACCGTCTTTCCCTCGGAGTTGCGGCGCTACACGGACGAGGTCACTGAGGGGACGGTCTACCGCTTCACCGATCCGGCCAATGCCAGTTTCCTGCCGGCGCACTACAACCGGGCGATCACCCGAAATTCCGCTTGGATGCTCTTCTGCTGCGACCGCACGGGGATACCTCAGGCGTACCTGATGAACCTGCGCAATGGCGAGTCGCGCCAGTTGACCACCGCTGCCGAAGGGCTGGACGGCTACTCGCTGACGCTCTCGCCCGATGATCGCCGTTTTTTCTATTTCGCGGGCCGCGATTTGTATTCCGGCGAAGTAGCGACGCCGCGGGAGCGCAAGCTGTACGAAACGCCTTCCGGATGGGAGCGGCTCTCGGGCATGAGCGTCTCGCCCGATGGCAGCCAGACCCTGTTCGCGGAGCGCCAGGGATCGCACGCGCGCTTGCGGAGCATCGGCACTGGCGGCGGCAGTGCGCGCACCGTCATCGAGACGGATTTTCCTATAGCGGACCCGATCACCCGGACGGGAAAGAAGCAAATTCTCTATCGCGAAATCGCCGCATGGCCCGAGGGCGGCGCCGCCCCGGGGTCGCCGCCGGCGGCGGGGCTTTGGGTGGTGAACTTCGATGGCGGCCAAAACCGTAGACTCAAGCTGGCCGGGGGACGCATAGGCCCGGCGACTTGGGGGCCCACGGGAACCGTTCTCTATCTCCTATTTCCCGAGGATCGAACCAAGCTGAATGCCCTTCGGGAGTGCGCCCCCGACGCCAATACCGACCAGTTGGTGGCCAGCACCAGCCAATACGTGCATTTCGGGTTCAACCGCAACGCCTCGGTTTTCGCCGGCGCCAGCCGCAACCTGGCGTCGCCGGACCTGGTGCTGATGCTGCGGGTGACGGGCAGGGAAATGGATTTGTGCGCGCACAGGTCCAGCCGGCCCGAACTGGTGGCCCCGGTGTTCGCGCCGGACGCGCAGCGCATCTACTTCCAAAGCGACCGCGACGGCAAGCCCGCGATCTTTTGCGTTACGGTGGAGCGGCTGGTCGAAAGAATTCAGGAGGGAGAATGAACACTAGAGCAGGTGTTCTGCTGGCGTTCTGCCTGATGTTCGCGGCTGCGGCGCCGGGCGCAACCAGGGCGCTGGTGACCGTGGTCGATTCGAAGACAGGCGCACCGGTGACGGGGCTGAAGGCGGAGGACTTCGCCGTCTGGGACGACAAGACGCCGCGCCGCGTCGATGCCGTCGAGTTCGGGCGCGAGCCGCTCGATATCATGCTGCTGCTGGATACGAGCCTGGTGGGCGAAGCGGTGCAGTCCGTGGCGGCGAGTCTGGTATCGCAACTCGAACCCAAAGAGCAGATGGCCGTGGTGTCCTATCACTCGTCGGCCGACCTGATTCAGGATTTCACTTCGAGCCAGCAGTTGATTCTGCGCGCGATCTCAGGCGTCAAGTACGGCAATGAGCCGCACGTGCTTGATGCCCTCTACGCGGCCATTGAAGGCGGATTCCAGAACAACCCTTTCCGGCGCGTGATCCTTCTTCTGACCTCCGGGATGGAAGGCTACAGCCGTACCAACGAGCGCGACGTGACCCGGCTGGCGCGGCGCAATCAGATTTCGATTTATCCCGGATACGTCTCGGGCGGCGAGCGGCAATTGTTCGAGTCGCTGGCGCGCAACACGGGCGGCGCTTCGTTCAATTTGCCGGCCATGAGCCGCGCTGGAGGCAGGGGCGATGCGAAGCCCGAGGCGCGCGTTTTCGAAGCGCTGCGAACGCGGTACATTCTCACCCTTGATGGGAATCTCGGGCTGGGCGAAAAGCTCAGAGTGGAACTGAAGAGGAAGGGAAGCTTCCAGGTTTCGGCGCTGCCGCTGGAATAGTTCCGAGCCGCGCGCGTGAGCAAGCGGTGCGTGAACCATCGGAGGGTGAGATGGCCCGCCGTGGGACGGCGCCCGGTGATTGCGCCGACCCTGTGGCCAGGGGATGGCGTTGCGACCGCTTACTTACGTGCGCGGCTCGGATCGGAGTGGGCGCGGCGCGGAGCGGAGTAGTGCGCTGCTCTGAAAACACGTCCGCCCCGCTCGCTCCCCGCGGTGCGGCGAGGGGCGAAACGGGGCGGTAGATTGGGCCTTCAAACATAGGGCAGGCCGGGAGGCCTACCCCACTTTCTTACCGGCCGATGGTTTCCTTGGGGGCGGAGACGTAACCCACAATCAGGTCTTTCGCCACCTGGTTCACAACGAGTTCGTAAGGCTGCCTCGCCTTGCTGGTATAGAATTGCACCGGCTCGTTGATGCTCTTGTCTTTCTTCTCGGTGACCTTGTCGTCCGCCAATACTTCCACGGTGTACTTGTTCTTCTTGACGTCGACGCTCTTCAGCAGAAGCTGGATATCGCCTACCTTCTGGCGCTGCTTGGCCTTGCCGAGACGGAATTCGGTGTAGTTCCGCTCGCCGAGCCTGCGCAGGGCGCCCAGTTCGGTGGAGTTGGTGGCGATCAAGCCGCTCTGCACGCCCAAATCGCCGCGGACGGACTTCAGATCCGCGATGGTCTTCTGCAATTCCGCGTTGGTGGTGGCGACTTGCGTCTTGACGTTGCCAACGTCGGTAGAGACATCGGCCACCTTGGCATTGGCCGTATCGGCCGACTGGCGGACGCTGCTGATCTCGGTTCTCACGGCCTGCTGTTGCCGGGCCTGTTCTTCGGCGAGCTGTTTGGTGAGCTGCTCGGCGCGGGCGGTGGCTTCCGCCTTAGCCTCGCTCGAAAGCGTGCGTGCCTGCTCGCGGGCCGTTTCCAGATCCGCCTTCAAGGTCTCCAGGCGCTTGGCCGCGGCGGCCGCGCTCACCGAGGAGGTATCCCGCAGATTGCCCAACTCAGCCGTTTGGGACGAAATGTTCTTGCTCACGTTGGCCAGTTCGGTCCGAAGATCGCTGACCTGAACAAACAAATAGATATTGGCGCCGATGAGGGCGATAAGCGCGCCTGCTACCAACGCCGTCATTAGACCGGAACGTTGTTGTGGTTCGTTAGGTGTGGGACTCACTATTCTTAACTCCTATATCCTTGCAGTTACTAGTATAGATGGACACCGGAACCCTTTGGGTTTCGCCTAATTGATATCGAAAGAATCTCCAGGGGCCGGAATGGTCACGTTCAGGTTGTAAGCCGATTCGAGCAGCTTGGCCAGGGTCTTCTGCTGCTCGGGCTCGCCGTGCACCAGGAAGACCCGCCGCAGCGACGGCACAAGCGGCTTGATCCATTGCAGCAGTTCGCTCTGGTCGGCGTGGCCGCTCAATTCATCGAGGCTCGCAACCTCTGCGCGTACCCGCATGGGTTCGCCGAAGATGCGCACTTCGCTCCACTTTTCGACGAGCTTGCGGCCCAGCGTGTCGGCCGCCTGATAGCCGGTGATCAGGACGGTGTTCCGCGGGTCCTCAATGTTGTTCCGCAAGTGGTGCAGGATGCGGCCTTGCTCGCACATGCCGGAAGCGGAAATCACGATGAACGGGCCGTGCAGGTCGTTGAGCTTTTTCGATTCGGCAGCCTCGCGGACGTATTGCAGGCGCTTGAAACCGAAAGGATCTTCGCCATTCAGGATGTAGGCCCGCGTCTCCTCGTCGAAGCATTCGATGTGCTTGCGGTGCACTTCGGTCACGTTCACCGCTAGTGGGCTGTCGACGAAGATCGGAATGCCGGGAATGCGGCCCGCGTTCGCCAGTTCGTGCAGCATGAGCACCAGCTGCTGGGTACGGCCCACGGCAAAGGCCGGGACGATGATGCGGCCGCCCCTGTGGGCGGTTCGGTTCACCACATCGGCCAGCTTGTTCACCACGTGGTCCGTGCTCTTGTGCAGCCTGCCGCCGTAGGTGCTCTCCATGATCAGGTAATCGGCTGGGGGCAGGGCCTCGGGGTCGCGAATGATGGGAAGGCCAGGCCTGCCGATATCGCCGGAGTAGGTCAGACGGATCTTGGAGCCGTTCGAGCCGGCTTCCATCACCACATTCGAGGAGCCCAGCATGTGCCCCGCGTCGTAGGGCACGTAAGAGATGTCTTCCCCCAACTCGCGCGGCTTGTGATACTCCACCGGCGTGAGCAGCGGCAGCGTGCGTTCCGCGTCCAGGGTGGTGTAGAGCGGCGTGACGACGCCATTCTCCTTGGCGCCTTTCGAGCGGCGCTGTTCCAGGCGCTTGTTCAGAAACTCGGCGTCTTTCTCCTGAATGTGCGCCGTGTCGCGCAGCATCCAGTTCAGCAGATCGATGCTGGCCGGCGTCGTATAAATCGGACCGTTGAATCCGCCCTTCACCAGCGATGGCAGGTTGCCGCTGTGATCGATATGCGCGTGCGAGAGCACCACGGCGTCAATCGACTTGGGGTCTACCGGCATCTCCCGGTTCTTGCGGTCCGTGTCTTTGCGGCGGCCCTGGTGCAGCCCGCAATCAAAGAGAAGGCGGCGTCCGCCCGTTTCGATCAGGTGCATGGAGCCGGTTACTTCCCCGGCCGCTCCCCAGAACGTGAGCTTCATTTCCTCTCCAATTTAACAAACAGAGGCGATAGATATTGTTTCGGCACGGCAGGAACTCAGCCGGGCGGTTTTTCCGCGAAGCGCTCCGGATCGAACTCCTCATCCGACGGGCGGCGGTTATCCACCAGATCGCCCGCGAACCGGTTTCTTGAATCCACCAGGATCATCCGGGGCATCACCGGCTCATCCGTCAGCAGGAAAGCGGCGATGATGACGTGGTCTTTCGCCCGGAACTTGCGCGCGGCGGCTCCGTTCACCACGATGCTGCCCGAGCCGGCGGGCGCCGCAATGGCGTAAGTTTCAATTCGCTCGCCGTTGCTGAGGTTCCACACGGCCACCTTCTCGCCGGGAACGATGTCCGTGCGGCGCATCAGATCTTCATCGATGGCGATGCTGCCGATGTATTCGAGGTCGGCTTCCGTGACTGTGGCGCGGTGGATTTTGGATTTGCAGATTACTCGGAGTTTCATTTCGCTTAACTGAGGGCGAATCCCAAACCTATAGGGTACCGCGGCGCGCTCATTCGGGGCGCGGCGCGCGTTCAGGATTACAATGAGGCGTGAAACTCAATGCTGAGCGTTTCCGCACGATAGGGCGCGCCGGAGCGCCGCGGCGATCACCCGATACCCGAAAGAACTCCCGCGCATGAGCACGCGTTCCGCTCCGATCCGTACCACCGATTTCGCCGAATGGAAACGGCGCCATCGCAAGATCTCCGTGTTGACGGCCTACGACGCCACCATGGCACGGCTGCTGGACCGCGCCGGAATCGACGCCATCCTGGTGGGCGATTCGCTGGGCATGGTCATCATGGGCTATCAGACGACGCTCGCGGTGACGCTCGATGCGGTGGTGCATCACACGCGGGCCGTCCGCAACGGCGCCAAGCGGGCGCTGGTGATTGCGGACATGCCGTTTCTGACGTATCAGACCGGCGTGGATGACGCTGTCCGTAACGCGGGGCGGCTGCTGCAGGAGGGTGGCGCCTCCGCCGTGAAACTGGAAGGCGGGCGCGGGGTGGCCGATGTGGTGGCCAGGCTCGTCGAGATTGGCATTCCCGTGATGGGCCATGTGGGGCTCACGCCGCAATCGGTGCACCAGTTGGGCGGCTACCGGCGCGTGGGCTCATCGCCCGAAGAAATGGAGCGGGTGATCGAAGACGCGCGCATCCTCGAACGGGCGGGCGCGTTCTCCGTGGTTCTGGAATCCATTCCCTCAGAGGTTGCGAAGACCATCAGCGGCGAGTTGACGATTCCCACGATCGGAATCGGCGCGGGGCCGCATTGCGACGGGCAGGTGCTGGTGAGCTACGACGCATTCGGACTCTACGACGAGTTCGTTCCTTCCTTCGTCAAGCGCTATGCCGAACTGGGGTCTGCCATGGTGAAGGCGACGGAACAATATATCGCCGAGGTTCAGGACGGGCGCTTCCCTGCGCCGCCTGAGAAGAAGCGATGAAGGCGGAGAGAGTGGAGACGGTTGCCGCGATCCGCGCGCGCGTGGCCAGGGCGCGTGGACGGGGAAAGACCGTCGCGCTTGTTCCGACCATGGGCGCCCTTCACACGGGCCACGGCGAGTTGATTCGCCGCGCGCGAAGCGAAGCGGATTTCGTCGTGGTGAGCGTGTTCGTCAACCCCATTCAGTTCAACAGCGCCGAAGATTTCGAGTTATATCCGCGCACCTTGGAGACCGATATCGATTTCTGCGGCCGCTTCGGCGCGGATGCGGTATTCGCGCCTTCGGCCCGCGAGATGTACCCGGAGCCGCAGTTGGCCTTCGTGGAAGTCTCTTCTCTGGGCGACAGCTTTTGCGGCGAATTCCGGCCCGGCCATTTTCGCGGCGTGGCGACCGTGGTGGCGAAGCTGCTGAATATCGTGCAGCCCGACCGCGCCTACTTCGGCGAGAAGGACGCGCAGCAACTCGCCGTTATCCGCAGGATGGTGGCCGATCTGAATCTGCCTATTGCCATCATCCCGGTCGCCACAGTGCGCGAACCGGATGGGCTGGCTATGAGTTCCCGCAATGCGCGGCTGAAGCCCGAAGATCGCGCCGCGGCTCCGCTGATCTACGAGGCGCTGCAGGCCGCTGCGCGAGCCGTGGCCGAGGGCGGCGCTCCGGAGAAGGCGAAGCGGGCCGGCATGGAAGTGCTGGCGCGCGACCCGCGGTTTCAGGTGGAGTATTTCGAGTGCGCGGACCCCGCGACTATGAAGATCGCGGAACGGATCTCCGGCCCAGTACTCATTCTGGCCGCCGTCTGGCTGGGCGGAGTGCGGCTGATCGACAACATTCTTTGCGGGCAGCACCGATCCAATTAGCCCGCCAACAATCTTCTTCCTGAAGATGCACGCGCGCCGGTTTCCGCTCGCAAATTGCGAGTCGCACGCGGCAGCGAGCTACCACGCCTAAGTGGTGATGCTCGTATTGCTCAGAGCCTTCAGTAACTGAATCTTGCTAGAAAGGGTTGGTGGACGTGGGGGGATTCGAACCCCCGACCCCGGCGTTGCGAACGCCGTGCTCTCCCAACTGAGCTACACGCCCGTTATGAGGAATGTTGGATTACTTAATCAATATATCAAAAGCTTGCGCGCGAGGCCAATTGGAGCGCGATGAAATTGCAGCCGCGCCCTCTATTACTCTCCCGAAGGCGGCCTGCGCGGCTCCTTGCGCCGTCCGGCCCAGTAGTTCTTCATCCGCTCTGAAACTTCCAACCGCTCTTGAGAAGACATGCCCTTTCTGCCTCTGCGCTTCGGAAGAGGGGGCATTTCTCCGAGGACGTCGGTGGTGCGCTGCAGCTCCTCGAGCGAAGCAATCACGCGTTCGAGCCGATCCTTCTCTTCGTAGAGTTCCTGTATTGCTCTGTAGAGATCCATGCGGGGTTGGAAATCCGACAACGACGTCGGGAATTGCCCCCCAATCTTACTTCGGCTCGGCGCGCAATTCTACCGTTAACGATGGTTTATCGCACCAGAAACGGCCAGTGTGGTACTACATGGAACCCATACCTGGTAATGGACATGTACAGGCCTGCCGCAACCACTAGTAGTACGGCGAGCAGTACCAATATCACAGTACGCCATGGGAATTTCCTGCCCTCACGGCTCCACACCAGGAGGAAGGACGCGAAAATGCCGACATAAAAAAGCAGGCACATCGGCGCCGCAAACAGTGTGAGGTTGAACACGTCGGGCGTGGGCGTGACGATTGCAGCGATGATGAATATGACCAGAATGGCGTAGCGGCTGTGCCGCAGCAGGAAAGCCGGGCTCAATACGCGCAGCAGAGTCAGGAAGAAGATCAATACCGGAAGTTCGAAGACCAGCCCCACCCCAAGCATCACGTTGACGAACAGATCGAAGTAGTGGCCGATCGAAACCATGGGGCGGACATGGTAATCGATGCCGATGCCCAGCAGAAACGTCAAACCGAAACGGAACACCACGAAGTAGGCGAAACATCCGCCCAATACGAAGAGGCCGGCGGAGAACAGCACGAATGGCGCGGCCCAGCGCCGCTCGCGGGCGTACAGGCCGGGCGCGATGAATGCCCATACCTGATACAGCACCCAGGGTGAAGCCATGAAGATGGCGCACAGGATGGGCAGCTTGAACCAGACGATGTTGAAGCCTTCCATCGGCTCAATCATCGTGAGGTCCGGCGGGTTGACCTTCAGTATGGTCAACGCATCCACCGCGGGCTGGCAGATAATTCCCCAGAGTTGATTGGAGAAAAACAGGGCGACCACAAAGGCCACCGCAAGCCCGGCAACAGACCTGATGATTCGGGTGCGCAGTTCCTGAAGATGGTCGAAGAACGACATGCGCGCCAGGCCGTCGTCATCCCCATCTTCGTCGCCGTCTGGCGGCTGAGGCGGACCCGGCGGCAGTTCCGTGCCGCCCAGTTTCGTCCTCAGCTTAGCCAGTAAGCCGGGCTGGCCGGCGTGCGCCACTCCAGTTTGGGAAGCTCCGCTCCCCTTCGGATCATCCGGTAGATTCATTCGTTACGTTTTGATGTCAGCAGACGTTCGGGTCGTCCCAGTTCACGGGTACGTAGGCTGGGCTTGGCTCAACGGCGGGCGCCTTGGGCTTCTCGCCCTGTGCGACCTCCGCTTCGCCATCGGCGGCGGCTAAGGGCGCTTCGCCCTGTGCTACCGTTCCTTCCGGCCCTGCGGCTGACGGTAATTCAGCGCCCTCAGTTGCGGATGCGCTTTCGGAGGATATATTTTCGGGAGCGGTAAACGGGACGTCGCAACCATTTCCCCCGTCCATCGGGCTGCCCGGTAAAACGGGGCCATAGGAGGAATAGTCGTAATCGCCGGCGTTATATTGGTACGGTTCTTTCTCTTCGAGCTTCGGGACTGTATCCCGCTCCAGGGTCTGCATTTCTCTGTTGAAGGTCTCTTTCAGATCGGAGGAAGCCCGCCGGAATTCATTAATCGCCTTTCCGACGGTACGGCCGATTTCCGGCAGCTTCTTCGGACCGAAGAGCACCAGCGCCAGGATAAAAATCACCATCATTTCCTGCACGCCTAGGGAACCCATCGGTGTTTTCGTCCTCCAGTAAAGTCTACCGTGTCCATAATAACACGCGTGGAATTATAGGCTTCGAGTTGAGGCGATGACTGCCTGCTCCGCGCTGTCGCAGCCGGAGCGTCCGCAGCTTCCGTCGTCTGGCGCAACGGGAATGCGGCGGCCTTCCCGGCCATTGTCCGCTGTTCCCGGTACGCCGTTAAGTGACATTGCCTGCGGGGCCATTGAAACTGCCATGCGCCGGCAAGGCTGACGGTTTCAGACCGTCAGGAGGCTGTCCCGCAATATCTTCTCGCGTGGGAAAATCGGCGGTACATCGGTTCAGTCCCCGGAGAACGTTTCGTCTCCGGGTTACTCCGATTCTTCGGTCTTGCCCCGGCGACAAGCGCTCGCCCTACGGCGTTTCGCGTTTCGGGGTTCGGAGAGGGTCGAGGCCGAGTGGAGCGGCGCCGCTACTTCTTGTTGCCGGACACGCCCGCAGCTTTCGCGCGCTCCCGGATGATCCGCGCCAGGTTGTTCTTCGCCAACGCCATATCGGGAGCCAGGCGCACCGCCTCCTGCGCGTTCCGGAGCGCCTCGTCCCAGTTCCCCATATTCTCGGCGCACCAACCGATGTTGTTGTACGCCTCTGGCATATCCGGTTTCAGTTTGAGCGCCTGCCGCGCGGCATCGATGCATTCCTGATAATGGCGCGCCTGCGCCTCCTGCAAGGAAACGCCCATCAGCGAGTTCGCGGTAGCAGCCCCAGGCGCGACGGGGGCCGCGGGAGCGCCGGCCGGCCTCGCCGATTTGTCCTTTTCTCCCTGCGCCCAGTTCAGATTTGCCATAGCAGATGCAAAGCCCGCTTTCACCTTCAGCGCCTCGCGAAAATTCTGGATCGCCTCGTCGAAGTTGCCCAGCCGTGCGGTGCACCAACCTAAGTTGTTGTAAGCCTCCGGCATGTCGGGCTGCAGTTTGAGCGCCTGCCGTGCGGCATCGACGCATTCCTGGAACTTCTCTGCCTGGGCGTACTGCAGCGACAGACTCAGTTGCGTGGCAGCGGCTTGGCCGGCGTCTTCGCTCGGCCTGGCGGCCCGCCATATGAGGGGCGCCAGGAGAACCAGCGCCAGCAGCCACCACCACGACGGTTTCAGTTTCCAGTTCGGAGCTTCCGTAGGCGACGCTTCCGGGGCAGCGTCCGGCAATGCGGACGGTTCGCTGCTCCCGGCGCGATTCTCAGGATCTTCGTCTGTCGGCATCATAAGTAATCAGGCCTCACTTCGTCGCCGGATGCGCTGAAAACGACTGCTTCGAAACGACTTTTCAGCCTGCCGGGGGGCTCAAGGATCACCGGCAGACAGATCATAGCATCAGTTCGGTTCAGCATCAAATCGTACAATTCCATAAACCGATCGGGATTTCAGGACAATTGGATGTGACTTCTACTTTCGGCGACTCACTGACCCGCACGGCGCTCCGTAGCACGTGGAGAATCGGCGCGGAACGGTGCCTTGAACTGCCCACAGAGCGACTATATACTGAAGGCTCAAATATCAGGTGCGGGGGAGAGCATGGCGGCCACTCCCCTATGGCCGCGTGGTTTCGAGGGGCTTTGTCTACCGTGATTCTGTTTTCGCTTGGCGAGTTCGGCGGTGCACTGTGGGCGCGAGGCGCCTGTGCACGTGCATAACTTGGCTGGACGGAGCCGCGCGGCAGGCCTGACTCGCACTGAGCCTGGGGTCGAAGGCTGGAAGGGCCAAATCCCGAAGCGCTTTGCGCCGGCCAAATTCTCAACTTCGTCTCCAGAGGGTGTCAGCTAGTGCTTGCCAAGCTAAGGCATTACATGGCCTGGGGCGGCATCGGTCTGCTCCTGATAATGGGGGCAAGGGCTTGCTGGATGCAGCTCGCACATCCTGCGCCTTGGGCTGCCGTAAGCAGCCTGCCTGATTGGGTGGCCCCCAATGAGCTCCGTTTCGGCGAGTTGAAGAGAATCTTGCCTTCTAGAGGAGTGCTCGGGTATCTCAGCAATCTCAGCCCTACGGGAGACGAAGGGGTTGGCAGGTGGTACGCGGCGCAGTACAGTTTGGCCCCCGTGCAACTGGCCCCCGGTTTGGATTGTGAGATGGTGGTCGGCGATTTCTCCGATCCTTCCATAGGGACGGCTTTGGCGGCAAACCACGGCCTTGAGATTGTGAGGGATTTCGGCCAAGGCGTGATGTTGCTGCGGCGGAAGAAACAATGATTCAGGCGATTACCGGTATCGCTCTGCCCCTGGCGCTCGGGCTGCTCTGCGTGCGAGCGTCCGCTCCGAACCTGGGGGTCGCCCTCCAGGCCTGCCTGGGCGCGGCAACCGGGATCGGTCTGGTTTCCTGCTGTTTCTTTCTTTCGCTGATCACAGGCCTGCCTTCGCTCATTTTTGAACTGACGCTTCTCGCCACGTTTCTCCTGATATGCCGAAGAAAGGCCGCGCCAAGCGGCGTGAGACGCACGGAATTTGCCCTGACCGCTGTCGAGGCGATGGCAGGCGCGGTCTTTGCGATTGTGGCGCTGTACAGTTTGTATGGCTTTGCCTCAGTCACGCGCCTATACCCGCATGGGCAGTGGGACGCTTGGGCGATTCATAATCTGCGGGCGCGTTTTCTGGCGACTCCGTACTGGCGTGACGCCTTTTCGGTCGCGCTCATTTGGTCGCATCCCGACTATCCATTACTGCTACCCGGTTTTGTAGCCCGCGTGTGGCGCTCCACCGGTGGCCGCGAATTGAGCGTGCCCATCGCGACGGCGTTCTTCTTCACGTTTGGAAGCATCGGCGTGTTGGCGGGCGCTGTTGCGGCGCTGAAGGGGCGCACTCAGGGATTCCTGGCCGGCACGGTTCTGGCGGCCACGCCTTTCTTCATCGAGCACGGCGCCTCACAGTACGCAGATGTTCCGCTCTCGTTCTTTTGTCTAGCGACGCTGGCCCTGCTGGCGCTTCAGGACCGCCTCTGGCCGGATTCGGCCGGCGTTACTCTGCTGGCGGGAGTGTGCGCCGGGATGGGCGCGTGGACTAAGAACGAAGGTCTTTTGCTGGTTGCGGTAGTGGTCCCCGTTTGGATGCTCGCTGCGGTTCGCGTCCGGGGGCTTCGCACCGCGCTACAGCAGGTACGTTGGTTCGCTGGGGGGCTCGGACCCGTCCTGGGGGTTGTTCTGCTTTTCCGGTATACGTTGGCTACCCAAAACGCGAACCTGGGCGGGCGCGGTATTGGGTCGCTCATGGTTCTGCTTACGGATCCCTACCGCTGGCGCGTTGTGGGAAGTGCATTACTCAAGTTGAGTTGGAGCTTCAGTAACGTCTTCGTCAACTCCTTTACGGTACTCGTGATCTATCTTATCTGTGTAGGCGTTCACTGGAAGAAGGATCGCGTGGCAGTTTATACCGCGATGGGATCGGTTTTCCTGTCGCTAGCCGGCTATTGCGTCGCCTGTATCGTATCGCCTTACGACATCGTTTGGCAGACTTCCACCGCGCTGAGCCGCCTTCTTCTCCAGTTGTGGCCCGCAATGCTGTTCCTCGGATTCCTGGCGGCAAGGCCGATCGAAGATGCCGCCGGCCTTCCGTTTCAGATCACCAGAGGGAACGCACAGGGCCGCTAGAACCCCGCACGACTCAGTACTCCCGCGTCTTCAAGCCCAGGCCGCATACCGCATACCGGGACATCCGCATACCGGGACAGCAGCCAATTACCCCAATTCACGGGCGCATGAACCACTGCGTTAGGATCGATCCGTAAAGGGCGGAACCGGGGCATTGTGGTTCTCGCACTGTCTTCTGTCTTCCGCGAGTCAGCCTGACGGCTTTCAGACCGTCAGGACGCTATCGCGCAATATCTTCTCGCGCTGTTCCGCGCGGAACTGCCGCAGCTTTTCGCGCAGTTCGGGGCGCTTCACTCCAAGGATGGCGATGGCTAGCAGGGCGGCGTTGGTGGCGCCGGCGGGGCCTATGGCCAGCGTGCCTACGGGGATGCCTGCGGGCATCTGCACGGTGGAGAGCAGGGAATCCAGGCCCTTGAGCGCGGCGCTCTCCATGGGGACGCCCAGCACGGGGAGCACGGTGTGCGCGGCGCAGACGCCTGCGAGGTGCGCTGCCCCTCCAGCTGCCGCTATGATTACTTCTACTCCGCGCGATTCGGCCGCGGCCACGTAATCGGCGGTCTCGACCGGGGTGCGGTGCGCCGAGAGCACCCGGCATTCATGGGGCACGCCGAAATCGGCGAGCGTCTGTGCCGCGCGGCGCATGACGTCCCAATCCGACTTGCTGCCCATCATCACCGCTACGAGCGGCGCAGGAAGGTCCATCCCCTTATTTTCTACTATTGGCCCTGCGCCAGGGTATAGCCGGGCTGGCCGTTGAATCTAACGCGAGCCGCCGGTGTCAAGTCTGACCGGAGCCGCAAGCTACTGAGGGGCACTACCCTCCAGCCGTTTCAGCCGATCATCCAACGATTCCATTTCCACGTCGATGGCGCGCAGCGCGGCGGAGTGCGTGCGCTGCCGCGCCTCCTGCGGCGACGCCCACTTGTGGAACTCCGTGAGCAGGCGTGTTTCTACCTGCTCGGAGCGCTCGTTGACGTATCCCTTGAGCGCCGATACGATGCGCTGCTCCATCTCCATCAGGTACTGCTTCAACTCACTGTCCACGATTACAGTCTATACCCCCGTAAGGCCCAGAGGGAGGCCACCCCTCCCGCGGTCAGTGTACTATTGACCCTGCGCCAGGGTATAGCCGGGCTGGCCGTTGAACAGGCGGAGGCTTTCGGTCTGCACGATGTCGATTCCGGCATCGGAAACCCGCTTCATCAGATCGATGAGCGATGCCGCGCTGGCGGTTGTTTCCGACATGAAGCGGCAGCGGAAACTATCGGTGCAGAAGGTCTCGGCACGGCCTGCGGGCCAAACCTTCACGCCGCGATTGTCAATCATTTGCAGGCTGAGCCCGTCGCCGGCGTGCTTGCCGATGGCCGCGGCCAGATCGTTGGCGTTGCGCGACGGCCAGTAGACGTGCAGGTCCACGCCGCGAATTTCCATCTGTGTTTCGGCGCTCGACGTGAAGCGCGCTGGCGCTGACGGCGGAACGGGATTCCGCGAGTACGCCACCGCTTTGAGCTGGTTCGGATGTTGCCCCAGCCGCGCCACCACGGCGGCGGCGAACTCCTTCGTCCCCACCTTCTCCGTGCTCACTCCGTCGGTGAAGATGTCGTAGGTATGGATTCCGTCTTCGATGGTGCGCAGCCAGGCGTTGTGAACGAGTTCCGCCACTTCCGGCTGATTGATGTGTACCAGCATGAGCACGGCGCCCAGCAGCAGGCCGGAGGGGTTAGCCAGATTTTGACCCGCGCGGCGGGGCGCGGAGCCGTGGATGGCCTCGAACATCGCGCACTGGTCGCCGATGTTGGCCGCTCCCGCCAGACCCACGGAACCGGCGATCTGCGCGGCCACGTCCGAAAGGATGTCGCCGTAAAGATTCGGCATCACGATCACGTCGAACGCTTCCGGAGTATCGGCCATCTTGGCGGCGCCGATGTCCACGATCCAGGCTTCTTTCCGAATGTCGGGGTATTCCGCGGCGATCTCGTCGAACACCTTGTGGAACAGGCCGTCGGTCATCTTCATGATGTTGTCTTTCATGAAGCAGGTGACCTTCTTCCGGTTGTGCCGGCGGGCGTATTCGAAGGCGTAGCGGACAATCTTCTCGCTGCCGGGCCGGGAAATGAGCTTGATGCACGAAGTGACTTCCGGGCTCAACTGGTATTCGATGCCCGCGTAGAGATCTTCTTCGTTTTCCCTCACGATCACCAGATCCATGTTGGGATGCTTGGTGTCGATGAAGGGGTGGTAGGAGACGCACGGGCGCACATTGGCGTACTGGCCCAGCGTCTTGCGCGTGGTCACGTTCAGGCTCTTGAATCCGCCGCCCTGAGGGGTTGTGATGGGGGCCTTGAGGAAGACCTTCGTCCGTAGCAAGGACTCCCACGAGCCAGGCTCTATGCCGGCCGTATTGCCGCGCAGATAGACCTTCTCGCCGATCTCGATGGTCTCGATTTCGAGAGCAGCCCCGGCCGCCTCCAGAATGTGGAGGGTGGCATTCATGATTTCGGGGCCGATGCCGTCGCCACGAGCAATAGTGATGGGTGTCTTCGTCATACCGAAACCAAGAAACTAGCGCAAGTTGTTCGTTTGCCGCAGCGAATCACCCGCTGCGGCATGTCCCCGGTCATATTCCGCCGATGATTGCGTTCAGCGTCGGGCTGGGCTGCATCGCGGCTTCGCACAGCGAGTCGTCCGGCCAGTAGTAGCCGCCCACGTCCACCGGCTTGCCCTGCGCCGCCATCAGCTCTCCACCGATCTTATCCTGGTTCTCCGCCAGCGCGGCGGCTACCGGCGCGAAGCGCTGCTTCAACTCCGCGTCCTCATCCTGGGTGGCGAGCGCCTGCGCCCACGCGAGCGCCAGATAGAACGTGGCTCCGCGGTTGTCGATCTCATTCACTTTGCGTGAGGGGTAGCGGGCGTCTTCGAGGTATCGGCCGATGGCCTCAACCAGCGTCTTGGCGAGCAGCGTCGCACGCGCGTTTCCGGTGTTCGTCGCGGCGAGTTCGAGCGAGGGAATCAGCGCGCAGTACTCACCGAGCGAGTCCCACCGCAGATGCCCTTCTTTCAGGAACTGCTCCACGTGCTTGGGGGCCGAGCCACCCGCGCCGGTTTCGAACAATCCGCCGCCTCTGAGCAGCGGCACGATCGAGAGCATGCGGGCGCTAGTGCCCAACTCGAGGATCGGAAAAAGATCGGTGAGATAGTCGCGAAGCACGTTGCCGGTGACGGCAATGGCGTCCGCGCCGCGGCGAACCCGATCGAGCGAGAACTGCATCGCGTCATCCGGCTTCATGATGCCGATTTCGAGGCCCGCCGTATCGTGGCCGGCCAGGTAGGCCTTCACCTTTTGGATAATCTGGGCATCGTGCCCGCGATTCGGGTCGAGCCAGAAAATCGCCGGCGCCCCGGAAGCGCGCGCGCGCGTTACGGCCAGCTTCACCCAATCGCGTATAGCTTCGTCCTTGGTCTGGCAGGCGCGGAAGATATCGCCTTTTTCGACGCTTTGTTCGAGCATGACATTTCCGCCGGCGTCGATGATCCGAATGCTGCCATTGCCGGGCGCAACAAACGTCTTGTCATGGGACCCGTACTCTTCGGCTTTCTTGGCCATCAGCCCGACGTTGGACACGCTGCCCATGGTTGCGGGGTCGAACTGCCCGTGCTTCTTGCAGTCCTCCACCACTACCTGATAGATCGTGGCATAGCAGCGGTCGGGGATCATGGCGACGGTGTCTTGCAGCGCGTCGCCCTTGTTCCACATCTTGCCGCCGTCGCGGATCACGACCGGCATGGACGCATCCACGATCACATCGTTGGGGACGTGAAGGTTGGTCTTGCCCTTGCGCGAATCCACCATCGCCAGCTCGGGGCCCTTGGCGTAACATGCGGCGATGTCGGCCTCGATCTCGGCCTTCTTCGCGGCCGGCAGGCGCTCGAGTTTCGCCAGAACATCGGCGAGTCCATTGTTGACGTTGGCGCCGATTTCCGCCAGCGCTCCGGCGTGCTTCCGCAGAGCATCGGCGAAGTAAACCGACACGCAGTGTCCGAACATGATCGGGTCGGAGACTTTCATCATCGTGCACTTCAGGTGCAGCGACAAAAGCGCGCTGTCGGCTTTGGCGGCAGCTATTTGCTCCGCATAGAATTCCCGTAGCGCGGGCACGCTCATCACCGCGGAGTCGATGACTTCGCCCTCGAGCAGCGCGAGTTTCGCCTTCAATACCGTCACTGCGCCGGCATCGTCCACGAATTCGATGCGCGCGTCAGTTGCGGCGCCGAGGGTCGTGGACTTTTCGCTGCCGAAGAAATCCTTGCCATTCATGTGAGCCACGCGCGTCACCGAACCGGACTTCGGCCAGTCCCTCATCATCTTGTGCGGATGCTTCTGGGCGAACGCTTTCACCGGCTCGGCCGCGCGGCGATCCGAGTTGCCCTCACGCAATACGGGGTTCACCGCCGAGCCGAGCACCGTGGCGAACCGGGCTTGCAGCGCGCGGGCCTCTTCGGTAGACGGATCCTCGGGATAGTCGGGTATGTCGTAGCCCTTCCCACGGAGTTCCGCGATCGCCGCCCGAAGCTGCGGAACCGAGGCGCTGACGTTGGGGAGTTTGATGATGTTGGCGTCCGGCGTCTGGGCAAGCTTGCCGAGGCGGGTCAGCTCGTCGGGAATTTTCTGGTCGTCGCGGAGACGTTCGGGAAAATTGGCGAGGATGCGTCCGGCGAGCGAGATGTCGGCTGTTTCCACCTCCACCCCAGTGCCCTTGAAATACGCTCGAATGACCGGCAGAAGCGCGTACGTTGCGAGTGCGGGAGCTTCATCGGTCTTAGTCCACGTGATCTTCATCTATCTGCCTCAGTCGGAACAAGTGTCGGGGTCATGCGGTCGTTCGGCGGGCAACTCAATCCTCTGGCCTTCGTGACGCCGAACGGGTGCGGCCTACCGCTCAACAGGAACTGAAATACCGCATCTGGACGGACGTGGGAGGCATGTCGATTCCTACCGCAGCGGAGTGAATCGGGATTCCCCTTCTAAACGTCTCTACCCAAACCTAGTATATCGATTCAGCGGCCTTTCTGGCGGCTGCTGGATCGCCCTTCCGCCGTTCCGTGTGGGCGCTGCGCCACGAAGGGACTGAATTGCCTTGCCGGCCGGAAGCGGGCGGGCGCACTACAATAAGATACGAATGTCGAGCGCCGGAATTCATCAGACGGGCTCCCGCTCAGGGATGCCTACAGGGACGGATGGCGGGGCACGCCGTTTCGCTAATTTCGCATGGGGCGTTTTGGCGTATAACCTGGCGGTTGTGCTCTGGGGCGCGTACGTGCGCGCCACCGGATCGGGTGCGGGCTGCGGCAACCACTGGCCGCTGTGCAACGGGGAAATCACGCCGCTATCCCCTAGCGCGGCCACGCTGATCGAGTATACGCACCGCGTGATGAGCGGCTTCGACCTGGCGCTGGTAGCGGTCTTAGTCATATGGGCGTTTCGCGCATTTCCCAAGGGCCACCCGGTGCGCCCGGGGGCGGCTCTTTCGGGCATCTTTTTGGTGAGCGAGGCGCTGCTCGGAGCGGCTCTGGTGCTGCTGCAGCACGTGGCCCGCAATGAATCCGCCAGCCGCGCCTGGTCGCTTTCCGCGCACCTGTTGAACACCCTCACCCTGATTGCGTGCCTGGCGCTCACGGCGTGGTGGGCTTCCGGGCGGCCCCGCATCCGCCTGGGCATTCGCGGGACCACTATGGCGACGCTGACTTTGGCTGCTTTCATGCTGCTGGGCGTCAGCGGGGCCATCGCCGCCTTGGGGGACACCTTGTTCCCTGTACAATCCCTATCGCAGGGATTCGCGCAGGACTTTAGCCCCACTGCCAACATATTCTTGCGGCTGAGGCTCTGGCATCCAGTGCTGGCTGCGCTGGTGGGACTGTGGATTGCGTTCTACGCCTTGAGGGCGGTCACGCGGCGTCCGGATGCCCGGCTGGCGGCGGGTCTGGTCATGTCGCTTGTCGGCGCCGAGTTGATGGTGGGAATGACCAACCTGTTTCTGCTGGCCCCGCTGTGGACGCAGATGGTGCATTTGCTGGTAGGCGATGCGTTATGGATTTCACTGGTGCTGCTGTGCGCCACTCTGCTAACCGTCCCCGCCAAGGCCGAACGCATTGTGCGCCGCTAGGCGCCCGTTAGAAGAAGCACAAGACCCAATTGGCCGCCGATTCACGCCGATCAACGCTGATTGAAGACAAAGGCTGAAAACAAGATCCCTATCGGCGTGGACCGGCGTTTATCGGCGGCTCGATATTATCCTCGTACGCCCACAACTTCCTAAACCTTCGGGCGAAAGACGCCGATAGGGGGGATATGCGCTGGCTCGCCGCTCTCTTTGCGGCCGTGTTCTTTGCCGCCGTCGCGGTTGCGGCGGAAACGGCTCCGCCGGTTCCCGATGTGAAGCGGCAGATGCAGGATGCGGCCGATAAACAGCGGGTCTCGGTCGCGCGGCAACGCGAAGCAATTCGCGTTCAGGCCAAGACGTTGGGCGTATGGCTGCTTCCCGGCGCGCCGCCCTTGGATCTGGCGGACCCGATTCCCCCGTGCGAACCCATTGCGGATGCGGATTTGACGCCGCTAATTGAGAGCGCCGCCAAGACGCAGGAAATTCAGCCCAAGCTGTTGCGCGCCGTGGCGGAGCAGGAATCCGGATTGCTGCCGTGCGCGGAATCGCCCAAGGGCGCGCAAGGACTGATGCAGTTGATGCCCGGAACCGCGGATGAACTGGGAGTGGAAGACCCGTTCGACCCCAAGGAGAGCATCGATGCCGGCGCGAAATTTCTCAAGCAATTGCTCGATCGGTATGCCGGCGATGTTTCGAAGGCTCTGGGCGCCTACAATGCCGGGCCGGCGGCGGCCGATGAAGCCGGCGGCATCCCCGATATTCCCGAAACGCAGGATTACGTGAAAGCGATATTGGGCAAACTGGTGGATTGAGGCCCATACCGCCGGGATTTTGGCCCAGCGTCCGTGTACGCTACCATCGAAGCATCGCAACTGACTGGAAACAAAACCTGCGCGTGGTGATGGTGTCCACGCGGAATCCTCTGAACATCGGCGCGTCCGCGCGCGCGATGGCGAACTTCGGGTTTGCGCGCCTGAGGGTGGTGCAGCCCTATGACGTCGCCTTTCGGGAAGCGCGTTCGGCGGTGGGCGCCGCGCCGCTGCTCCAAACCGCCGAACTGTGCGAGAGCGTCGCCGATGCCGTCGCCGATTCGCTTCTGGTTGTCGGCACTACCTCCATCGGACACAGGGAACTGCAGCATCCGATTCGCCGCCTGGAATACGGCAGCCGGCTGATTCGCCGCGCCCTGGCCCAGGGGCCTGTCTCGCTGCTGTTCGGCTCCGAGAAATTCGGCCTTTCTAACGACGACTTAAGCCACTGCCACTGGCTGATGCGCGTCCCCACCGTTGACCCGGAGTTGTCGATGAACCTGGGCCAAGCGGTGGCGCTGTGCCTGTATGAGCTGGCGCGCGACCCCAGGGCCGTTCAGGCCAAGCCGGAACCGCTAACAGTGGCCTCCGCGGCCGAGACGGAGCAGGTCACGCTCCTGCTCATGGACGCACTGCGGCGCAGCGGCTACGTGAATCCCCGGACGGCGGCGTCCACCGAAGAGAAAACGCGCCGGCTGGTTCGCCGGATGAAGCTCACGGCGCATGACGCGCCCGTCCTGTTGGGCATGCTGCGCCAGATTCTCTGGAAGATCGGGCAATAGGCCCAAAGAGCCGTAGATTCTGGTCTCCAGTTCGATGATGAATCTGGGTAATAGCGGCGCATGCGTCGGGAAGAGTGGGGCGGACGCCCTCGTCCGCGCCGGAGCCCCCGGTCCGGCCAAGCTCGAAAAGGATGCAGGCGCCAGAGGCAGCGCAGGCCGGGGGGCCTGTACCACAACGGATTGCCCACTCCCGGGCCGTCGTCTCGGACACTCCTATCGGCTTGTTCTAGAGCACCCCAAAAGGTCCGCCTGGACCCTTGGGCTTGTCCTCGACAGGTTTCTTCGCCGCGCCGAAGGTCAGCGTGATGTCGGCTGTGTGCCTGGTCCCATCTTTGCGGACGTCGGCTTTCGTCTCTCCCAGATTGTCGAACATGCCCTGGTCGCGGATGGTGGCGAGGAACAGGTCCGGGTACTCCGGATTGAACGGCTTGCCCGGCTTGATGGTCCAGATGCGCCGGATCTCCGCTTCCGCCGATAGATCGAGCCCGGTCACGTTCAGGGAGCCCATCGTATATTGCGGCCCGGCGTCCACGCGCAGCGCCAGATCTACAGTCTTTTCGTCATCGTGGATCTCGCGCCCCGCGGCCACCTGCGCATCGAGGTAGCCCACACGGTTGAGCAACTGGCGAATCTCCGAGAGGCTGGTATTCACATGATCGAAATTGGCGGTCTCCCCGGTTTCAAAGCGCCCGGCTTTGAGCAGATCTTCGGATTTTACCGGCGCCGGGTTCGGTATCGACACTTTGCCCAGTTTGAAAGTCGGCCCTTCGATTACGCTTACGAAGACCTTAATGCCGCGCGGGCTCTCCACCGGCTCGGTACGTATCTTCGGGAAGGCGACCGTGATAAACCCGTGCGCCTCGTAGGCGGGAACTACCGAATTGTTCAGCACATCGCGGAAGCGCGGTTCCGTGTAAGCCAGGCCGACGGCCGCGCCCGCAATGGCCTTGCGAAGATCGTCTTCGGACAGGGCCTGGTTGCCTTCGAAGGTGACCTCAACCACCGCCGGCAGGGCGCCATCCGGCCGAAACACGACGGTCATCGCCTCGGGCCACGGCGCGACGCCGCCGGACACCTTCACCTGGCTCCCTTGAGCGGTCAAGTACTCCTGAATCCACTGAACGTGCCTGGCGATCACGGGCTGCGAGGCGGGCAGGCCCTTCATCGAGAACAGGGGATCGCGCGCGCGCAGCGCCGCTTCGAGGGCCGCGTCCGGCACGCCGAGCTCGTCGAACCGGACCGGTAGAATTTCCACCTCGGTCACCTGAAACGAAGCGGCGTAGCCCTTGCCATCGGGCGCCGGCTCGAAACGGTAACCCACGGTTTCGAATGCGGCGGTTGCGAGCAGGCGTTCGCGGGCGGCTTCAAACTCGTCCTTCCCGGCGATTTGCCCGATCTTCAAGCCCGCCACCGCCAGCAGTTCCTGTTGGGTGAAATGGCGCGATCCTTCCACCGTGAGGCTTTGGATAGGCCAATGATCGGCCGGCGCGGCCGCGATCCTTTGCGGTGAGGCCGGGGGCCGCGTCGCAACCGGGCGCGACTTTGGTTGTGCGAGTCCGCACGCCGCGGCGAGCATCAGAAAAAGAAGCAGGCGTTTCATACCCTTCTGCGGTAGACGCACCGGCCTGCGAGCCGGTGTCACAGGTAGAATGAAAAAAGTGCCCTACGACCTAATTGTGATCGGGAGCGGCCCCGGCGGCTACTCCGCAGCTATTCGCGCCGGCCAGTACGGCTTAAAGACCGCGCTGGTTGAGAAACAACCCCGCCTGGGCGGAACGTGCCTTCTGGTGGGCTGCATCCCCACCAAGGCGCTGCTCCAGACCGCTGAAGTCTGGCAACGGTTCCTCCATTCGGAAGATCAGGGGCTCTATTGCGAAAACCCCCGGTTGGATTATCCCAAGGCCAAGAGCCATAAGGACGGCATCGTCGCCAAACATTCCAAAGGCGTGGAGATGCTGCTAAAGCGAGCCAAAGTGGAGCGCATTTCAGGCTACGCCACGCTCAAGGGCGGCGGCAAGGTGGAGGTTCAGTCCGATTCCGGCGCGCAGATTCTTGAAGCCAAGAACATCATTCTGGCAACGGGTTCAGAGGCGCGCATGCTCCCCGGCCTGGAGCCCGACCCGAATTGCATCCTCACTAATAGGGAAATCCTGGAGCTCACGGCCATCCCCAAGAGCCTGGCGATCATCGGCGCTGGGGCCGTGGGCGTGGAGTTTGCCTCCATGTTCAAGCGTTTCGGTTCCGAAGTGACCGTGATCGAAATGCTGCCGCGCGTCGTTCCTGTGGAAGACGAGGACGTTTCGAAGGAACTGGAGCGGAACTTCAAGAAGCAGAAGATCCGCGTGGAAACCGGCGCGCGCGCGGAAAACATACAGAAGACCGAAAACGGCGTGCGCCTCACGCTTACCAGCAGGGAAGGGAAGCAGGAGCAGCTCGAAGTAGAAAAGTTGCTGATCGCCGTGGGCCGGAAGCCGAACACGGAAAAGGTCGGCCTCGAAAATACGCGCGTGGCGCTCGACCGCGGCTTCGTCGTGGTGGACGCGAACCAGCAAACCGCCGAACCGGGCGTCTATGCCATCGGCGATATTGTGGCGGGCACGCCGCAACTGGCGCACGTCGCCACTCGCGAAGGCATGATCGCCGTGGCGCACATCGCAGGCAAATCCGCCGTGCCCATCAACAGGAACCGCATTCCGGGCTGCACGTATACTGAGCCGGGCATCGGCAGCGTAGGCATGACGGAGGCGCAGGCGCGCGCGGCGGGGCATAGCGTCCGCGTGGGGCGGTTCCCGTTCGCGGGCGACAGCCGCGCCACCATCCTGGGCCATCACGAAGGCTTCATCAAGGTGGTGTCGGACGAGAAGTACGGCGAAATTTTGGGCGTTCACATCATCGGCCCAGAGGCCTACGAACTCATCGGCGAAGCCGTGGCGGCCATGGAAGCCGAAGCCACGGTGGAAGTGATGATGCAGACCATCCACGCGCACCCCACGCTCTACGAAGCCGTCGGAGAAGCGTTCAATGCCGTCTACGGCCTCTCCATCAATGCGTAAGTGCCAGGTTCGCGAACTCGGGCTCATCGATTACGGCCGCGCGCTCGAAATGCAGAAAGAGCTGACTGGTGCGCGCAAAGAGGGCCTTATTCCCGATCAGTTGCTGCTGCTCGAACACCCGCACGTGATCACCATGGGCAGGAACGGCCGTGCGGAAAACGTGCTGGCCGGCGAAGATGTGATGGCGCGGGCGGGCATTTCGTTTTACCCGATAGACCGCGGCGGCGACGTCACGTACCACGGCCCCGGCCAGCTCGTGGGCTATCCGATCTTCGACCTGCGAGAGTGGAAGCGCGACGTGGGCGCGTACGTGCGCGGCGTCGAGCAGGCGATTATCGACGCGCTAGCGGAATTCGGCATCTCCGCGGGTCGCATCCCCAAGCTCACCGGGGTCTGGGTGGGCGAGCGGAAGATTGCCGCGATTGGCGTGCACCTCAGCCGCTGGGTGACCTCGCACGGCTTCGCCCTGAACGTGAACACCGATTTGAGCTATTTTCAATACATCGTCCCTTGCGGACTCACTAAGCCGGTGACTTCGATGGCAGCGCTCGGCGTGCGCGCCGGCTTACCTGAAGTGGCGGCCACTGTAGCCGCCTGCTTCGGCCGCGTATTCGATTGCGAAATGCTGTACGACGCGCCGATGCTCGCAGCCGCGGAAAGAGAGAGCTTGAAATGATCGACGTTACGATGCCCCAGATGGGCGAAAGCATTGTGGAGGGGACGCTCACCAAGTGGCTCAAGAAGCCCGGTGACCGCGTGGAGCGCGATGAGCCCCTGTTCGAGATTTCCACCGATAAGGTGGATACCGAGATCCCCTCGCCGGCGGCCGGCACGCTCTCCGAAGTGCTGGTGCAGGAAGGCGCAACGGTAAGCATCAACGTCGCGGTGGCGCGGATTGACGATGGCGCGGGCGCCGCGTCGGCCCCGGCCGCAACGCAGGCAGCGCCCAAGCAGGAACCCGCGCAGGCCGCTCCGGCTCCCCAGCCCGTGGAAGAGCCCGTGGCCGACCCGCTCGAAGAGCCGGCGCAGCAAGCGGCGTCGGAACCCTCCGGCCCGCTTTCGCCGCTGGTGCGCCGGATGGCGCGTGAAAACAACATCGACTTGAACCGCGTGAAGGGGACCGGAGCGGGTGGACGCATCACGAAGCAGGATGTGGAATCGCATCTGGCGCAGCGTTCCGCTGCTCCAGCCGTGGCCGCCGCTGCTCCGCCGAAGCCCGCAGCCCCGGCGCCGCTGGCTCCCGCCGCTCCGGCTATCGCCGCTGCCGCGCCAGCGGCTGGAGGCGCGCCGCGCACGCGCATTGAGCCGATGAGCGCCATGCGGATGAAGATCGCCGAGCACATGGTTCTTTCGAAACGCACCTCGGCCCACGTCACCACCATTCACCGCGTGGATATGACGAAAGTCGCCAAGTTGCGCGAGCGCAAGAAGGCCGACTTCCAGGCGCAATACGGATTCTCGCTAACCTATTTGCCGTTCATCGCCCGCGCGGCGGTGGTGGCCCTGCGCGATTTCCCCATCGTGAACGCCTCGATTGACGGCAACAACATCGTCTTCCATAACGAGATCAATATCGGCATCGCGGTGGCGCTAGAAAACGGGCTGATCGTTCCCGTAATCCGCAACGCCGACGAGAAGAACGTGCTCGGCTTGCAGCGTTCCATCGTGGACCTGGCCTCGCGCGCCCGTTCCCGCCAGTTGCGGCCGGAAGATGTGGCGGGCGGAACCTTCTCCATCACCAACTTCGGCAGCTTCGGCAGCATGGTGGGGACGCCGGTGATCAACCAACCGCAGGTGGCCATACTGGGCGTCGGCACGGTGGACAAGACGCCCGTGGTTATAAACGACGCGATCGCCATTCGCTCGATCTGCCATCTCTCGCTGACCTTCGACCACCGCCTGATCGACGGCGCGCTGGCCGACCAGTTCCTGACCAAGCTGAAGCACGTTCTGGAGAACTGGTCGGAAGACGTGCTCTAAGGCGCGAATATCCGCCCAAACCGCTGCGCGTCGCGACCGGCTAGGGAGCGGTGCGCGAACCATCCGAGGGTGGGGGTAGTCATCCCCAGATGAGGTGGGGCCTGTGTTCAAAACCCGGACTTTGGTCTAGACGCAGCCTTACGCTACCGCTCCCGGTTGGTCGCGGCGCTGAAAGGGCTTGCGCTTCGCCAGGAGTTCCACCGGAGATCGCCAGCGGCGTGTGCCGCAACAAAAAAAGACCCTGTAAGGGCAACTGAGCGTTTGCCTTTACAGGGCCGGATTCCCCTAATGCTGGTACAAAGGGGCAAGCCGGAGGGCCTGCCCCAAAATCACATACTTCTTAGATGTCGTAATACAGCGCGAACTCGTACGGATGCGGGCGAAGGCGCATGGCATCCGCTTCGTTCTTGCGCTTGTAGTCGATGAAGGTTTCGATCAGTTCTTCCGTGAAAACGTCGCCGCGCAGCAGGAAGGCGTGGTCGTCTTCGAGGCAGCTCAGCGCTTCTTCGAGCGAGCCCGGCATCGACGGCACGCTCTTCATTTCTTCCGGAGACAGATCGTAGATGTCCTTGTCCAGGGGTTCGCCGGGGTTGATCTTGTTCAACACGCCGTCGAGGCCCGCCATCAGCATGGCCGCGAACGCCAGGTACGGGTTGGCCGAGGGGTCTGGGGGACGGAACTCAACGCGCTTGGCCTTGGGGTTGGCCGAGTACATCGGGATGCGGCACGCAGCCGAACGGTTCCGGCGCGAATAAGCCAGGTTAACCGGGGCTTCGTAGCCCGGCACCAGCCGCTTGTAGCTGTTGGTGGTGGGGGCGATGATGGCCGAAAGAGAACGCGCGTGCTTCAGGAGTCCGCCGATGTACCACAGCGCCATCTGGCTCATACCGGCATAGGAATCGCCGGCAAAGAGCGGCTTGCCGCCCTTCCAGAGGCTCTGGTGGCAGTGCATACCGCTGCCGTTATCCTGGAACAGCGGCTTGGGCATGAACGTGACGGTCTTGCCGTACTGGTTGGCCACATTGCGGACAACATACTTAAACAACATCATGTTGTCGGCCGACTTCACCAGCTTGTCGAACCGCTGATCGATCTCGCACTGCCCGCCGGTAGCCACTTCGTGGTGGTGGCATTCGATGTGCAGACCGCACTTCTGCATGGTCTGGACCATCTCGCCGCGCAGGTCCTGGTAGTGATCCGTGGGAGGTACCGGGAAGTATCCTTCTTTATAGCGCGGGCGGTAGCCGAGGTTGTTCTCCCGGCGGCTGGAGTTCCAGCGTCCCTCTTCGGCGTCGATGAAGTAGAAGCCGGAGTGCTGGTTCTGGTCGAAACTGATGTTATCGAAGATGAAGAATTCGGCTTCCGCTCCGAAGTACGCCGTATCGGCCACGCCGCTATTGTTCAGGTAGAGTTCGGCCTTCTGGGCGATCCAGCGGGGGTCGCGCTCATACCGCTGTTTGGTGATCGGGTCCTTCACGTCACCGTACATCACCAGGGTGGGGATCTCGGTGAAAGGATCCATGAACGCAGTGTTCGGATCGGGGATCAGGAGCATGTCGCTCTCATGGATCGCCGCCCAACCGCGGATGCTCGATCCGTCCATCCCAAACCCTTCCTCGAAGCTGTCGACCGACAGCTCGCTGATCGGGTAGGAAATATGGTGCTGCAGACTCGGGATATCGGTAAACCTCAAGTCCACCTGCTGCGCACCGTTAGTTTTGGCGTACTCTAATAATTCCTGCGGGGTCATCCAGCCTCCAACAGATATGGTAATGCCTCGCACGGGGCGGTGGAAACTCAATCTTTTCTATCGGGCCTATAAACAACTTTTTGACGGGCGGCAAGCTGGATGCTAGTATGATCTATCAGAGATTAGGACTCAAATATCCGAAATGGAACCCTCATCTTCTCATACGGTTCCCGGCGTAACAGTCAAGATTTCGGACTGTTACCAGTGCGGAAAATGCACCGCCGGTTGTCCCGTGGCCGCGCACATGGATACGCCGCCAACCAAAATCATCCGGTTGCTCCAGCTTGGGGAATCGGAAACCGCTCTAAAGGCGCGCTCCATCTGGCAATGCGTATCCTGCCAGACCTGTTCGACGCGCTGCCCCAAGTCCGTAGACTGCGCCGGCGTGATGGACGAACTTCGCCAAACGTCGTTTGAAAAGGGCTACGCCTCGCCGGAACAGCAGGCCGTGGTCGTATTCCAGCGAGCGTTCCTCGATAATGTGCGGCGGAACGGCCGCCTCAACGAGGTGGAGTTGATCGCGCAGTTCAAGGCCCAGGTCTTCTTCGGCAGCCGCAGCCTGACCTTCCTGTTCCGCGATGCCGGGCTTGCCCCTGAGTTGCAGAAACGCCGCAAGTTCCACCTGTTCGGCGAAAAGGCGCGCGACCGCGCCGTGGTGGGGCGGATATTCGAACGGTCCATGGGAGGCGCTCAATGAACTTCGGCTACTACCCTGGATGCGCCCTTCACGGCTCTTCCAACGATTACGAACAGTCGATCAGGGCCTGCATGAAGACCTTGGGCGTCGGGCTGGCGGAAGTGGACGATTGGATTTGCTGCGGCGCGACCGCCGCCCACTCGCTCAACCACAAGCTCGCCGTGGCGTTGCCCGCCCGCAATCTGGCGGTGGCACAAAAGCAGGGCCATGCGGAGATGGTGGCCCCCTGCCCGATGTGCTCCATGCAGTTGCTCCGCGCGCAGCACGAAATGGGCAAGGATGCGGGGCTTAAGGCTGAAATCGCCCGCATCATCGAAACCGAAATGGATGGCGGGCCGAAAGTGCTCAACATTATCCAGGTTTTCGAGCGCATTGGCCTCAAGGAACTCGGCGCGGCGGTGAAGAACCCGCTGAAGGACCTGAAGCCGGCGTGCTACTACGGCTGCCTGCTGGTGCGTCCTCCATCGGTGACCGATTTCGACGACGCCGAACAGCCGGAGTCGATGGAAAAGGTGGTGAACGCGCTGGGGGCCAAGGCCGTCGCGTGGAACTACAAAACCGAATGCTGCGGCGCGGGGATGACCATGGCCAGCCCGGAGACGGTGCTGGAGCTCTCGAACAAGATTCTGGCCAACGCGGCCGCCCATGGCGCCAATTGCCTGGTGACGGCGTGCCCCATGTGCCACGTGAACCTCGATATGAAGCAGGCCGATATCCAGGCCCGTTACGGGGTTACCTACAACCTGCCGGTCTACTATCTGACCGACCTGGTGGGAATGGCATTGGGACTGAGCGCGAGCGAGCTGGGTACGGACCGCCACTTCGTGGTGGCGCAGCCGGGCAAGGGGGCATAAGGCATGTCTCGAATCGGAGTGTTCGTTTGCTGGTGCGGTGAGAACATTGCCCGCACCGTCGACATAGCTAAGGTTGTGGAATCCGTCGCCGAGATCCCCGGCGTTCGCTGCGCCATGAACTACAAGTACATGTGCGCCGACCCCGGCCAGGCGATGATCCGCGAGAAGATCGCCTCTGAAAAGCTGGACGGCGTGGTGGTGGCTTCGTGTTCGCCGCACATGCACATGAAGACCTTCCGGCGCGCGGCGGCAGCGGCCGGATTGAACCCGTATCGCCTGGAAATGGCGAACATCCGGGAACATTGCAGTTGGGTCCACGCCGACAAGGAAGAAGCCACCAGGAAGGCTTCGGACATCATCCGGCTGGCGGTGGCCAAGGTCGGGTACGACCACGCGCTGAACCCGATCAAGGTGCCGGTAACCCGGCGCGCGATGGTGATCGGCGGCGGAGTGGCCGGCATTCAGGCAGCTCTAGATGTGGCCGAGGCCGGTTACGAAGTGGTGCTTGTGGAACGCGAGCCTTCTATCGGCGGCAAGATGGCAGGGTTGTCCGAGACGTTCCCCACGCTCGATTGTTCGCAGTGCATTCTCACCCCTCGCATGGTGGAAGCCGGCCAGCACCCGCGCATCAAACTCTACACCTATTCCGAGGTGGAAAGCGTCGAAGGCTTCATCGGCAATTTCGAAGTCACCGTCCGCAAGAAGGCGCGCTACGTCGATATCGATAAGTGCACCGGATGCGGCGAGTGCTCGAAAGTCTGCCCCCTGAAGAAGAACCTCAGCGAGTTCGATTACGGCATGGGCATGCGGCCGGCGATCTACATGCCGTTCCCGCAGGCCGTGCCCGCGCGGCCCGTCATCGACAAAACCCAGTGCGCCAAGATCATCCGCAACGGCTGCGGCCTGTGCGAGAAGAAGTGCGCGCCCGGGGCGATCAACTTCAAGGACGAAGACCAACTCGTCAAAGAGAAGGTGGGCGCCATCGTCGTTGCTACCGGCTACAAGCTCTACAGCATCGGCAAGAAGCAGGAGTCGGAGAAGATCACCGGTTACGGCGAGTACGGCTACGGGAAGTACAAGGACGTGATCGATTCGCTCCAGTTTGAGCGGATCGTTTCAGCCTCCGGCCCCACCAACGGAGAAATCAAGCGCCCCTCCGATGGCAAGACCCCCGAGAAAGTGGTTTTCATCGCCTGCGTGGGCTCACGCGACAACGCGAAGGGTCTGAACTACTGCTCCAAGATCTGCTGCATGTACACCGCCAAGCACACCATGCTTTACAAGCATAAGGTGCACCACGGCGAGGCTAGCGTTTTCTACATGGACATCCGCTCGGGCGGCAAGAACTACGACGAGTTCGTTCGCCGCGCCATAGAGAAGGATGGAGCGAAGTACTACCGGGGCCGCGTTTCGAAGATCACGGAAGAAAACGGCAAGCTGATTGTCCGCGGGGCGGATACGCTGGCCGGAGTTCCGGTGACGATTGAAGCCGACATGGTAGTGCTGGCCGCGGCCATGCGGCCGGCCGACGGCATCGAGGAACTGGCGCAGAAGCTCAACGTAGGCTACGACGAGAACGGTTTCCTGATGGAGTCGCATCCCAAATTGCGGCCGGTGGAAACCAATACTGCAGGCGTATTTGTTTGCGGCGCGTGCCAGGCTCCGAAGGATATTCCCGAAGCTGTGGCCCAGGCTTCCGCGGCGGCGAGCAAGGTGATGGTCACCTTCGCGGCCAACGAACTGACGCGAGAACCCGAGATCGCGGTTATCAACGAGCAGACCTGCGCCGCGTGCTACGCGTGCGTGCGAACCTGCCCGTATCACGCGATCGAGAAGGTCGAGTTGCGTGCGCGCAACGGCACTCTAATCAAGTACGCTGCGCGCGTGAACCAGGGACTGTGCATGGGTTGCGGCACCTGCGTTTCGGTCTGCCCCTCCAAGAGCGCGGATATCGAAGGGTTCACGGAAGAAGAAATCTATTCGATGGTGGAGGCGCTGGCATGAGCGAGACGAACGGGTTCGAACCCAAGATCGTCGCTTACGTCTGCAACTGGTGTACGTACCTGGGAGCGGACCTGGCGGGCACTTCGCGGTTGGAGTACCCCTCGAACGTGCGTATTATCCGGCTGCCCTGTACGGGCCGCATCGACGCCAACCTGGTAGTGAAGGCGTTTGAGATCGGCGCGGACGCGGTTCTGGTTTCCGGCTGCCACCCCGGCGATTGCCACTACAACGCGGGCAACTATCACGCGCGGCGCCGCTGGATTCTGTTCCGCGAATTGATGGAGACGATCGGCTTCGATATGCGCCGCCTCCACTTCTCGTGGATCAGCGCCGCGGAAGGCAAGAAGTTCCAGCAGGTGATCACCGAGATCACCGAGAAGACCATAGCGCTGGGGCCGTACAACCCCTACGGGGCCGAGCCGCGAGTGGAACCTCTCAGTCCGATGCCGCAGGCCGCAGCGGGCGCGTGCGACCCGGCAGCCGAGTTGGAACTCCGCACCGCCGCAAAGCGCGTTCTCGAAAGCGGGCAAGCGAACGTCGTAATCGGTTACGGCGCGCGCGGGCCCGTCTTCATCACCAGGCCCGACGATGTGGATCGCCTGGTGTGGAACGCCAACTGCCACCAGAACCTGGCCACTTATCTGAAGCGGAAAGAGATCCGCGCGCTCGGCAAAGCCGCCATCGTGATGAAGGGTTGCGACGAGCGGGCGCTGATCATCCTGGAGAGGGAATCCCAGATCGCCCGGCCCGATCTCCATGTAATCGGAATGGCGTGCAACGGGATGGGCCAGCCCAAGTGCGCCGCTTGCGATACGCGCGAAACGCGTTTCGCCGACGAAAAGATCAGTTCGGCCCAACCGCCGGCGGATATGCCTGACCGGTACGTGGCGGTGGACCAGATTCTTGCAATGGAGCCCGCCGACCGGATGGCGTTCTTCACGGCGGAGTTTGACCGCTGCCTGAAGTGTTACGCCTGCCGCCAGGTTTGCCCCATGTGTTACTGCGAGCGGTGCATCGCGGATAAGAACCGCCCGCAGGCTATCGATACATCCCCGCATCGCCAGGGGAATTTCGCGTGGCACATCGCCCGCGCGATGCATCTGGCGGGCCGCTGCGTAGGCTGCGACGAGTGCACCCGCGCCTGCCCGGCGGGCATCGACCTGCGTCTGTTGAACCTCACGCTGGCGCGCACGGCGGAGCAGCAATTCGCCTACCGCGCGGGCATGGACCCGGCGCTCGATCCGCTGATCGGAACGTTTTCGCTTCAAGACAAGGAGGAGTTCATCCGATGAGCGAGCAGATCTCGCGGGATAACCTCCGCACGTTGGTTGCCGGCTGGCTGGCCGCCGGCAAGAAAGTGGTCGGCCCGGTTCAGGTGAAGCCGGGAATGGCGCTCTTCGCCCCGCTGCGGTCGGCGGACGCCCTGCTGCTGGATCGGTGGGTCCGCCCTTCGAACTCGATCAAGGAAGTGGTCTTCCCGCGGCACGAAGCCCTGTACGGCTACCGCATCGGGAAGAACAGCGTCGAGTTGTTCGACGCCGCCGTGTTTGAGGAGCAGATCGTGATCGGCGCGCATCCCTGCGATGCCGCTTCGCTGCCGATTCTCGACAAGCTCTTCAACTGGGATTTCCAGGACGAAATCTATAACCAAAGGCGCGCGGGAGTTACCGTGATTTCCGTCGCCTGCACGGAAAGCGACGACGAGTGCTTCTGCACGAGCGTAGGCTTGAGCCCGTCCGCCGAGCGCGGATCGGACGCCATGCTGCTGCCTCGCGCCGATGGCGGGTTTGACGTTCGCCTGCTTTCCGATAAGGCGCGCGGCCTCTTCGCGGAAGCCAAGCTGGCGGCAGGCTCTGACGGGCAAGCTGCATACGCGGGCCCGGCTTCGAAGTTCGATCCGGCCCAGGTGGGCGCGTTCGCCAAAGATCATTTCGAGGATCCGTTCTGGGCCGAACACGCGCTGGCCTGTGTCGGCTGCGGCGCTTGCGCCTATACCTGCCCGGTGTGCCACTGCTTCGATATCGTGGACGAGGGCAACGGCAGGGAAGGCGTTCGCGCCCGCAACTGGGACGCCTGCCAGTACGGCATGTTCACCCTGCACGCCAGCGGACATAATCCGCGCAACAACCAGGCCGCGCGGCAGCGGCAGCGGATCTACCACAAGTTCTACATGTACCCCGAGAAGTTCGGCGAAATCCTGTGTACCGGGTGCGGCAACTGCGCGCGCAACTGCCCCGAGGGATTGGGCGTGCTGCCGGTAGTCACGGAGGTTTCCCATGGATAATCTGTACAGACCTGACTTGATGGAAATCATCGGCATCCAGCAACACACATCGGACGTGAAGTCGATGCAGTTGCGCTTCCGCGACCCCGTGCGCGCCGCTAATTTCCGCTTCGACGTGGGCCAGTTCGGAATCTATTCGGCGTTCGGCTCGGGAGAATCCACGTTCAACATCTGCTCCAGTTCGAACTGGCGCGACCGCATCGAATTTTGCTTCCGCAAGGTAGGGCGCGTTACCGAAGCGCTCTGGAAGCTCGAAGTGGGCGAAACCATGGGATTCCGCGGCCCCTACGGCGGCGGTTATCCATGGGCCGAATGGCGCGGCAAAGACCTCATCTTCCTCGGCGGCGGCATCGCCATGCCCCCCATCCGTTGCGCCATCTGGTACGCCCTCGAAAATCGCGACGATTTCGGCGATATCACCATCGTCTATGGCGCTCGCACCGTGGGCGACCTCGTCTTCCGTGACGAATTGGACGAATGGGCGAAGCACCCGCGCGTCCGCGTGGTGCAGTGCGTGGACCCGGGCGGGCAGACTCCCGACTGGAAGGGCGAAATCGGCTTCGTACCCTCCGTCTTCGAGCGCGCCAACGTGAATGCGGCCAACGCCGCGGCCCTGGTGATCGGCCCGCCGATCATGATCAAGGCCACGCTTCCGGTGCTCGAAAGAACCGGCGCCACTCTGAGCAACGTGTATACGAGTCTCGAAAACCGGATGAAATGCGGCGTAGGCAAGTGCGGCCGCTGCAACGCCGGCCCTGTGTACGTCTGCAAAGAGGGCCCTGTCTTCACGTTCGAGCAACTGCGCCAAATGCCGATGGATTACTAGCCCCCTGCAGTGGGGCAGACCCCCTCGGCTGGGGCCGGACCGGTACGGCCTCTTCTCGCGCGCTATTTTGCGCCGGCGTTATCGATGATGCGCTGCGCCAGGTAATTCTCTACCTTGGCGCTGTTCCGCGCGACTTCGTAGTAGGCCGCCTTCAGCAACTGGTCCTTGCTGTTGCGGAGCGATTCGCGGATGCTCGTCTGGACGCGCGGGTCGTTCAGGTCCCGCTGTCCGGCCGGTTCCCTCGATATCACCTTGAGAATGCGGTAGCCTTCCTCGGTGTGGATCACCTGCGACATGGCGCCGGGCTGCAATCCCATAATGATTTTGCGCAGTTCCGGGCTGACCTTATCCAACGCGGATTCCGGCAAAAAGCCCATATCGCCGCCGTTGGCAACCGACTTCGCGTCCTCGGAATAGTTCTGCGCCACCATGGCGAAATCGTCGCCGCGGCGCAGGCGCGCCAGCAGATCCTCGATCTTGGCTCTTGCCTCGGCCTCGTTCTGGGACTTGCTGTTCTTGAGGTTGCGTACTTCCGGGTCGGCGTAAGGCGTCACCAGAATCTGCGCCATGTGAATCTGCGGCTCGGCCAGATTGAAGCTCGTCTTGTTGGCATTGTAGAAGTTGGTTACGTCGGCGTCGGTGATGGTAATGTGCGAGGTAATTTCCTTATTGATCAACTTATCCACCGTGAGCTGGCGGCGGACCTGCGATTTCAGGTCGGCCTCGGTGAGCTTGCGGTCGTTGAGCTGATTCTGGAACTCCTCTTTGGTGTAGGGCGCCTTGAGCTTGTTGAACTCGGCCTCCACGTCCGCGTCCACGGCTGCCAAGCCCATCTTCTCGGCGCGCTGCAAGAGGATCTCGTTGGTGATCAGGCTGGTCAGGACGTCGAGACGCTGGGTCTGAACCAGATCCTCGTTCGCTCCCTCGATCGGGTCGGGGAACTGCGTCTGAAAGGACTTGGTCAACTCGGCGTCGGTAATCGCGCGCCCATTCACTTCTGCCGCAATACCCGCGGGGAGCGAGCGCTTGCACGAAAACTGGGCGAAAACTGCCAGCGCCGCTATCAAGTACAGTAAGTAACGCTTCATGCTGAAATCCCATTGTAACCGGGACACGGCCGCCCGAAAGGGGCAAACACCGGGGTGCGGGCAAAATAGAAAGCCCCCGGCCGGGTGGCCGGGGGCTGAGCGAAGCGGTCTAGAACGTGTAAAGCAGGGTCCCGGGGGCCGGTTCCGCCGGCGGGCCGCCCGCCGTTACGGCTGCTTCCGCGTCCGGAGCGTTCACCTGGCGGTAGTAGATCCCGGTATCGCCTAGGTAGACCTCCAGTTCGGCCGGGCGCGGCAGCGAGCCTTGAATCAGCGCCTCCGAAAGCGGGTCCTCGATATACTTCTGCAAAGCCCGGCGCAGCGGACGGGCGCCGTAACTGCGGTCGCCGCAGGTCTTCTCCAGGATGTAACGGGCCGCGTCGGGCCCTAGGCGCAGTTTCACCTGCTTGGCCACCAGATTGCCATTCACCTGCTCCACCAACAGGCCGATGATCTTGATCAGATCGTCGTCGGTGAGCGAGCTGAACAGAATCACGTCGTCCAGCCGGTTAAGGAACTCCGGATTGAATACCTTCTTCACCTCGGCGCGGACCATTTCCTCGATCTTTCCGGCGGTGCCTTCCCCGGCCGGAGCCGAGAAGCCCAGGTTGCCGCGCTTTTCGAGGAAACGCGCGCCCAGGTTCGAGGTCATGATGATGATCGTGTTCTTGAAATCCACCTGGTTGCCCAGGCCATCGGTCAACTGGCCGTCCTCAAACACCTGCAACAGGATGTTGTAGATATCCGGGTGCGCCTTCTCGATTTCATCCAGCAGGATGATCGAGTAAGGGTTGCGCTTGACGCGCTCGGTAAGCTGGCCGCCCTCCTCGTAACCCACGTATCCGGGAGGGGAACCGATGAGCTTCGAAACCGAATGTTTCTCCATGTACTCCGACATGTCGAAACGGACCAGACTCTTTTCGCTCCCGAACAGGAACCCTGCCAGAGCGCGTGCGACTTCGGTCTTGCCCACGCCGGTGGGGCCCAGGAATAGGAACGAGCCGGCGGGCCGGTTGCTGGCCTTGAGGCCGGCGCGCGAACGGCGAATGGCTCTTGCCAGTACGGAAATCGCCTTCTCCTGGCTGATGATGCGCTTGTGCAGTTCGTCCTCGATGCGCAGGAGCTTGGCGATCTCTTCCTCTTTGATGGAGGTCATGGGGACGCCGGTCCAGCGGGCCACCACTTCCTCGATATCGTCTTTAGTGACGCAGCCAGTGGAGGTATCGTCCAGGTTGTACTTCTCCCGCAGGAGGCGCATGTTCTCGCGCTCCTTGCGTTCCTCGTCGGAATAGAACCGGGCCTTTTCAAACTCGTGATTGGCGATCGCGTTCTCCATGCGGTGCACGATGAACTTGATGCGCTTCTGGATGTCCGCCAGGTCCGAGGGCAGCGTAGTCTGCCGCAGTTTCACACGCGCGCCGGCTTCGTCGATCAGATCGATGGCCTTATCCGGCAGATAGCGGTCCGGAATGTAGCGGCTGGACGTGAACACCGCGGTTTCGATGGCGTCATCCGTGTAGGCCACCGCGTGAAACTTCTCGTAGCGGTCCTTGATGCCGAACAGGATCTTAATGGCGTCCACTTCGCTGGGCGGCGGCACCTTGACGGCCTGGAAACGGCGTTCGAGCGACCGGTCCTTCTCGATGGACTTGCGGAATTCGGCCGGCGTGGTGGCCCCGATGCACTGAATTTCGCCCCGGGAAAGCGCCGGCTTCAGGATGTTCGCGGCGTCGAGCGAGCCTTCGGCGGATCCCGCGCCCACCAGCGTGTGCAGTTCGTCGATGAAGATGATGGCGTTCTGATTCTCCATCAGTTCCTTCATGATGGTCTTGAGCCGCTCTTCAAACTGCCCGCGGTACTTGGTGCCGGCCACGATCAGCGAAAGATCCAACGCCAAAATGCGCTTGTCGGCGAGGAATGAGGGAACATCGCCGTCGGCAATGCGCTGGGCCAGACCTTCCACGATGGCGGTCTTTCCCACGCCCGGCTCGCCGATCAGCACGGGGTTGTTCTTTGTCCGGCGGCACAGAATTTGAACCACGCGTTCCAGTTCGTAATCGCGCCCCACCAGAGGGTCGAGCGTGTTATCCATGGCGTTCTGGGTCAGGTCGCGGCTGAACTCCGAGAGCAGGGAGCTCTCTTTCGGCCGGGCGGACGCCACCTTTTCGCTCTGCGAGCGCGCCAGTTCCTCGCGGATAGTGGAAAGCCGCAGCCCCCGTTCGTGGAGGATCTCCGCGGCGAAGCACTTCTCCTCGCGCAGCAGCCCTAGCAGCAGGTGCTCGGTGCCGATGTGCTTATGGCTCAGCCGCTCCGCTTCTTCCGCGCCGTAGGCCAGCACCCGCTTGCACTCGTGGCTGAGAGGCAGATCTACGGACGTGGATACCTTCTCCCGCACCGTGGTGTGCCCTTCCACTTGCTTACGGATCGATTCCACCGCGGCGTGAGAACGTAGGAACCGGTTTGCCAGCGCCTTGTCTTCGCGCAACAGGCCGAGCAGCAGGTGTTCGGTTTCAATGTAGGGACTTCCGAACTGGCTGGCTTCGTACCTTGCGAAGAAGATAACCCTCCGCGCCTTCTCCGTATAACGCTCGAACATATGATTGTGACGCCCCCCTAGAACTAAAGATACTCCTGGTGGGTCTCCGGTTGCGACGGAGTAGAGATTACGGGAGCAATACCGCCCCGGTCCATGTTCAACACGCGGTCGCAGCGGCGTGCAAAACCCCAATTGTGCGTTACCAAAACCGACGTAAGGCGATTGGAACGGTGCATCTCTTCCAAAAGATCGAATACCATCCCCGCGGTCTTAAAATCCAGATTCCCAGTAGGCTCATCGGCTAAAAGTACGGAAGGTTTACCCACCAGGGCGCGCGCCAGCACCACCCGCTGTTGCTCACCGCCGGATAATTCCCCGGCGCGATGAGTCGCCCGCGCCCGCAAACCCACCTCTTCCAGGCGGGGCAGGGCCTCGGCCTCGGCCTGTTCGCGAGCCCAGCCCCTCACCAGCAGAGGCATCATCACGTTCTCGATCGCCGTGAATTCGGGAAGCAAATAATGGACTTGCCAGACAAAACCAATTACCTGGTTGCGGAAGCCCGCCCGCTCGGGCTCGGTAAGCTGCGATATTTCTCTACTCTCGTAGTGAATCGTTCCGCTCGTGGGAGTATCCAGGCCGCCCAACAGGTGCAGCAGCGTGGATTTGCCGGCGCCGGATTCGCCCACTAGGGCCAGCATTTCGCCGCGCTCCACGTCGAAATCCAAATTCGAGAACACGGTCAAATCGGCGTCGCCCGACCGGTAGACCTTGGAGACGCCGCGCGCGCGGATATAAGGCTCTGACATCCTGTTCTTACGATAGTTCATATGCGGTTGCCGCGGAATCTGTAATAGACCGTACACCGGCGGTATCGGCGATTCCGAACCGGCGAGCGGCCGCCCGGTGCGGGCGAGCCCCCTCGGCGGAACGGAGCGCGCTTTAGGAGCTTACTGAAAAGCCTGTTCTCAGTGTGTCACCACCAATTCTCAACCGCTTGCGCCGCCAGGTGGGGCAGGCGGTTTCGCCTGCCAGGGCTCTTTCAACAAGCTCTTAGACATACGCTCGCCCGTCGAGCGCCCCGGGAAAGAGCCGCGGCGGATCTTCCGGCCCGGTCCGGAAAATCGGGCAGATGCACTTTCGCCCGCAACTGGAGAAGATAGTAGATATGGATTTGTCCCTCGACCCCCGCGACCAGATTCTCAGCACGATGCAGCGAATCTACCGCCACGGAATGACCACCACATCGGGAGGCAACATTTCGATACGCGAGGCGAACGGGGACATCTGGATTACGCCGGCGCGCTTGGATAAGGGCGCGCTGTCCCGCGATGAGATCGTGCGCGTGCGGCCGGATGGCTCGGTAGAGGGCGGCGCGCCTTCGTCGGAACTTCCGTTTCACGAATCGATCTACCGCGCCAGGCCCGACGCACACGGCATCGTCCACGCGCACCCGGTAGGTCTGGTAGCTTTCAGCCTGATCCACGAATCGCCCGATACCAGGATCACCTGCCGCGCCTGGCAGGTGTGCGGCCGCGGCGCCTTTGCGCCCTACGGGTTGCCCGGCAGCGCGGCGTTGGGCCACTCGGTGGCGAAGCGGTTCACCGAGGGCGCCGATTGCGTGATCATGGAGAACCACGGCGTGGTGACCGCCGGGCGCGATCTTCGCGAGGCGTTCCTCCGCTTCGAGACCTTCGAGTTCACCGCGCGAACGCACATCCAGGCCCGGCTGCTGGGCCGCGAGCCGCGGCTCCTGCCCGACGCCGAACTGGCTCTGGCCAGCCGAGGGATTCCCTACGCCGAATTCGAGCACGGCGAGCCAGCGGGCCCCGAGCGGGAACTCCGCCAAGTGGTTTGCGAGTTTGTCCGGCGGGCCTACCGCCAGAGACTGTTCACCGGAGCGCAGGGCGCATTTTCGGCCAGGCTGGAGGGTTCTTCCTTCCTGATCACGCCGGCTGAAGCCGATCGAGGCGCGCTCGAAGTGAGCGACCTGGTCCTGATCCGCGAAGGACGCGCACAGGCCGGCGCGAAACCGTCGCGGGCGGCAGCGGCGCACGAGGCCATCTACCGCGCCCGCCCCGAAGTGAATGCGATTGTCAACGCGTGCCCGGTGAACTCGGGCGCGTTCAGCGTGACAGGGACTGAGTTAGATACGACGGCGATGACGGAGTGTTACGTCGTCGTCCGCCAGCCCGCCAGGGCATCCTACCGCATGCTGTTCGAGGATACGGCGGAACTGGCCGGCCTGACTTCGACCGAGCGCCCCGTGGTGCTGCTCGAGAACGAAGGCGTGCTGGTCACGGGGCGATCTCCGCTCGAAGCCTTCGACAGGCTGGAGGTAGTGGAATCCACGGCAACCTCAATCATCGGTTCCCGCGCCATCGGCCGCCTCAAGCCGATGTCCGAGCGCACCATTCGCGAACTGGAAGAAGTGTTTCTTTCGGGGAAGTGACAGGGCGGGTCCCCTCCTGGCGCGAGCCCAAGCGGCAGGGGCGGGTTTGGCGATGAGGCAATCGGTTCCCCGGTTTTTCCCCAATCCCGAAAAACAATCCGGCCAACGCCGCAGTCGAGACCTGGGCCGTGCAAGCGTCTGAGCGGACCAGTCCAGCGGGCCCAGCAGGGATGGAATCTGCCAGAGGTCATCAAGGGTTTCTTAGCACACACCTCATGTGCTGCGAGATAGAATAAACGGCGCGATATTATGGGCGCGCCACCCCCGTGAGTGTATCGCGGACGGTGATCGATGCCGTAGGCCACCGTTTCGAATCCAGCGCTGGATTCGCCGTCTGGGCAGCCCATCCACAGCGTGGGACGGCTGGAAAGGTCATCGAGAATATGAGGTTCATCCATTCTTCCGATCTTCAGGTCGGAAAGGTGTTCATGTTTTTCGAGCCTGAGGTTGCCGCGGTGCTCCAAGATGCACGCCAGGCCGCCGTTCGCACGCTCGGAGAACTCGCCGTCAGACACGGGGCGTCGGCCATACTGCTGGCTGGTGACATATACGACAAGCAGCAGCTCTCCCCCAAGACTCTAGGCAAGCCGCTAGAGGCGATGCGGCAGTTTCCCAAGGTTGCGTGGCACCTCATGCCGGGCAATCACGACCACATACGGGAAAACGGGCTTTGGGACCGTCTCTCTCGCGCGAACCTCCCGCAGAACGTGCACCTCCATACGAAGCCGGGTGCCGTACAGATTATGGACGACGACGGCGGGGCCGTGTTCCTCTTGCCGGCGCCGCTTACCTACACCGCGTATGTAGACGATCTTACCGCCTACATGGACAGAGAGCCGACGCCGGAGGGGGCAGTCCGCATCGGTCTGGCGCATGGATCAATCCAGGGCTTCGGTTCGGACGGCGACGCCTCAAACTACATAAATCCCAACAGAGCCGGGACTGCGGGTCTTGCCTATCTCGCCATGGGCGATTGGCACAGGCAGATGCAAATCAATGATCGCGTCTGGTATTCAGGCACCCCAGAGCCAGACCAGTTCAAGCGGCATCCAGGGTCCGGCGGGACCCTTTGCAACGGTGGCCTGGCGCTCCTCGTCGACATCGCCGGTCCACGCGCTGTGCCCCAGGTTTCGCCCGTGGAGGTCGGTCAGTACCGCTGGCACCAGGTCGAGAAGACTCTTACGGACGACTCTCAAATCGATCTCTTGGAAGCGGAGCTTCGCGCTCTGGAACCAGACTTGAGCAAAGTCGTCCTCGACCTTCAAGTTGCGGGCACCCTGTCATTGGCTGGCCGTAAGACATTCGAGGAGAGGATCATCCAGGGCGTTGGGGCGGGCGTGAGGGCAATGCGTTCGCAGGATACCGGGCTGGTGCTTGAGCCCACCGAAGCCGATATGGACGACATCGACCGCTCTGGCTTCGTCAGAGTGGCTGCGGACCGACTGAGAGCTTTGGCTCTGGACGCATCCGATCCGCAGAGAGCGCGCCTTGCTTCACTGGCGTTGCGGCGGCTATACATCGAGCATTTGCAGCAGGCGGGAAACCTATGAGGATTCGCTCGGTCCAACTCACAAATTTCCGCAAGTTCGTCGGAACCGTCCGGGTGGACGGAATCACTGATGGCGTGAACGTCCTCGTCGGTGAAAACGAACTGGGGAAGTCAACTCTGCTGGAAGCGATCAACGGGGTGATTTTCGAAAAAGCGAATTCACAGGCCGCGCGCGCTAGGAGCTTTCGTCACTTCGTAAACGGTACCGTGCCGGAGGTCGAATTGGCATTCGACCTGGATGGCCTGCGTTGGACGATTAAGAAGCGATTCGCCGGCCCGAGCGGGAAGGCAGTGCTCACCAACTCGAACAACCGTCGCTTTGAAGACGAAGCCGCGGAGGCAGAGCTTCAACGAGTGCTTGAATTTGCCGGCGGCCGCGGCGGCGGCGAGCCGGGCATTTGGGGAACTCTCTGGGTACGCCAGGGTGGATCATTCGGCGATGCCCAGCTTGATGAGGCGGGTCGTCGCACCTTGCAGGGCTGCATCGAAGCGCAAGTGGGTGTTGTCACGGGAGGGGAAAGGGGCCGAAGAATTCCAGTTGCGGTCGAGCAGGCCTTGGGAGAGATTCTCAGCGCGAGGGGTCCGCGAGGAAAGTTCAAAGAGGCTAAAGACGGACTCGAAAAGGTGGTAGATCGTGTCGCCAAGTTTGAAGAAAAGCGGCGAGAAATATTTGGATACATGGACACGCTCGCGCGCCTGAAGCGCGAGCGCAAGGAACTCCAAGACAATTGGAGCGATGAAGACCATCTCCGTGAACTTGAAGATGCTCGAGTTGCCCGCACGGCGGCGGCCACCAGAGCCGCTGAGATCGATGCGGCTCGAAACAAGGCCAAGCTAGCCGAGGAGCGGGCCGCGCGGGAGCGAGCGGCTGTGGACGACCTCGCGAAGCTCGTGCGGGAAGCCGATCTGATCGAAGCCGAGATTCGGGGACTCGCGAGCGAGGTTGATCGAGCCGAAACCCACAAGAACGCGACCAAACTTCTAGTCGAGACCCGCGAGAAGGAACTCGCCTCACTCCGCGAATTGGCGCGCTTGAACGGTGAGAAGAGCCGTCGGCTTGAGCGCAGCCGAAACGCCGCCGCATTGCAGGCCGAGATTGAACGGCATGAGGCAACGCTGGTAAAAGCCGTGGAACTGCAAGCCGAGGCCATCCGACTTTCCGGGTTGGTGGGACAAATCACCGCGACGCAGGAGGCCGTTGCACGGATCGAGATTGCCGACGCCGAGCTTTGGAAAGCCAACGCCGCGCTCCAAGCCGTAGCCACTTCTGTATCCCTCGCAATCGAGAAGGATGCGCTCAGCCGCGTACGTCTTGATGGAGTGCCGTTGAATGCGCCGACCACGTCGGTCGCCGTAGTCGCGAAAACCGTAATCGGCGTCGAAGGCGTTGGAGAGATCGCTATTGAGCCTCAGATTGAGGACCGCGACGCACTCATTGAGCGGCTTCGGAGGGCCGAAGACGAGTTTGCAGGAGCTTTAAGCGCCGCTGCCGCAAATGACCTGCCCACCGCCCGACGGGAGCTGGAGAAACGCCGTGGGTTGGAGCGTGACCTCGCAGAGGTTGGCCGTGAGATCGCGCGCCTTGCGCCACCGGAACCGGCGTCTAAGCTGGCAGCGGGCTTGGAGGCGCGTGGCACTCGCGTGAGTGGGCTGCGGGGCCGGCTCAGGCCGGAGCTCGACTCGCTCGGCATCTCCGAGCTGCCGGCGGCTGCGGAGATCGCGAGGGAAATCGCCGATACTCACGGCCCCTCCGTGCCAACATAGC
>CAIYHG010000143.1 GCA_903925975.1 uncultured Acidobacteriia bacterium | reverse complement strand
GGAAGCGAATAACATTCTGGATCGCTTGCAGGCGAAGTTCAAGGAGGTCGGATTCAATCGTTTCGACTTGGGACTGCCCAACTGCCTGATCAATGTGCCGGCTCCGGATTATGTCGTGGACAATAAGTTCCAACAGTATCTAAACGGAGGGGCCGCGCCCTGTTATGCCTACTGGTATATTCAGGCGATGTATCAGACGGGCCGGCGGACGGAGGCGGACGCCATGCTGTGGCCGTTGATCAAGTCTTATGGCGAAGGGCTCTTCAACGGCGGCGTGGCCGGCAGGCGTGCCGACCCGCTGCGCGGAGAATGGCATGATTGGAGCGGGAACAAATGCGGCGGGGAGGGGTTCCTGCCTGACAGCTATCACGCGTTCAACGCGCTCTATAACGGGTATTACGGCATCACCTTCCAGCCTGAGGGGTATCGGCTTGCGCCCTGGTCGCCGCTGAAAACCAAGCAGATACGCCTCGATCTCATCTACATGGGGCTTGAGGCCGAGGCGCGATAGCTTTCAATCAAATGTGCTCAAAGCAATAGGACGATGAAACGCACACTTCAGACCATTTTCAGCATGCTCGCGCTCGCCTTCTCCTGGCAATCGGCGTTCGCCCAGGCCGTGCTGATTCCGCCGGAGAAGATCGAGCAAGTCAAAGCCGAGTGGAAGAAAAAGACACATGGGCGCCCGGTGGTGGTGAACTGGCTGTATATGAGCGTGCGCAGCAACCAGGATCCGCAGCCCGGCATGACGGGCGAGCCCATGTTCAAGAATTTCGTTGCCAGCGTGGCACTCGCGAAGAAACACAAAATCCCCACGACGTTCATGTTCGAGCACCAGACACTGCTGGACCCGCGCTTCCGCGAGTTCATGATCCGCGAAATGAAGGACGATGCGCTGATTGAGCCGGCGATGAACATGCAGTTCGGACAGGAGTTGGTGGAAAAGGCGGGATTGAAGTGGAAGGGCCAGCGTTATGTCTGGGATCCGGCTCCGAGCATTTCCTACCCCAGCGGCTTTACCCCGAAGGAACGGGAGAAACTGGTGGACTTATATATGGCGGATTTCAAGCGAGTGTTCGGGCGGTATCCGAAAACCGCCGGGGCCTGGGTGGTGGACACCTACACCTTGCGTTACCTGAAGGAGAAGTATGGCGTGATCGCCTCGGCGGAGTGCCCGGATCAGTGGCGCACCGACTTCTACACGCTTTGGGGAGCTCCGCAGAACACGCCCTATGTGGTTTCACGCAACAACGCCTACATGCCCGCCCAGACCAGGAAGAATTCTCTGGGGGTTGTCATGTTCCGCATGACGGGCGGGGTGGAGCCGATCCATCATTACGAAGGCGGCGCGGCCACGTACCCGTATGGCTCGATGCAGATGCCCTCGTTGTTCATTAGCGCCGGGCCTTACGCTGAATGGTGGCTTAACATGCTCGCCGAAACGCCGTTGTCCATCGGCAACACCACGCCCGGAACGGAAACGGCTTGGATCAACTCCGATAGCATCGAGGATCTCCAGCGCATGGTCGCCCAATACCGGGACCTTGGGCTGCTGAAGACGGAAACGCTAAGCCAAACGGCAGAATCG
>CAIYHG010000142.1 GCA_903925975.1 uncultured Acidobacteriia bacterium | reverse complement strand
TTGCTCTTGCTTAGCGCGCGCGGCCTCATTGGGTGCGATGGATTTCTTGGGCTTCGCGGCCTTGATTTTGTAATTGGCAGGCGTTCGCGGGGCTGAAGGCACGTAAGGAGCCTCTTTTTTAATGAATTCTCCCATGGCTAAGCCGCCTCGGCTGTAGCCAGGGTTTCTCGGCTCACCGAGCGGTGCGCGGCAGCCGGTGGGCGTCCGTGACTTATCTGCTCTCCCCGAGCGTTGGGGTTTCCCCCGGTTCGGACCATCCCGGCCCTACCATCCTTGCGGATTCCTGCGCGCTTGCGTTCCTTGGGCTTCCATTCGCCGGACAGAATGACGTCTACGCCACGGCGCGCGACGACACGGCTGGCGTTTCTGTCGGCATTCTCGATGGACCCGCAGTCGTGGCAGACGAACCGGCTTTGAGATTGCCGGTTGTCAGGGTTGGTGCAGCCGCAAAAGCTGCATTCCTGCGAGGAACGGTAAGGCGTGACGTCTATGCTGAGTTTGTGCGCTCTCCTTGCCTTGTAGGCGGTGAAGGTGCGGGTTTGGCTCCAGGCCGCGCCGAGAATGGAGCGGTTGAGCCCGGATTTCTGGCGGACGCGGCGGCCGGGCGCTTCGGCCGTGCCCTTCGCCGAGGCCGTCATGTTTTTGACTTTGAGGTCTTCGAACACGAACAGCACGTTGCGCGGATCGCTTACCAGCGCGTGACTGACCTTGTGGGCGAAGTCGCGGCGGACGTCCTTGCCGTAGCGCTGCGTGGCCGCCGCGCGGAGCTTGGCTTTTCCGCGCCGCGCCGACGTCTTGGCCCGCCTGGCCATACGCCGCTGCCAGCGCACGCGCTGCTTCGCCTTCTTGCGGAACCGGCGCTTGTGGATTGGCTCGAAATCGAAGTCCTTACCGTTGCTGGCAGCAAGCGGAATGACGACGCCACGGTCGAGGCCAACCGTTCGCGCCATAAGTTCGCCGCGCTCGAAACTGGCCAGCCATGCCGAGATATCCGCGTCATCATATTCCGGCGCGCCATCATCTGTCGAAAAGGTCAGATACCAGCGGCCCGAATCCACAACGATGCGGATCGAGGCCGGGAGATCGTGGCCGCGATGCCGGGCATAGGCAAGTTCGCCAACCAGGCATTTCCGGGTGCCTATGTGCAGTGCGAGATTATCGGAGACGTCGAAGGAAAACAGTTCCGACGTCAGCCACACCGATTGCGCACCGGTATTGCGACGCCATTTCGGACGCCCTCCGAGCCTGGAAAAGAACCGTCCGTAAGCCTGCCGCCAGCGCACCGCGCCGTTGCGCAGCACTTGGCTGGGAACCTCGCGAAGCCACGACGTCTCTTCGCCGATGAACCGGCTGTATTCCTGATCGATGGGCGCATGCTGGCCAGCGTTTCCCGCGAGGCGCCGCGCGAAGGCGCGGTAATAGCGGTCCTCGGAAACCTTGGCGTTGTAGATAAACCGCTGGCAGCCGATCCAGCGCAGCAGGACTTTTTCCTGTTGCGGCGTGGGGTAGCAGCGAAAGCGGTTGCCTGTTTGCATACCGTTCGATATATATGGTTCGAATGGAGAATGCAAATGACAGAGACTAGAAACAACG
>CAIYHG010000141.1 GCA_903925975.1 uncultured Acidobacteriia bacterium | reverse complement strand
CTCCAAGGCGGTCGTCAACCTCGCTCGCTACCTGCCTTGGAAGCCGGAGCTGGTGCACGTGCACGATTGGCAAACCGCCCTCGTGCCGCTGTTGATCCGGCATCAGGCGCGCGCCGAAGCCTGGGAGGGCGCCCCCAAAACTTGCCTGACCATTCACAACCTGGCCTACCAGGGGAATTTCGCAGTCCATGATTATCCCCTGACCAACCTGCCTTGGGATTACTTCACTGCGGAAACGGCCGAGTTCTTCGGGCAGTTGAGTTGTTTGAAAGCGGGCATCGTCTTTGCCGACGTCCTGACCACGGTAAGTCCGCGGTATGCCCGGGAAATCTCGACCCCGGAATTCAGCTGCGGCTTCGAGGGGGTTTTGCGCGAACGCCAGGCGGTTTTGACCGGGATCCTCAACGGGGCGGACTATTCCGAGTGGAAGACCTATCGCAATCCCTGCCTGCCCTACGCCTATTCCGAGAAACAATGGCGGGGAAAGGTCTTGAACAAACTGGCCCTCCAGAAAGAGATGGGCTTGCCCCAAGCCGTTGACATCCCGCTCTTCGGCAATGTGGGCCGGATGGCCGAGCAGAAAGGCATCGACATTCTCATCGAGGCGTTGGAGGAGCTGCTCCCCGAGCGCCTCCAATGCGTGATCTTTGGGCAAGGACAGGCCAAGTATGAATCGGCACTCCTGGCGTTGGCGGCGCGATTTCCGGACAAGCTCGCCGTGCGCATCGGTTTTAGCGTTTGCCTGCCTCACCTGATCGAGGCGGGCTGCGACTTCTACCTCATGCCCTCGCGCTTCGAGCCTTGCGGCTTGAACCAGATGTACAGCCTGCGCTACGGCGCGATCCCGATCGTCCGGGCCACGGGGGGCTTGGCGGATACGGTCGTCGATATCACCGAAGCGTTGGACAAGGCCAACGGCATCAAGTTCACCGAATACAGTTCCCGGGCTTTGGCCAAGGCCATGCGCAAAGCCCTGGCGCTCCATGGCGAGGCGTTGTTGCTGAAGCATTTCCGGCGCAACGCGGTCAAGGCCGATTTTTCCTGGGCGCGCACGGCGGCGGCCTACCTGAAAGTCTACGCGCAGGCCCTCGCCCCGTAACCACTTCCGATGGATCTGCTGAGCCATGTTAAAACCACTCTCCTCACGCGGGGTGTGCTGGTATCGGGCGAGCGCCTGCTCCTGGCGGTTTCGGGCGGGGTGGATTCCATGGCGATGCTCTCGCTGCTGCATCGCCTGGCCGCGGTCGAAAAATGGCCGCTGGTGGCCGCCCATTTCAATCACGGTTTGCGCGGCGAGGAAAGCGACGGCGATGAGCGTTTCGTGCGCCAGACCGTGGCGGAAATGGGAATTCCTCTCCTCACCGGGCGGGGGGAGGTGCGCGCGTTCCAGGAACAGCGGAAAGTCTCCCTGGAAATGGCCGCCCGCCAACTGCGGCACGAGTTCCTGGCCCGCGCGGCCCGTCAATCCGGCGGCGCCAAAATCGTCACCGGCCACCATGCCGACGATCAGGTCGAGCTGTTTTTTGTGCGCCTTTGCCGGGGAACCGGGGTGGACGGATTGGGAGGGATGGGTTGGTTGACGCCCTCGCCGGTGGACCCGCAAATCCAGATCGCCCGCCCCTTGTTGGACGTGCCCAAGCGCGACCTGGAGGCTTACGCCAGCGGTTGCGGCGTGCAGTTTCGCACGGACTCCTCGAACCAAACCCTCAACCCGTTGCGTAATCGTATCCGATGGCGTCTGTTGCCTCTGCTCACGGACGAATGCCAACCGGCAATCCGCGAAACCGTGTGGCGCACCATGGCGTCGCTACGGGAGGAAGGG
>CAIYHG010000140.1 GCA_903925975.1 uncultured Acidobacteriia bacterium | reverse complement strand
GCAGTCGCGGCACTCGCTCCTCCGGCGAAAGATAGCTGAACATCCCGGCCTGCTGGTGATCGTCTCCGCGCATAAAAACATTCGATCACCAATTTGTTCGGAACGCTAGACTCGGGACGGGTTTTTCAGCAGCCTGCTAGGGGGCCCCGATGTCGTACTCTGAACAAGAACTGAACGGAAGCGTTGATTGAGCGTGACGCAATCCGGGCAAGATTTTATTGGTAGCTGTGATTTCACGGAGGCGAATATGAAGACGTTGAAAAAGTCTTGGATAAAGATTCTTGGCAGTGCGGCCATGGCGGCATTGCTTTTGATTGGTTTCACAACTACGGCTAGTGCCACGACCTTGTGCGCCGATCCCTTTCTGATTGGTCCTTACACTTATCAGGTCAATTGCTCGGCGGTTTACGGCAACACGTTTGCCGCAACAGCGCTGGACTTTGACAGCACATTGCCGATGCAGGGGTTCTATAGCGGTTTGGGCACACTGACCAATGTCGCCGTCTCTGTCGGAGTAAACGTCACTGGCGTCTCGACACTTTCGGAAACTGATAACACTAAGAAGAGAGTTTTCACCGGCAATGGCGGCGCAACCGTCAACCTCTATACTCCAGACGCGGACCTGATCGTTAGCACTACCGCTTCCGGGCCGTCGAGTACGACTTTCCTGATCGGCGACACGCCTCTCGTGCGGACATTCAATATCAACAGCAGCAGCACGGGTTCCGAGCCGAGTTACACGCCGATCAGCTCGTTCATCGTCGGGCTACCGGCGGGCACTGTAAACTTCGAAATCGAGGGACTGGGCGGATGGTCGGGAACGCTCCCGCCGGGTGGATCTGCATCTTTCTCCGGGACCGCGAGCGGGAACGTAAACGTTCAGTACGACTACTATTACACCCTGACCGACGTACCCGAACCGATGTCTCTGGCTCTGCTCGGGTCCGGCCTGCTCCTGCTGGGAGTTTTCGGCAAGAAGCGGTTCGCGAGCAAGTAGATTAGTTTTGGCGTTGCTTTGGTTTCGCCTCGAATAGTGGCCGGGACGCTGTAGCGTCCCGGCCTTTTTACTTTTCTATCGAAGTGAATCGCTGGGATGCCTTCCCAGCCCTTTGTTATCTTGGTTATGGGCGGGGCTATGCCCAGCGCATCGCCGCACGTTTAGGGCCCCCGTAGCCTCAGCGCCTCCCACGGTCTTCAGCAACGGTAGCCCCGTGACACAGCCCTCGCTCTAGCTGCTCTGATCCCCCCTTTGGGTGCGTATTGCCGTTGGGAGCGCTCGTTCCGGTGCGCCGCCGATGCTTCAGCCTGCGCCCCCGGCCCGTCCGCCCCCCAGTCCGTATCCTGCCGTAGCAACCACCGCGATCACACCGCCCCGAGGGCGGCCACGCCCAGCCTGATCGCAATGGAGCGAGCCACGTGCGAGGAAGTTGGGAGGGGTTGAGCTGCGTGGGGTCTGTGGGTGGCGTGGGGAGCGAGTCACGAGCCCCGAAATGGCGCCGTATGGTCTGAAGATGCACTCGTGCCCAAGAGGCGGGCCGCGGAAACCCCGGCCTTGGCAGCCAACCCATATAGGCGGCGTCTGCTCAGGAATCAATCCGGATCGCCGCGCGGCAGGCGTTCCCTTCTGGCCTTGCGAATACGTCCGCTTCCGCTGCTTTCCGGCAATCACCACGCCCTCGGGCGTTCAAACGCGATAGGTATCCGCTTTCCAGTTCTTGACGGACTTCTTGATATCGTCTTCGCTGAGTCCCTCTTCGGCAGCGCGCTTGGCCAGCGCCGCGAACTCCGCGTCCGGGGCGAACCGCAGCCCGATCACCTGCCGGATTGTCAGCCTGGGGTCGAGCAACTTGCCGGTGAGGGCGAAATGCCGCAGATTTTCCTCCGCCCGGATGGCGCGGTCCTGCGCCTTGAGCGCGAAAACGCGGCAGAAGACGAACAGGCCCAACGATGCGAGCGTCAGCGCCAGGATGAGCGAGGCGTTATAGACGCGGTCGTGATTGCCCCACGAGAGCACAAGGTTGGTGACGGACCCTCCCAGCGTGAGCACGAGAAGGGGGAAAACGAAGCCGTGAAAGCCGGCTACGTAGCGGCGGTGATTGGCGTAGTTTTGATCGGTCATAGCGTAGAGTTCAAACCAGTATATGACAGCCCAACCAGGGAAACGGGGCTGGCGTGCCGCGATTCCCCCATGTTTCGCGAACCGCTGCCGAAAGTGCCCTCGTGGCGCACGCTCTCAGCGTGCCGTCTCGACACTCTTGTCGAGACTTGCTCTCGAGTCGGCGCACGAGCCGCGATGAGTCGCAGCTCGGCAGACACGAGTGTCTGCGCCACATGTTTGCCTAGAGTTGTGAGAAGTCCGGCTAAATCCTATGGAACGCCTTCAGGATTTCGCGCGTGGAGTAGTGCATCGCGATAGGCCGCCCGTGAGGGCAACTCATCGGGCAATCGGTTGCGGCCAGGGCCTTCAGCAGCCAATCCATCTTGGCGGCATCGAGGCGCATGTTGATCTTGATGGCCGCGCGGCAGGCGATAGAGGCGCAGATATCCCGGCGCAGATCGTCGAGCGAGGCGCCGCGCAACTCGCTCTCCGCGATCTCCAGAATTTCGAACAGAATCTTCTCGAGGTCCGCCGGGCCTATCGCCGCCGGGGCCGCCTTAATGGCGATCGTGCGGTTTCCGAACGGTTCGGTTTCAAAGCCCGAGGCGTGCAGTTCATCGGCGATGCGCGCGTAATCGATCTGCTGCTCGGGCGTGAGTTGCACGATCAACGGCATCAAGAGCCGCTGCATCTCCACCCGCCCCGCGGCGCGCTGCTTGATGACTTGCTCGAACAGGATGCGCTCGTGCGCCACGTGCTGGTCGATGATCCACAGCCCGTCGCGCCCCGCGGCGATGATGAAGCTCTCGTGGATCTGTCCCAGCGGCCGCAGGTCCGAGAGCACCGAAAGCGACATCTCCGGAGCCGGAATGGCGTCCGCCGGAAACTCGCCATGCCGATCGAGGCGCCGCGATAGCTTGCCCGAAGGCGGCGGGCCGGGCATCACCTCGATGGGCGGGGCGGAAAAATCGAAACGCGCATCCGGAGGCGCCGTGGGGCGCAGAGTGAACGCGGGCAGCGCGCCCGAATCCGCCGCGCCGGCCAGGGTCTGTTCCGCAATCAGGCTCTCCGCCGCGGGCATCTCGTTCTCGATCATGCCGCTGAATTCCGAGTAAGGCAGCGCTGCCCCCGGCTGCGGCTCCGAACCCGGCGCCGGTCTGCCGGAAATCTCCCTCCCGTGACCCATGGAAAACGACGGCGCCGGACGGCTTTCGATCAGCCGCTCGCGAATTCCATCGCGGACGAAATCGTGTACGAACGAACCGTGGCGGAAGCGCACTTCGGTCTTCGAGGGGTGTACGTTTACGTCCACCTCCCTCGCGTCGCATTCGAGGAACAGCAGCGCGAAGGGGTACGACGCCGAGGGCATCAGGTTGTGGTACGAAGCCGAGAGCGCGTGCAGCAGCAGCCGGTCGCGAATCAACCGGCCGTTCACAAAGAAGTAGATCGAGTTCCGGTTCGATTTCTGCACCTGCGGCCGGGAGATGAACCCCGTCAGGCGGAACGGCTGCGTGGGCGCTTCCTCTTCCTCGGCAAATGCGCCTCGCCCCGGCGCGGCATTGGGAGCGGCCGGCAATTCCTTTTCCCGCTGCCCGAGATCCACCAACTCATCGAGCACCTGGCTTCCGAACACCTGATAGACGCGTTCCCTGGTGGACGCTACCGGCGTCACGTCGAGCAACTCGGAGGAGTTACTGATCAGCCGAAAGGTCTTGTCCGGGTGCGCCAGGCTGTAGTGCGTGGCCAGGGAGGCAATGTGAGCCAACTCGGTCTGCTCGGTGCGGAGGAACTTCTTGCGCGCGGGGACGTTGTAGAACAGGTCGCGAACCGTGATCGACGTGCCGCCCCCGAGCGCGGCTTCCTCGCACCGCAGCATCTTCCCGCCGGCGATTTCGATGCGCGTGCCGGTGGTTTCCTCGGCGGATCGCGTTTCGAGCATCAGGCGGGAAACGGACGCAATGGAAGGGAGCGCCTCGCCGCGGAACCCGAGGGTGGATATCGAGAGCAGGTCCTTCACGTCCCGCAGTTTGCTGGTGGCGTGGCGCTCAAAGGCCAGCAGGGCGTCGTCGCGCAGCATGCCCGAGCCGTCGTCGGTGATGCGAATCAGCCGGCGGCCGCCCGATTCCACCTCGATCCGCAGATCCCGCGCGCCCGCGTCGAGCGAGTTCTCGAGCAACTCCTTCACCACCGAGGCCGGGCGCTCGACCACCTCGCCGGCTGCGATCTTATTTGCTACTTGATCGGGGAGGATGCGGATGCGGCCCATGTCGCGACGGAACCACTATAGCGTGTTTCGGACGGGTCCTACTTTTCATGTGTGTTAACCTGAAAATTTCACGTGTGCCAACGCGGGTCAGCGAAGCTCTAGTCCTACGAACCTACCCCTATAGGGAAGGCGATCTGGTGGTCAGTTACCTGACCCGGGACCAGGGGAAACTAAGGGGCATTGCCAAGCGGGCCCGGAAGCCGAAGAGCTCTTTCGGCGCTGGATTGGAGCGGTTATCGCACGTGCGAATGGCCTATTTCCAGCGGGAGTCGCACGAGCTGGTCAGCCTGGATTCCTGCGAGTTGATCCGTTCGCAATTCGACTTGGTTTCCGATTACTGGGCAGGCGTGACGCTGGACTATTTTGCGGAAGTGAGCGACCTGCTTCTCCCCGCGGCGGAACCGAACGAACGGTTCTTCCGTTTGCTGCTCGCGGCGCTCGATTCTTTGCGCTCGGGCGGGGAAGGTTCGGGGAATTGCTGGCGGGCCATAGCGTATTTTTCGGTATGGGCGGTCCGTCTTTCCGGGTGGCTTCCGGAATTACATGTTTGCCTTGGCTGTGGGACGTATCTCGATGATCCCGAGGAACCGCAGAAGGCGTTTTTCAGCCGGGGACAGGCCG
>CAIYHG010000139.1 GCA_903925975.1 uncultured Acidobacteriia bacterium | reverse complement strand
TGTCGGCGACTACATCGACCGACACAATCACAACCCCAAGCCGTTCATCTGGACCGCCTCCGCCCGGGACATTCTCGAAAAGGTCACCCGCGCCCGCAGGAAGCTGGATAACCTTCAAAGCGTGTGAAGCACTCCACTAGAATCCCAATCCCGATTGTGCCCATTGTTTTAAACTCTATTTTAGTCGCTCGCATCCGGTTTTGGGGGATTTTTATGTTTTTCGCGAGCGCCAATTCGAGCCCCGTATAATCGGAAGTGATGGAGCCCCTCGATCAGGCGCGGGCGCGTCTGGCTGCAATCCCCGGCTTGACTGTAATCCCCTCCGCGCCCCTGGCCGCCTATACCCGGTTCGGCATAGGGGGCCCCGCCGATCTGTACGCGGAAACCGCTGACTCCACGGCGTTTGCCGCCGCGATGGAAGCCGCGCGGTCGACCGGCCTGCCAGCCGTGGTGATTGGCGATGGGACGAATCTGATCGCGTCTGATAGTGGCTTCCGCGGCATCGTATTGCGGTACCGGGGCCAAGCCATCGCCGCCTCCGGTTCTTGCGTCGATGCCGAGGCCGGAGCCGTCTTGCAGGACCTTGTGGATTGCGCCATCGCCCATGCGCTCGAAGGGATCGAAACGCTCGCCGGCATCCCGGGGTCCGTCGGCGCCGCGATTTACGGCAACGCGGGCGCCTACGGCCGCTCGATCTCGGAGTCGGTCGAAAGCGTGCGCTTCTGCGACGGCAGCGCCATCCGCTCGCTGCCCGCCGCCGAGTGCGGTTTTGCCTACCGCGAGAGCGTTTTCAAGAAGAACAAGGGGTGGGTGATCCTTTCCGCCCGCCTCGTCCTGCACCCCGGCGATGCGGCCGCCCTGCGCCGCGCCGCCGATGACATCCTCGCCGTACGTGACCGGAAATTCCCGGTCACGATGAAATGCGCCGGCAGCATTTTCAAGAACCTTTTGTATAGCGAACTGCCGCCCGCTCTCGCGCAGGCCATTCCGCCCACGGCCGTGCGCGAGGGGAAAGTGGCCGCGGCGTGGTTCCTGGAGCAGGTGGGCGCCAAGGGCATGACCCGGGGCGATATCCACGTGGCCGATTACCACGCCAACCTGATCTATAATGGCGGCTCTGGCGCCGCCGCCGACCTCACCGCCCTGATACGCGAACTCAAGCAACGCGTCCGCGCGCGCTTCGGAATCAATCTCGAAGAGGAAGTGCAGTACATCGGCTAGCCCCGCGCCGTGCCGTGAACCCGACGCTGGCCGCTCCGCCCATTCCGAGCCGCGACGGCAACGGAGCGGTAGCGCAGGCGCTCCGCCTGGCAAAGTTGACCGGCAATCCCGATATCCTCCGTACGGCATCCTGGAACGGCCGCGACCGGGACCAACTGTAAAGGGTGTTCTGAGGCCACTTCTCGGTATGCGCGCCACGCTCTTTCAGCTCCGCGCTAAAGCGTTTCCCCTATTCCGCCGATTGACGCGCCGTGCACCCTATACCAGCGGGCAAGCCGCCGAAACGCCTCCGCAAAACGGAGAGCGTGGGGCCGCTGCTCACGCCCGCCGCGCGGCGCTATATCCAGGGAATGTTGCAGGCCATACGGCCGGAGGCGGATCGCCTCGACCGGGAGTTCAGGCGCTGGCTCAATCGAAATCCCGCCGGGACGCACGGTCGAGTTGGCTCACTCCCGCTCCCGCCGGGCCAGGCATCACGCGGCGTGCGGCCGTGCGACGCGCGGGATGCGCGACAGGCGGCTCTTGTGGGCATTTCTCCCGCCGCCGCCAGCCGGCTTCCGTCGCTTGCCCGCTTCTTCGGGCAGGTAGACCGCAGCGGACGGCTCCTGGCAAAACTGGGAGTCTCTCCGGAAGAAATCGACGCCGCGCTCGACGGCCTGGAGGAACAGCTTGCGGCAGCGTTAAAGGGCGCCTTCGAACCGGCGCGCGAACAACTCCGGCTGGCGACGGTTCTGGCCCTGCGCCGCGCCTATTACGAAACTCGCCAGTCCGAGGCCCAGGTCTTCTTCGAGCTATACCAGGCGGAGCTCGATTCTTCGTGCCTCGAAGAGCTGCCGCGCCGTTTCGTGGCGGTTTTGGTTCGGGCGTTGCGGGCGCGTTCGGGCAGGATGCGGCTTTTGGAGGGCGCCGGAAACGCCGCCCTGCGGGGGCCTCTCTACGTCGAAAGCGGCCGCCGCAATGAGCGTCTGATCGCGCCCGAGTTGCGCGGCCGCTATGCCTCCTACTGGTCGTATCCCGTTGGCGCGGGGGCGGCAATCCAAATCGGCTTTTCCGATTACCGGCCCTGGCTGCCTGGGGAACTGGCCCTGCTCGATGCGGCCGCCAACCGGTGCTGGCAGGCGGTGGAACGCGCGCGCCTGCAGAACGAACTCCGCCGGCTCAGCGCCGAAAGGCTGCGCGCCGAGGAGGAGGAACGCCGGCGCATCGGCCGCGAACTGCACGACGAAGCCGGGCAGAGCCTGTTGTTTCTGCGCCTGAAACTCGAAATGCTCGAACGCGCCGCCCCGCGGTCGGTCGCGCCGGCGTTGGGCGAAGCCCGCGAAATCGCCGAGCGGACGGTCCTTGAAATCCGCCGCATCATCGCGGCTCTCAGCCCCTCCGTACTTGATCGCCTGGGCTTGCCCGCTGCGTTGAGGCGTCTGGGCGAGCGCTTCCGCGCGGTGCACCCTTGCGACCTGCGCATCCGCATCTCAGGCGCGGCCGAGCGCCTGCCCAAGGAACAGCAGGAGGCCATTTACCGTATTGCGCAGGAATCTCTCCAGAACGTGGCCAAACATTCCGGAGCCACCCGCGTAATGCTCGCGCTCGGAACCGCCGATAGAGAGACGAGACTGAGCGTGAAAGACAACGGCGCAGGCTTCTCTGCCGAAAACAAGGACAGAGAGGATTCTCTGGGGCTGACGGGCATGCACGAGCGCGCGGCGCTTCATGGCGGCAAGCTCGCGGTCCGTAGCGCGCCGGGTAAAGGCGCAGTGGTCATGCTCGTTCTGCCGCGGCAATCCGCCGGAGAAAAACGTTATGCAAAAGATTCGCGTACTGCTGACTGACGACCATGCTCTCTTCCGGCAAGGCCTTCGCACCTTGCTCACGATGGAGCCGGATATGGAAATCTCGGGCGAAGCGGCCAGCGCGTCCGAAGCGGTGGATCTCGCCGCGCAGACGCGCCCCGATGTGATCCTGATGGATATCGGCATGAAGGGCATGAGCAGCTTCGAGGCGACCCGCGTGATCCGGAAACACCGCCCCGAAACGCGGGTGCTTTTTCTCTCCATGTACGACGACGACGATTACGTGGCCGAGTGCGTGGAAATCGGCGCCAGCGGTTACGTGCTAAAGGAAAGCGCGGTCGATCAACTTCTCGCGGCCATCCGCGAAGCCCATGCCGGCGGAACGTTCCTGAGCCCGCGCCTGCTCACGCGCCTGGTGCAGGATTTCCGTACGATGGGCCATATGCCGCTGCGCCAGCCGCGCGTCGCGTGTTTAACCAAGCGCGAGCACGAGATACTCAAGCTGCTGGCCGAAGGCAGGTCCGTCAAGGACATCGCATCGTCGTTCGATCTCAGCGTGAAGACCGTGGAAGCTCACAAGTTCAATCTCATGCGAAAGCTGGGCATCCACAACAAGGCGCAATTGGTGCAGTTTGCCATCCAGAAGAAAGTGATCCGGCTGCCCGAGCAGGTTGCCGGCCCCTGGAGCAGAGCCTCCGACATTCGCGATAGACTTCCGCTAGCCGCCGGGCCATTAGCCGCGATTTCTCACCAGCGTGCGGCGGACGGGCGCTGATGGGCAAAAGAGGCGGGGTGGCTGGGGCTTTCTCGGCGCAGCGAAAAATAGTGGTCAGTTGCGGCCTGTAGCGAGGGATTCTGAGGGCTCTCCGGTGCGG
>CAIYHG010000138.1 GCA_903925975.1 uncultured Acidobacteriia bacterium | reverse complement strand
CTTTGTACATACAATTCGCTATCAATCGCTTAACTAAATGGCAGTGATCCGATGGGGAGAGGGTGGCCGAAGGCCGGGAGAGGGGTTGGTCGTTGTATCCACCGGTTGTCATTGGCCAATGGTATCAGACCCCAGCGGGTCTGTTGTGCGTCGGATGTTTCTCCAACTTGGATCCGGCGTGAATTCCGGATGGTTTTGCCAATAACGGCCTAAAATCGAGTTTCACGGCGCAGGGCTTTGCAGCAGTCGCTGGGTCTTTACTCTCCTCGCTTCAGTTCTCCAGCGGTTTGCGCTTGTAGCTGCGCGCTGGGATGTTGTCCGTCCACTTCCGGATTACGGGCGAGTCGGCCAAACGGAGCGCTGGCCGGTTCTGCGGTCGAGTCAGTGCTCCCGGCAGCCAAAGGAGTCTATCGCGCAGGGTGCCCAAAGTCAGGGCTGGCCACTCTTGCGGCAGGCAGGGCCGCTGGAAAGGCGTGACCAAATTGTGGGCCAGGCGAATGCCTTCCAAATAGAGCGCATTCGCAGCCAAGTCGCCCGGCGGGATCTTACGCAACGCAAAGTTCTCTCGGAGTTCATGGATGCGCGGCGCCATGCCGGCACGGCCAGCATAGAAGTGCCCCCCCCTCTGGAGTGAGCGGCAGATTAGTAATCCCAGCCCGATACAGGTAACGTCCCACATGGAACAAGGTTGGCTCCGGTTCGGTTGGCTCGATCGGCCGGCGTGCGACGATAACGCGGCGCGCTTTGGTCCGGCCGTAGCGCTGAAGCTCCAACGCCGCGATTTCCCCCCGTGGGTTGCACCGGTGGTATTTCAAGCCGCCCACTTTGCGTTTCAGCCCCGGGGGCATTGCGCGCAACCACGGCGTATTGGACGGGACGTACTGCGAGCAGATCCAACCCCGGGGGGTAACCAAAGCCGGCGTCCGCCCGCACTCGCAGCTCGCGCACGTTCGCCGGCAGGCTCGTAAAGCAACTGGCCAGCCGTTCGCCGCTGCCCTCCCAAGTGCCCGCCTTGCCGGGACGAAGCTCCGCGTCCCACAGGAACGAGGAGTTAGCTTCCAGGGATTATAGGAGCGTTGGCCGCGGTAGCGGGGATGGCAGCCGACTTCTGCCGGCTCTTGATGGCCGCAGACTGTGACGGCCGTGCCATCCCAGTCCAGAATCAAACGTGACCGGGGCTCGGGCCACTGAATGAACGGTTGCTGGAGGCGGCGGTTGATACGGTGAAGTTGATGGCGAAAATCAGGGGGTGCCCCGCTCAGAAACCGGCGCCAGGTCTGTGGGTCCGGGCCGTCCGGCAGTCCTGTCAGATACTGAAACATTCCATTGGAGCGTGGAAATGAGGAGGATTCGATTCGCCCCAAACCCAACCAGCTCGGATAGATTAGCGCTAGGCTCATCTGCGATAGCGTGTATCGCTGGTTACGGCGAGGATACCGCAAATGGCGGGCAAGGAAAGCTCGCAACGGCAGCACCCGTGTAAATTCGTGAAAAAAGAAAACCCCGCCCTAGTGCGTCCGCCCCCTATGATTGCAGGCGCTTCTTACGTTTGTTGGTGAACGGCGCAGGGTGAGCCTCCCCTCACCCACAGTGAGCTGAGGCGCAAGCACTAAAATCGTCATCTCGCCCTGTCAATACCGAGCGACAATCGCTTCTCCAACGCGTATTCACGCCGGATATAGGTTCGAGGGGATCGTTGGCATCATGTTTCATTTCCGCAGCTTAACAACGGCGGCCCGGCTACATAGTGTCTGGCCGAAAACGCGTGGTTTTGCGGGCGGCGGGGACCGCTCAGGGGCGGCGAAGCGCGGAAAATTGGCGGTTTTCCGTGGCGCGGAGCCAAAGGGGCAGGAATTCGTCGGCG
>CAIYHG010000137.1 GCA_903925975.1 uncultured Acidobacteriia bacterium | reverse complement strand
GGGTGCGGTCGATGACCTTGCAGTCGAGGGCGGCTTCCAGATTCCTCTGCTGCGTGGGGGTCAGATTGTGATCGAAGATGACGACGTCGGCTTCCGCGGCTTCCGCCAGGCTCGCCAGTTCCTTCACTTTTCCGGAGCCGATCAGCGTGGCCGACTGGGGCGCCTGTCGGGATTGAATCACTTGGCCGACAACTTCCGCTCCGGCGGTAGCGGCCAGCGCGACCAATTCGGCGAGAGATTCCTCAGTGGCGTTCAGGCGCGGAGCGGCTGCAAGCTCCTGCCGCGAGGCCTTCCGGCTCCTGAGATCCAAACCGACGATGACGGCGCGTTCCGGCAAATTTTCCGTCCGCTGGGCGCCCTACTCCTCGGGATCGTCGCCCGTGGCGGCTTCGGCGGACGCGTGCGCGGCGCCCACCGCCGCGGCGGCCTGCGTGTGGGGTGCGGCGCCGAATGCGTGCGCCGGCCGGGCAACAACCACGGTGGAAATCGCGTGTTTGAAGACAAGCTGTTCCTGGTTATTAGTCTCCAGGATCACTGAGTATTTGTCGAAGCTCTTGATGCGCCCGGAAAGTTTCACCCCGCTCATCAGGTAAATAGTCAGGAACGTCTTGTCCCTTCGGGCGTTGTTTAGAAAGGCTTCTTGTATATTCTGTGCAGACTTCTCCATCCGTCTTCCTCTTCTCCGGATGAGCCCCGTTATCCAGCTACCCGGTATTGGTGCGATTGTAACACCAAACGACGCAGGCGGAAGCGCCTGCGCCACGGCTCCTGCTATGCTGCTGGCAGGGATGCCCGACATGGAGAACAAAGCCATCGCCCGGCTGCTTGAGGAAACGGCCAACCTGATGGAGATCGCCGGCGAGGACCCCTTTCGCATTCGCAGCTACCGGAATGGCGCTTCGGCGGTGGAGAGCCATCCAGAGCGGATCGCGGACATCGTGCGCGACCCGCATCGCTCCGTCACGGAAATCGCCGGCATCGGCAAGGGCCTGGCCGCCGTGCTCGGGGAGATTCTCGAACGCGGCTCGTTTGAACGGCGCGATCAGCTTCTGGAGAAGTACCCGCCCACTGCACTCGAATTCCTCAAGATCCAGGGACTTGGCCCGAAGAGCATCGCGCTGATTTGGGAGCACTATCGGATCAGCACTATCGACGACCTCGAACGGCTCTGTCTCGAACAGAAGCTGCGCGTGCTGCCGCGCATGGGCGCCAAGCTCGAAGAAAAGGTGCTGCGCTCCATCGCCCACTACCGCAGGAGCGCGGGCCGCTTTCTGCTGAGTTTCGCCGGCGAGCTGGCGGGCCAGTTGACCGAGTATCTGGCTGCGGTGGAGGGCGTCGTCCGGGTGACCCCGGCCGGCAGCCTGCGGCGCGGGAAAGAAACCGTCGGGGATCTTGACTTGCTTGTTACAGGCCCCGGCGCGGCTAGCGCTCTGGACCGCTTCGTTGCCTATCCGGACGTGACCGAGGTGCTGGGCAAGGGCCCCAACAAAGCCAGCGCGAAGGTCGGAGACCAGGGCATTCAGGTGGACGTGCGCGCGCTCGCCGAGGACAGCTTCGGCGCCGCTTTGCAGTACTTCACCGGCAGCAAGGAACACAATGTCGCATTGCGCACGCGTGCGGTGAAGCAGGGGCTGAAGCTCAACGAATACGGTTTGTTCCGCGCGGTGGACGACATGCGGATCGCGGCCGCCACCGAGGAGGAGATC
>CAIYHG010000136.1 GCA_903925975.1 uncultured Acidobacteriia bacterium | reverse complement strand
GCCAGAAAGGCCACACCGAGGTCTATCGCGGCCGCGAGTATCGAGTGGACCTGCTGCCCAAGATCAAACTGGAGATGGTGATCGATGCGGCGCGCAAGGACGAAGTGATTGCCGCCTTGCTCAAAGCCGCGCGCACGGGCGCGATTGGCGACGGCAAGATCTTCATTTCCGAAATCGCCGAATCGATCCGCATCCGCGACGATATGCGGGGAGAAGGCGCGCTGTAGAGGGACTTATAGAACCGGCAGCGTCGTCGGCCAGTAGTGTTCGGCCTCGAAGAAAGCCGGCATGAATGCCGTCTCTGCACGGTGAACCGTGCGCCACTCTCCAGGATTCCCGCAGGCTTCGTGGCGCAGGCCTCGGCCTGCAGAGCCGCGATTCATCGCGGCTTTCTTCTCACGCTACGCCTGAGCTAGCGAAACTCCTCTATCCCCCGTAAGGCATTGGCGGCACTTTCCCGAGCATTCGGGAATATACCGTCAGGGCTCCCCGATGATGCGCCGTGTGCTCGACCATCGCCCACACGATGTCGCTAACCGGCTGCCCGCCCATGACCGGACCGGCAGGCAGCGGGCTGGCAAGGTCCACCTCGGTGCGTGAGCGGAGAAACTGGACCGCGTTGGCGTACGCCTTCTCCAGCGCTGCGCGGGCGGCAGCGAGAGACATGGCGCCGGCCAGCGCCTGAGCGTGTTTCTCGAAATCCAGATCGAAGCCTTCCGGCCGGGAGGCGCCCTCGATGAACCAATCGAGAGTCTGCGCCGTGTGCGCCACCTGCTGCGCCACGGTCATCATGCCTTCCTGCGGACGGTATTCGGAGTCGGCCTCTTCGAGAACCCTTGTGGAACGGTCGAAGAAGTCTTTACTGGCGAGTAGTTGATTGGCAAAGTCGTTAGCTTGAGGTTTGAGGCGCATGCACCCGACTATATCAAAAGGCGAATAAAAAGAGAATAACTATGCGCGGCACATCTCTGATCTTAACCACGGTTTCATCGGCAGCTCAACGCCGGTGCGCCCGGATCGCGCTACTTCCGCCGTCTGCTGAGGACGGCAATCGCGATCACCTGCGCTCCCGTCAGCGCGTTTGCCACCACCATCGGCGTCGAACCCGTCAGGACCCCGTACACTAGCCACAGAGTTACGCCGCCGCCGAATATGAACAGCATGGGGATGGACAGGCCCTCGCGTCCACACCGCCAGGTTCGAATCACCTGAGGCACGAACGATATGGTCGTCAGTGCGCCGGCAGCGAACCCGATCGCCTGAATTACGTTCGTTGCCGCTTGGGTGTTCGGTTCCATTGGGACGCCGCGGCCAGGGAAGATCTACCAGGGTTGCGCCCGAACCCCGAAGGATTCGGGCGCATAGGACTTTGAGGAGGAACGCTTACTTCGTTACCGCTGCAACCGCGGCTTGATCTTTCAATGCCTCGGCCTTATCGGTGGCTTCCCACGTAAACGTTTCTTCGGTGCGGCCGAAATGGCCGAACGCAGCCGTCTTGCGGTAAATCGGGCGGCGCAGGTTGAGGGTTTCGATGATGCCGCGCGGCGTCAGCGAGAAGTTCTCCCGCACCAGCGCCGTGAAACGCTCGTCTTCAATCTTGCCCGTCCCGAACGTGTTCACCGTTACGGAAACCGGCTCGGCCACGCCGATGGCGTACGCAAGCTGCACTTCGCAGCGCGACGCCAGCTTCGACGCCACAATGTTCTTGGCGATATAACGCGCCATGTAGCACGCCGAGCGGTCTACCTTCGTCGGGTCTTTGCCCGAGAACGCGCCGCCGCCGTGACGGCCCATGCCGCCGTAGGTATCCACGATGATCTTGCGGCCGGTGAGGCCGGTATCGCCGTGAGGTCCGCCGACCACGAAACGGCCGGTCGGGTTGATGTGGAACTTGGTCTGCGAATCCACCATGCCGGAAGGAATCACCGTGTCGATGATGTGCTTCTTCACCTGGCAGCGGAGTTCTTCAGTGGAAACGTCGGGACTGTGCTGCGTGGAAATGACCACGGCTTCGATGCGCTTCGGAACGTCACCCACGTATTCCACGCTGACCTGGCTCTTGCCGTCGGGGCGCAGAAAGTCGAGAATGCCTTCCCGGCGCGCGTCGGAAAGACGCCGCACCAGCTTGTGCGCCATCATGATCGGCAGCGGCATCAGTTCCGCGGTTTCGTCGCACGCGTAGCCGAACATCAGGCCCTGATCGCCCGCCCCGCCGGTATCCACGCCCATCGAAATATCGGGGGATTGCGATTGAATCAGGTTGTGCACTCCGCAGGTATGCGAATCGAACCCGTAGGCCGCATCGTTATAGCCCACGTACTCTATGGTTCCGCGCGCGATGCGCGGCACGTCCACATACGTCTTGGTGGTGATTTCACCGGCCACAATACAGGTGCCGGTAGTTACCAGGACTTCGCAAGCCACCCGCCCGGTGGGGTCGTCAGCCAGTACTGCGTCCAATACGGCGTCTGAAATCTGGTCCGCAATCTTGTCCGGATGCCCTTCCGTAACGGATTCGGAAGTGAAGAGATATCGTCGAGAATCTGCCAAAGGTATTCCTCCTGCGGGGCGCTGTTATTCAATTTATCACGCTGCGGCCGGCCCGCCCGTTCCGGGGCGGGCCCGCCCAGAATCCTTAATACCGGTAATGATCCGGCTTGTAGGGCCCTTCCACCGGCACGCCGAGGTATTCGGCCTGCTTGGGGTTCAGGGTGGTCAACTTTACGCCGATCTTTTCCAGGTGCAGCCGGGCCACTTCCTCGTCGAGTTTCTTCGAGAGAGTGTACACGCCCGGCTTATACGTGTCGCGGTTCTTCCAGAGGTCGAGCTGCGCCAGCGTCTGGTTCGCAAAACTATTGCTCATCACGAAGCTGGGGTGGCCCGTGGCGCAGCCCAGGTTCACCAGGCGCCCTTCGGCCAGGATGAAGATCGCATGGCCGTCGGGGAACGCATACAGATCCACCTGCGGCTTGATGTTGTTCCTCTTCGCCGCCGAGGCGTTCAGCCGGTCCACCTGAATTTCGTTATCGAAGTGGCCGATGTTGCAGACAATCGCCTGGTCCTTCATCTTCTCCATGTGCTCGAGAGTGATGATCTCGCAGTTGCCGGTGCAGGTGACGTAGATATCGCCGCGGCCCAGCGTGTCTTCCACCGTGGTTACTTCGAAGCCCTCCATCGCCGCCTGCAGCGCGTTGATGGGGTCGATCTCCGTGACGATCACGCGGGCGCCCATGCCGCGCAGCGAATGCGCGCAGCCTTTGCCCACGTCGCCGTAGCCGCAGACCACGGCCACCTTGCCGGCCACCATGACGTCGGTGGCCCGCTTGATGCCGTCGGCCAGCGATTCGCGGCAGCCGTAGAGATTGTCGAACTTGGATTTCGTGACGGAATCGTTCACGTTGAGGGCGGGAACCAGCAGTTTGCCGGTCTCCTGCATCTTGTACAAGCGGTGCACGCCGGTAGTGGTTTCTTCCGAGACGCCGCGCCAGGCCTTCACCACTTCATGCCAGCGGTTCGGGCTTTCCGCGTGGACCTTCTTCAGGAGGTCCTTAATCACGTCTTCCTCGTGGCTGCCGGAAGGCGTCTCCACCCACTTGTCGCCGTTTTCGAGTTCGTAGCCTTTGTGGATGAGAAGCGTCGCATCGCCGCCGTCGTCCACAATGAGCTCCGGCCCCAGGCCACCGGGGTGGCTCAGAGCCTGATCGGTGCACCACCAATAGTCTTCCAGGCTCTCGCCCTTCCAGGCGAACACCGGAACGCCCGCCGCCGCTATTGCCGCCGCGGCGTGATCTTGCGTGGAGAAGATATTGCAGCTGGCCCAACGAACCGACGCGCCGAGATCCACCAGGGTCTCAATCAGCACGGCCGTCTGGATGGTCATGTGCAGAGAGCCGCTCACGCGCACGCCGGCTAGCGGCTTCGAGGCAGCATACTTGCGCCGGATGGACATCAACCCGGGCATTTCGTACTCGGCGATTTCGATTTCCTTGCGGCCCCACTCGGCAAGAGCGAGGTCGGCAACCTTGTAATCCGTCTGGTTCAGCGTCACAGTCCCCATATTTTCCAATCCTCGTATCAATGAATCTTGATATATTGATATTATACGGTTTCGTCTATGGCGTCAATCCTCAAGTCGCTCCGCCTGGCGGCCGATCCCAATCGCCTCCGGCTGCTGCTCCTTCTGGAGCGGGAAGAACTCTCCGTGGCGGAACTGCAGGAGGTCCTCGGCAAAGGGCAAAGCCAGGTCTCCACGCACCTCGCGCAACTGAAAGCCGCGGGCATTGTGGAGGACCGGCGCACCGGCAAGAATGCATTCTACAAGCTCAAAGCGCCGCACGGATTGATGGATTTGTTGCGGGAAGGCGCCCGCGAGGTGCCCGAGGCGGAGCAGGATCGCCAGGCGCTCGGCGCAGCTCTGCGCAAGCGCCAGGACCGCGTCCGGCGCTATTTCGACGAGCTTGCGGGCAAGTTCGGCCGCCAGTACGTTCCCGGACGTTCGTGGAAGGCCATTGCCGAAACGCTGCTTAAATTGCTGCCGCCGATGGTGATTGCAGACCTCGGCGCCGGCGAAGGCACGATGTCGCAACTGATGGCTCAGCGCGCAAAGAAGGTCATCGCCGTCGATAGCTCGGAGAAGATGGTGGAATTCGGCTCCGATCTGGCGCGGCGGCACAAACTGGCGAACCTGGAATACCGCCTGGGCGATCTCGAAGACGTGCCCATTCGCACCGGAACGGTGGACCTGGCGTTCCTAAGCCAAGCCCTGCACCACGCCAGCCATCCCGAGAAGGCGGTTGCCGAGGCATGGCGCATTCTCAAACCCGGCGGCCGCATCGCGGTACTCGATTTGAACCGCCATCACTTCGAGGAGGCCCGCGATATGTACGCCGATCTGTGGCTGGGGTTCAGCGAAACGGAACTGGAACGCCTGCTGGCCGGCGCAGGCTTCAAGAACCTGGAAACCGCCGTGGTACACCGCGAAACCGAGGCCCCGTACTTTGAGACGGTGCTTGCCATTGGAGACAAGCAGGCGCCTCAGGTCGGTTCCAACTCGAGCGCCGTCACCTGAAGTTCCTTGCCGCGCTGCACTTCGATCTGGAAGCCGCCGCAACCTGGGCACCGCAAGTCGATGGTCTCGGCGAGCGTTGTTTCCTTGAGGCACTTCCCGCACCGGATCTGCACCGGGACTTCCTCCACATCCAGGCGCGAACCCGCCGCCAGCGTACCGTCGCAGGCCATTTCCCACACGAAGAGCAGCGAATCCTTCACCACGCCGGAGAGCGCCCCCACCTGGATATAGACCGTCTGAACCCGCGCCGCGCCGTGCTTGCGCGCTTCCTGTTCGGCAAGCTCGACGATGCTCGCGGCGATGGAAAGTTCGTGCATCTCTCAATTGTCGTATGACGGCTGGGCCGTGCGCGAGGCCTGCATCGCCAACGTCACGCTTCGAGGGTGGGGCATGCTTTAGCCTGCCCGCTGCATGCCGAACCGGCGAAGCCGGCAGGCATTCGATCCGCGCCGCAACCGAGCGCCAAGCCACCTCGCTACTCTGACGGGCAAGCCAAAGCATGCCCCACGCTCGTCAGAAATGCTTCATCAGGTCCGCGAATCGCTCCACCACTATCAGGCGCCCATCGCGCGGCACGATCTCTTCGTGTTCGAGCATCCATGTGCGCGCGTGCGGCACGAACACCGCGTTCCATCCCGCTTCAAGCGCGGGGTTGATATCCGATTTCGGGCTGTTGCCGATCATCCACGCAGAGCGCGAGTCCATGCCGCGCTCCGCGGCCAGGCGGCGGTAGGCGGGCGCGTCCTTTTCTTTCACGATGGCCGTGTGCGCAAAGAGCGGTCCCAAGCCCGAACGATCGATCTTCAGCCGCTGCTCGTCGGGGTGGCCCTTGGTGAACAGCGTCAGATCGTGCCGTTGCGCCAGATACTCCAGCGTCTCCGGTACGCCTTGAATCACTTCCATCGGGCATTCCAGAATGCGCTCGGCAAATCCCATCACCGTCTTCAGATCGTCTTCCCTCACCTCGCGCTCGCAGAGCCGTTGGTAACATTGCCGCAGATTGCGCGCGAAGTTCAGCGAACCATAGCCGTGAATGCGAATGTTGGCGATCTCGATCTCGTCCAGCAGTTCGCGTATCTCGCGCGGCGAGAGATGCGAGTGATCGAGAAACGCCGCGAACTGGTCGAAGGCTCGCTCGAAGTAAATGTTGTTTTCCCAGAGCGTGTCGTCGGCGTCGATGATGAGGTTCAGGCGAGTCGCAGTGTCCGTCACAGCCCCTCGCGCGCGCCGCCGTGGCCGTTGGTCGAGGCCAGACCTTTCATCCGTTCGATCGAGCGCTGGCGGGGGATGTAGCCGGCCAGAAAGCGGTTCAGCTCCTTCAGGCGGGCCGTCTCGGAGCGGAGCCGTAGCAGGACGTCTAGGAAGTCTAGATCCGGAAGAAACTGCGCGATCTGAAAGCTGAGCTGGCGATCGGAGAGGTCGGGCTCGCCCCGGCCCTCCGGGCTGGCGATGGCGCGCAGCGCCTCGAAGAGCCCGACCGCGCGCAGGCGCATTTCTTCCGGCGCGGGCTCCGCTTCCTCATCGTCGAAGTACTCCACCTCGGCTTCGAGCCAGCTCTTATCCTCATGAATCGCCGTGATTTCGAATCGCGTTCCGCCGCGCGTGAGGATGTCCATGCGGCCGTCGGGATACTCGTGCAACTTCTCCTGCACGGCGACGGTGCATCCCGTATTCACAACTCCGTCGTCCTTGGCCAGAACCACTCCGAACTCGGTGCGGTCGCGGATCGCGGCGCCCACCATTTCCTTGTAACGCTCCTCAAAAATGTGGAGCGGCAAAGGCGTTCGCGGGAACACCACAACCTGCAACGGAAATAGGGGGATCTGCCGCAAAGGCATGCTACCATTATGCAGCGCGGGCCGTACCTTTGTGCGCAGGCCCTGCGCCGCGGCGGCATCGCATGAACACCAAGCTCAAGCGAACACCCGGCATTTACATAGCGGGCCTCAACGGCTCGGGCGCTTCCGATATCGGACTCCTGCTCGCGACGACCCTCGGCTGGAGTTTCGTGGATCTCGGCCAGAGGGTCGAGCGCGCCCTGGCGGCGGCCGCGCCCGCGGGCAGTCCCAAACGGCAATCCGAGTCTCGCCGCCTGGAAACGCAGACGTTGCGCGAGTGCGTCCGCGCTATCGGAAACGGCATTCCTACGGTGGTGGCGCTCGAAGGCGCGGCTTTCACGGTGCAGGCAAATCGCGATGTGCTTACTGGCAGCGGCGTGGCGGTCTGGCTGGATTGCCCTGCCGAAACCGCCCTCTCGTGCGACGCGGGTGAATCGCCCGCCGAGATGATCGCGCGGCTCCAGGCTTTGGCCACGCTCAAGCGCGAGGCGGCGGCCTTTGCCGAGATCCATCTCTCGGTAGGGGACATGGACGCCCACGCCGTCGTCGCCGCGATCATGGCCCATTCGGCGATTCAATGAAAGCCGCTCCACGCGACAACGCCCCTCGCTGACAACGCCGCGCAGCGCTATTCCGGGAGGCTAGACAGTCTTCAGATCATTCCTGCGGCCGCGCCCGCAGCGCGCGGGAGCCGGCCCATAGAGCCGCGGCCAGCGCCAGCGAAAGCGCCGGGATCACGTACATCGCCTGCCTGAGGCCGAGCGCGCGGGCAGCCTCGGTGACCGGCCCCGCCCCCGCCGCGATACGCGCGAAGCGGTCGCTCAAGCCGCCCGTGACGAGCGGGCCAAACGAAGCCCCGCAGAGATACATCGCCATCAAATACACGCCCATGGCCGCGCCGCGCCGCGCGGGCTCGATAATATCCTGAATGGCCGCGTAAACCAGGCCGTAGTAGGTTTGCAGCAGTCCGTAAGCCGCCATGATCAGGACCACGGAAAGAGCCGCTGCGCCGGCGGGCTGCCTGATGGCCAGGAACGCGAGCGGCGCCGCCGTCAGCGCTGCCGCCGCGGCCATCATCATCCGGCCCCGTGGGCGATTCCCGGTGACGCGGTCTCCGAAGAAGCCCGCAGCTAAGGCGCCCGCCACTCCGGCCACCCCAGCCCCAATGCCACTCCACACGCCCGCGCGCGCCACCGAGAGCCCGTGAAACCGCGTCAGAAATGCCGGCAGGAATGTCGAAAAAGCATAAAGCGCAAAGTTCACGATTGCGCCCGAAGCGACAATCCATAGAAACGCCGGCTGCCGCAGCAATTCCCATGGTGGGGCATGCTTTAGCTTGCCTGCTGTTTGCCCATCGGCAGGGAAAGCTAAAGCATGCCCCACCGCCGGTTCCTTCAAAGCCAGCAGCGCGGGCAAAAGCGCCAGCGCGGGCGCGGCCGCCAGAGCCAGGGCGATGCGCCACCCGAATGCCTGCGCCACAGGTCCGGTTACGGCAAAGCTCAGCATCCCGCCCACAGGGACCGCCATCATGAAGCCCGCCATGGCCCGCGCGCGGCGCGCGGGTGGAACCAGATCGCCAATCCAACTCGTTGCCGCCGGCGCGCACACCGCCTCCCCAACGCCCACGCCGAGGCGGGTCGCCAGGAGCATGGCATAGTTCGCCGCCAGGCCGCCCAAGCCCGTGAGCGCGGCCCAGACGCTCATTCCTGCCGCCAGCAACGTCTTCCGGCTTCGCGTGTCCGCCAGGCGTCCGAGCGGAGCCCCGGCTACGGCATAAAGCAGGGTAAAGGCCGCGCTCAGCGCGCCGATTTGAGCGTCGGAGAGGTGGAAATCGTGCCGCAGCGGTTCTGTCACCGCCCCCAATGCCTGGCGGTCGTAATAGTTCAGAACATTGATCAGGAATAAGACGAGAAGCGGGGCGCGCCTGGCGGCCGCCCCGTTCGAAACGCGCACTTAGAGTTCGGTCCCTTTCGGATTGGAGGGCTGCGGCGGCTCGGGAGGCCGCGCCGGCGCGGAAGGCGGGCCCGGCAGGATTCCCTGTTTGCGCACCGAAATCCCGCCCCGGTCCACCGTCAGGCGGATCGACGGACCCTGCCCGGAACCGCCTCGCAGCGTTGCTTTCCGGCCCGTCCCCTCTTTCGTGATTTCAGGCCCGAAATCGTTCACCGCGTCCCCCACCTCCACCGTCGCTTCCAGTTGAAACGCCGCTTGAGGCGGCAGCGCCAGATCGATCTGCCCCGATCCCGAATGCGCCTGGATGGCGGGCAGCGGCTTGGTTCCCGGCGTGAGTTGGATGTCGCCGCGGTCGGTATCCACTTCGAGCGATCCCGAGAAACGGTCGATTTTGATGTCGCGCGACCGCGTGATCAACCGTGCGGGGCCCACCAGATCCGTCGCGGAGAAATCGCCCAGATCCATGGTAATGTTGCCGGGGAGCGATGCCACGCGCAGTTCCATTTCGCGGGCGCCATCGAATTGAAGCGGCTTGGCCAGGTTCTTGAACACCACATCGCCCTGGTAGGCGCCGCTGATCACCACCTGCCCCGAGATATCCGAAAAGTCGATATCCGACCCGCGCCCCTCCAGGTTGATATCGCCCTTCACTCCCGTAGCGCGGATCGCATCGCTGCGGACAATCTCAAGACGCGCGTTCCCGCCCAGCCGCGTGAGGGTCACGTCCCCACGGTCTGCCCTTACCTCGGTATTGCCGCTTATCCCGGTGATCTCGAAATCGCCGGTTCCGCCCCGAATTTCCAGGCTGACCGCGGCCGGGACGAGGATGTCGAGTTCTTCCGATACGCGCATCGTGCCGGAGGCGCGTTCCTCGTTGGTTCGAACGATCAGCGTATCGCCCTGCTGGATGATTTCGACGGGCGTGTCCCGGTTGGCGCGGTCGGCTTCGGTCTGGCTATACCCGCGGACGGATTTCTGCCCGCTGACCTTTACCTCATCCGCATCGGCGCCGGAAATGTTGATGCTGCCGCGCGGGCTCTCCACGATGATCTTGATAACGCCGCGCGCTGGCGCCTGCTCCGTGATCGGGTACTGGTATTGCGGCCCCAGGATATCCAGGCCCGACGTCGTGATCCGGAATCCATGGGTCCGCGCTTCCCAAACGCCTGCCCCGGCAATGCAGATCAACACGATCAGCACGATTTCGTACCACGCCAGTCCGCCCCTGAACGATCCCTCCCGCCGCCACAGCATAACTTCGATCAGGCGCAGAAAACCCCAGCCGATCAGAAGGAACGGCCAGTACGTGGATAACTGCTCGAAGAGCGGCGATTCCGGGTGCAGGTTGTGCCACAGGAACACAACGCCAACCAGCAGCAGCAGAACCGGGCCGGTTAGAGAACGGCGTCTCATACGGCGCCTCCCGTGTTCGGCGGTTGGCCCGGGTTCTGAGGCGGAACCGGCGGGGCCGCCGGCTGTCCGTACGGAGCGCCCGGCTGCGGCTGATAACCGTACGGCGGAGGCGTTTGGTAAGGCTGCTGGGGCGGCTGCACCGCGGATCTACGGCTGATCAGCGACAAAAGCCCGAATACGATCAGAATCACCGGCCAGGTCTGCCGGAAGCTGAACGGAGTGAAATTGTTCAGCGCAAACAGCGCCCCTACGGTGATCAGCGTGACGGGCCCGCGCACAGCGGCGGCTAAAGAATCGTTACAGCGTCTCATGACCGGCCTCCCTCGTTCGTATTGCCGCCTGCAAAGCGGACGTACAGCATGTATGCCCCAGCCATAATCAAGAGCACCGGCCAGAAGCGGACCACATAGTGAAAGTCGAACAGATCGAGCGTGTGAAGCAGCATCAGTATGCCCACCACAATCAAACCCACGCCGGCGGCCGGGAACTGGCCCTGCGAGCGCAGGTCGATCAGGCTGGAGTACTCGTCCACCAGCTCGCCCCGGCTGCGCCTCTGGGCGGTATGGTAGGCCTCGAACGCCATATAGAAAATCCAGGCGGTCAGGACGAGGCCGAACACGGGCTCCAGTCCCGAGCCGACGGAACTGGTGACGCTGCACAGAATGCCGAAAACGATTGCGTGGACCAATCCCTTCGCGTATTGCCCGTTGTAGATGGCGCCCACGCCCGGTATGAAGCCGAGGCCTAAGGCCAGCCCCGGCGAAACGCTGGCGTGGGTGGAAGCCTGCTGGTATGGCGGAGGTGGAGCAGGCGCGCCGTACGGCGCGGCAGCGGGAGGCGGCGGCGCCGCGGCAGGCGCGGCAAGATGCTCGGAGCAGTAGACCGTGCCGAACGCATCGCGGCGGCATTCGTTGCACACCGGCTTGCCGCAAGCGCGGCAATAAGCCGCGGCCGGCATCTCTGGGTGATTTTGACAATTCATATGCGTCCCCTTATGGGGTTCCCCCCGTCCTGTTGCTGGGCTGGGCGTCCTCGGGCGAAGCGTTCTGCTCCGCCGGCGTCCGAACCGGCAGCTTGCGCTCGTCCGTCTCGCCCCCGGATGGGGCGGCGGCCGGCTGCTGCTCTTTCTGTTGGTCCTGCCATTCGCGCAATGTGGTTTGAATCTGGTACACGAACTTCAAGTTGTCGTAGAACTTCACGGTGCGGCCCCACGTGCGGATGGCGCGGTCCTCGAGGGTGGCAAAGATCCGGTCGGGCCTCAAATCCTTTTCGCGCAACGGAGAGGGCGCGACAAACCGATACAGCATGGAAAGCGACAGAATGGTCATCGCCATTCCCATCGCAAACCGCGGCTGCAGGATGGGGCTGAAGATCATCTCCGCCCACCTGCGCCACGCCGGCCGTTTCTTTCCGCTGCTCCACGGGGCCTCGAACAGAATCTTCGTGATCAACTCGGGCGGCGGTTCCACTTCCGCCGCGCGCCCCATGAACGCGACCGCGTCGGCGCAATCGCGCGCCAGCTCCGCGCATGCAGGGCATTCCGCCAAATGGCGCTCCGCTTCGGCCCGATGGCCGGCATCGAGAGCGCCATCCACGTAATCGCAAATGAGGGGTTCCAGCTCCCCGCAGTTCATAACGCCAGCTTCTGTTTCCGCAGCAATCGGGCCAACTCGGCCCGGCCCCGGTTGATTCGCGATTTCACCGTTCCCTCGGGGACGCTCAACGCCTGAGCGATCTCCCGATATTCCATTTCCTGCAAATCCCTCAGAATCACTGCCTCGCGCAATTCCGGAGAGAGCCGCAGCAGCACCGCTTGAAGAATTTCGCTGGCCTCGCGTCCCGCCAGCGCCTGATCGGGCCGCGGCGCCGCCGTGGCGCCTTCCTGTTCCAGCACAGGCAACTGGTCCTCAATCGAATCCGTGGACCGCTCCTGCTTGGTGCGCCGGTAATGGTCGATCAGGAGGTTTCGCGCCACGCGCGCCAGCCATGTAGTGAACGAGCCCTCGGCCGCGCGGAAGCTGCGCAGGGTCCGGAATACGCGGAGGAACACCTCCTGCGTCAGGTCCTGCGCTTCCGAGCCGCTGCCGGTGAAGCGGAAGCACAACCCGTAAACCTGTTTGGTATGAAGCCGAACCAGCTCCTCCCAGGCTGCCTCGTCTTCATTGAGGCATCTGGAGATTAGGGTGTCGTCCAAGTCCAAGGTCCGTTCTACCAGATTGCAGACGTCCGAACCAGCCGTGAACAACCCCACCGCGCGGTTTCCCGCCGTTTGGAAATTGTTGAGCCTGATTGCCGCCGCCGCCATGGTCTTCGTCCTTCTAGTTGGAAGAACGAGGCTTTTTCATGATAGGTTCAATTTTTCGGCATTGCCAGGGTTAACGGGCCTCCCGAGGGCGCTAGCCTTGGCGCGCTGCCGGTGAGACGCAGCGCTCAATCCGGGTCCGAGTGGAGGCTTTTCGCGTGAAGTGCCCTTTTTGCAACCACATGGAAGACAAAGTAGTGGACTCCCGGGAGAGCAAGGAAGGCGAGGCCATCCGCCGCCGGAGAGAGTGCCTCGGCTGCGAACGGCGCTTCACCACCTATGAGCGCATCGACGAAGTTCCGTACATGGTGGTGAAAAAAGACGGACGCCGCGAGAAATTTGACCGCCAGAAGGTCCTTGCCGGGCTGCTGAAGGCCTGCGAGAAACGCCCGGTCAGCATGGTCCGCCTGTCCGACCTGGTGGACCGGGTCGAGGGCAAGGTCACCGACTCGCCTGATCGGGAGATCTCTACTACAGAGATAGGTGAATTCCTGATGGAGCGGCTCAGGGACCTGGACAAGATCGCCTACGTGCGATTTGCTTCCGTCTATCGGGATTTCCAGGACGAGCAGGCCTTCTTCAATGAGCTCAAGGCGCTCATGCGCCAGAAACTGCCCTAGGGGTCAACTTCCGTGGCCTCCGCCCCCGTTCGGCGGCGCCGTACGTGCGTCTTTCGCTACTCGGATGGGCCATTCCCGGCCACCCGGAAATCCATGTAACCTATACAGATTCAAGGCATCTGTAAAAATAGAACTTAACTTTGCTGGTTAATGGTGCTATCATCAGGCGAAAGTCGAACCCCAAATGCAGCGGACCTTTTCGACAGGTGGGGCCGGACCAGCGAGTCGAGCATTTCTCTTATAAACCCCGTTTTCATGACATTCGGTGTAATGGATCGTATGTCGGCAGGGGGAGGTGAGTCTTAGTGGACCAGTTCGAAGATCATTTCCTTACCGATAACCCAGAAACTCTCGGCCTCAACTTCGAAGACGAAGCTAAGTTCTTCGATCCAGAGGCCGCGCATGAGGCTGATTTCCTCCACCCCGCCCCCGTGGAGGAGTCGATTTACACGGACGATCCCGTCCGCGTCTACCTCCGTGAGATGGGCGCTGTTCCGCTGCTGACGCGCGAAGGCGAAGTCGATTTGGCGCGCCGCATGGAACGCGGTAAGTTGCGGATGCAAAAGGCGATAAGCCGTTCCGCAGTGGTCCAGCAGGTGGTGGTCGATCTAGCCGAGCAGTTGAGAAAAGGCACGCTCGAGCTGGAATCGATGGTGGATTTGGGTGACGTTGAGGAAGGCAGCCCCGCCGATACCAAGGTGCGGGGGGAAGCCTCCAAGCACTTCGTGGAAGTGGCGTCCGCTTACAAGAAACTCCAGCAGTTGGAAGAAAAGCTGGAGACCACGGCGGTTACGAACAAGAAGCCCCGCAAGAAGCTGTGCTCCAAGATCAACCGCGCCAAGGTGGAAACGTCCCTGGCGATTCGGCGTGTTCCTTTTCGCGTGAACCGGTGGAAAGAGTTCACCCGCGAAATCGAGCGGGCCGTGGATGAAATCAGCCATCTCGATAGCGAAATCAAGAAGTTGGAATCGCGCGGCAATGCTACCCTGCAGCCGCGTTTACGCGACCTCAAACGGGAATTGAAGAAGCGCGAAGCCATGGCCGGCGCCAATCTGCCGGAACTGCGACACACGCTCACCGTGATCCGGCATGGCGAAGCCGAGGCCGAGCGCGCGAAGAAAGACCTGGTGGAGGCCAACCTCCGTCTGGTGGTCTCCGTTGCCAAGAAATACGTAAACCGCGGCCTTCATCTTCTCGATCTGATTCAGGAAGGCAACATAGGCCTGATGCGCGCGGCGGATAAGTTCGAATACCGGCGCGGCTACAAGTTCTCCACGTATGCCACCTGGTGGATTCGGCAGGCCATCACCCGCGCCATCGCCGATCAATCGCGCACCATCCGCATCCCGGTGCACATGAACGAGAGCATGAACAAGTTCCTGCGCGCCACCCGCGAGCTCGAAAAGGAACTTGGCAGAACTCCGACTAACGACGAAATTGGGCGCCGGATGGAGATCCCGGTGGAGAAGGTCCAGAAACTCAAGACCATTTCGCGCGACCCGGTTTCACTCGAAACTCCGGTGGGCCGCGACGGCGAGTCGGCATTGGGCGACCTCATCGAGGATCGCTGGGTGGGTTCTCCGGTGGATGCCGTGATCGAATCCAACGTGCGCGACGAAACCGCTGGAATCCTCAAGACTCTCTCTCCGAAAGAAGAGAAAGTCATCCGCATGCGGTTCGGAATCGGCTGCGAACGCGAGCACACGCTTGAGGAAATCGGACAGGAGTTCGACGTCACGCGCGAGCGCATCCGGCAGATCGAAGCCAAGGCGCTAAGGCAATTGCGGGCTCCCGAAAGGGCACGCCGGCTGCGGGCGCTCATGGCCGCCCGGTAATTTCTGCACAATTCTTGCGATTTAGGGCGTCTTTCCTGGATAGGGGAGACGCCCTAGTTGTTTTCGGGGCGTCTCTTTGTGGCTGCGCCGCTCCGGCTGTGGCGCGTAGGCACAGCTTCATCCCGCTAAATCCAGCCGTGGCGCTCCCCCTGAGTTGGCATTTCGATTGCAGCTAGTCCCGCGTCATGAGGCTCTCCATGCCGCTAGTAGGCATTACAAGGTCGGGATTGCTGGCCATCGCCGGCGCGGTCTTCTTGCTGTGGACGTGTGTCGTAGGAGAGCATTCGGCTATGCAGCGCGCCTATGCGGACCGCGAGGCGGTGATGAAGACCCTTCGCCAGAACCGTTCCACGGTGCCCGTGGCAGTCCCTCGCAGCCTTCCCATGCGCCACCCCGAGCGCCCGGTCGCCGGATGACGGCTCTTGGCCCCCGGCCACGGCGAAACTAAACCGGTTCGAATCCGTCTATAATAGCGACACCGAGAATGCCGGAACAGGAAGGCCCGCTGCCGGGCTCATCTGCTATCGAACCGCCCGCCGGACCGCCGTGCGCCCCGCACGGCACTGCGAGAGCCCTGCACTGGTTCCGCGACCTGCTGTTCTCGGTGGTGATTGCCGTCATCCTTATCGTGTTCATTTATCAGCCAGTTAAGGTTGAAGGCACCAGCATGGCTCCGGCCCTCAAGGACCAGGAGCGCATCTTCATCAACAAGTTCACCTACCGTTTCGGCCTCGGCGATATTCAACGCGGCGATACCGTCGTCTTCTGGTATCCCAGAGATCCCTCGAAATCCTACATCAAGCGAATCATCGGCATTCCCGGGGACCGGGTACACATCGACGCGGGCGCGGTCTTCGTCAACGGGCAGGCGCTAAAAGAGGACTACGTTACCGACCATGACGGCATATCCTGGCCTTCGTTTCCCAATAGCGACACAGAGGATCTAGTGCCCGCCGGCAAGTATTTCGTATTGGGCGACAACCGGGCTTATTCGAGCGACAGCCGTAGTTGGGGTTTCGTCCCCCGCGAGAATATCTACGGCAAGGCCGTCTTCGCCTACTGGCCCCCCACCCGCATGGGCCGCCTGCGGTAGCTCCTTCGCCGGCCGTAATCCACCACCCAACGGCTCTTTTTCACCGCCGCAGAATCCACGCCACCACGGAAAATAGAACGCTCAGCAGGATGCAGGTAGTCAGCGGGAAATAGAAGCTGGAGTTCCTGCCCTGGAAATGGATATCCCCGGGCAGGCGGCCCAGTTTGATCGGCAGGCGTCCAGAAAACGTAACAATCACTCCCGCGATGACGAGCACCAGACCAACGGTGATCAGCATGCGGCCGAGGTTCATGAACCCAGTATATGGCGGCTGAAGAGTTACAATCGGTTTCTGCCGGAGCGGGCCTGCCTGGTCCGGCGGCGTTTCGCGCTCGAAGCCGTTGGGAGGTGCCTTGCAGTTCCACAAAGCCGAAGCCGATATCTTCGTTCCCGATGGCACGGACCTGACGCCCGCGCTCGGGCGAACCACGCACCTGTGCCTGGCCGCGCACCAGGACGATATCGAGATCATGGCGTACCACGGCATCGCGGAGTGCTTCGGCGCCCGCGACCGCGGGTTCACCGGGGTGGTCGCCACCGACGGCGCCGGTAGCCCGCGTTCGGCAGTTTATAGCGGCTTCAGCGATGCGGAGATGCGGCAAGTCCGCATCCGCGAGCAGCGCGAGGCCGCGCGCATCGGCGCATACGCCTGCCAGATGCAACTCGGCTACAGCAGCGCCGAAGTTAAGAATGCCGCCGAAACGGCTCTCATCGACGATCTGAAGCTCATCTTCCTCGCCGCGCGGCCGGAGACCGTGTATCTGCACAATCCCGCGGATAAGCACGACACCCACGTCGCCATTGCCCTGCGAGGCCTCGCCGCGATTCGCGCTCTCCGCGCGGAATGGCGGCCCCGCAAAGTCTACGGCTGCGAAGTGTGGCGCGATTTGGACTGGCTGCAGGATGAGGACAAGCGGCCGCTGCCCGTTTCTCAACGAGCCGACCTCGCGGCGGCGCTTCTGGCCGTGTTCGATTCCCAGGTAAGCGGCGGGAAGCGCTACGACCTCGCCACGGCCGGCCGCAGGCTCGCCCACGCCACCTACTTCGAATCCCACGGCGTGGACGGCGAAGCGGCGCTCGATATCGCGATGGATTTGACGCCTCTAACGGAGAACCCGGAGCTATCGATCACCGAATACGTACTCGGTTTGATCGACCGCTTCCGCGCCGATGTGGGGAGACGGCTATCGGCCCTTGGCGCAAGCCCGGCGAAGTAATTCGGTAAGGGATGGCGTCCGAATCTGGGATGAGGGCAATTCCGGTTACTTCTCCGCGGCGGGTTCTTCGACCGGCACGGTTGAAGTGGCGCCGGCAACCGCGAGCGGCGAATGGAGTAAGTAAGCCACCACCGTCGAAAGCGCTCCCACTCCGGCCGTCACCGCCACGGTCTTGTCCAAGCGGCCATTCCCAAGAGCGTTTGCGGCTCCTGTAGCCGCGCCGCCGATGGCTACGGCGGCGAGACCTCTCAGCCAATTCTTCCAGTTATTCAAATCGAGCCTCCTCAAAAAAGAGTGCCCAGGCAAGCGGCGTGCCGCTCACCCGGTTCGATTTCACACTAGCAGCCGCGGACGCTCCGCCACGCCCAGGAGCCTCGTTATCTCGAGGAAAACAAATGGAAAGCTCGATTTGAACTAGGCGTGAATGAAAAACTCGAAGCGCTGGCTTCCGAACATACGGAGCGGCACATTCGCCGGTGGAACGGGCGCCGCAAGGGCTCAGGAACAGCGGCGCTTTCTCTCGCGCGCGGCAAATGCTTAGGGGCCTGAGAAGGCTTCCTGGCTTGGCAGTTAGAGAGCCAGCGCCAGATCGGAGCCTAACGGCTTTTCCCGTCGTGATAGCCAACCTCCGGCCGGCGGCAATTAACTGGGCGCTGGGAGGTTACTGGCTCGTCTTCATGACGCTGGCCGAGTGGTGGCGTACGACGCCGCCGGTTTGAGGATGCCGCAGCAGTTCCCATTTGCGTGCGATCAGCCCGGGGCGCCGGATATCGGCAAGGCGCCGCTTATCGAGCCTTAGAATAGCGGGTATGAAGAATCGCGTTCCGGAGTCGGTTGACGAGTACATTGCCGCGCAGCCCGAGGCAGTACGGCCGAAGCTCAACCAGGTGCGCGCAGCGATCCGGAAGGCCGTCCCCGAAGCAATCGAGAGCATCGGGTATCGCATGCCCGGATACAAGCTGCACGGAAAGCCGATGCTGTATTTCGCCGGCTTCAAGGAACACTACTCCCTGTTTGCCGCATCCGGGACGTTCTTCACCGCGCTCGAAGATGAACTCAAAGGCTATGAGCGCCGAAAGGGGACGGTCCATTTCCCACTCACCAAACCGGTTCCGGTGAAACTCATCGCCCGAATCGCAAAGCTGCGGGCTGATGGGATCACAGCCGCGACGAAAGAACCATTGCCGGGCCGGAAGAAAGAAAGCCGCAAGCCGGCGCAGTAGGAGATCGGGGGAGTTTCGGCAACTGGCGCTTCAAACCGCGACCTTAAGATTCCGGGTGGTTGCGTAGCCTGGAAGCTGTGAAATAATCTCCAAACATTGCGGCTCGATTTTGTTCCATAGCTTTTAAAATTGAACTGTGGAAACGCACAGCGACGCCCCCCGCTTCGAGCCGATTAATCGCCAGCAGGTTGTATTAGAGCCGCTAGACGTC
>CAIYHG010000135.1 GCA_903925975.1 uncultured Acidobacteriia bacterium | reverse complement strand
GTGAAATGCGGCGGTTTGACGGGTCTTGAGGCGCACCCGGAGTCCGGAGTCGCTGGTCGGCGTAGCCCCGGATTTGGGTCACTTGAGTGGAGCCCAGACCGTTTTCCTGCATCACGCGGCGCGTTGCGTTGGCCCGGTCGGCGGATAGTTCCCAATTACTATACACTCCGGCGCCGGAGTACGGCCGCGCATCCGTGTGGCCTTCAATCGAAAGCTTGTTGGGAAGCTGCCCAAGCTCTTTGGCCAGCATGGTCAGGATTTCCTTCCCGTCGGGGTTGGGTTGGGAGACCCCGGTCGGGAAGAAAGTCCCCTTTTCGGTCTCCATGAGTTCCACGCGCAAGCCCTCGGCCGTCACCGTGATCTCGATCTGGTTCTTGAGCTTTTCGAAGGAAGGCATCTTGTGGATGGCGGCCTGCAGCTCTTCCTTCAGCTTGTCCATGTTCGCTTTGCTAACACTGACCGTCGCTGCCGCAACCGGCGCCGCTGTTGCGGCGCCGGGGCCCTTCTCGTTGCCTGCGCCGAGGGCCTTGGTGGTTCCGGCTGGATCTTTGAAATATCCGGAGACCGCCTCCTTGACCTGCTTGGTGCTGTTCATAAGCCAGAGCACGATGAACAGCGCCATCATGGCTGTGATGAAGTCGGCGTAGGCCACCTTCCATGCCCCGCCGTGGCTTCCTCCGTGGGCGATTACCTTCTTGACGACGATGTGGGGCCGCTTGGCGTCCATTGGCTTATGCGGCGGTGGCCGGAGCGGCCAGGGGAGCGCCGGTCTTCTGGCGGCAGAGCTTTTCCAGTTCCTGGAAGCCGGGCCGGACGTGAAGTGGCGTGACGCGCCGGGCCATCTCGACGGCGACGATGGGGGGCGTCCCCTTTACGAACGCCATGATGCACACGCGAAGCGCCTGGTAGTAAGCGTGTTCCTCATCAGCGACCTTGGAAAGATTGGCCGCAACGGGACCGATGAATCCGTAGCACAGCAGAATACCGAGAAAGGTTCCCACAAGCGCTGCCGCCACCTTCTCTCCAATCTCTTCCGGGGGGCCGCCTATGGCGCCCATCGTGATGCACACGCCCAGCACCGCCGCGACGATGCCCAGGCCGGGCAGGGCATCCGCCACGGTTCCCAGTGAGAGCACCGGCTGCGCGGACTCGTGCTTCCGGATCTCCATATCCCCCTCCATCATCTGGTCCAGGTCGAACGGGTCTACCACGCCCGCCGCAGCCGTCCGAACGCTGTCGCAGATGAAGCTAAGAACCTCGTGATCCTTCAGGATCGCCGGGTGCGCCGCGAAGATCTTGCTTTTCGCCGGATCTTCGACATCCGCCTCGGCGGCTGATAGGCCGTCTTTGCGCGCCCGGGCGAACAGGTCGTACAACATCTTGAAGGAATCCAGATATCGTTCGCGCGTATACGGCGAGCCGGAGATCAGCCCACGCACGCTTTGCGCCATCTGGAGGAGGATGCGGCGGGGATTCGCGATCAGAACCGTGCCGACAGCCGCGCCGCCGATGATCACAAGTTCCGCGGGCTGGAACAGGACCGCGAGATTGCCCTTTTCCATCAAATACCCGCCAATTATCGCCGCCGCGACCAACACCATGCCGATGATCTAAAACATCAGTCTCCTCGGGAGGAATCCATCTGAATACGCCGCGGCCCCCGGCCGCCTTGCAGACCGGTTCGCGCCGGAAGCCGCCCGCATGCCTGTGCCGGGCCGGCATACCTTGCTTCAAAGCTGACATGGAGAGATCGAGATACGGTTCCACGGTTGCCGCCCATCGCCACACCTTCATATCGGCATTCCGCGGAATTTCAGGAGAGCGCTACTCTACGCGGTGCACGAGATCGTCAAGCGGGCGGCGCTCGCGGCTTTCCGGCGCTTCGGCGGGGTACCCGATCGGCAGTATGGCTATGGGAAGGGCCGTGGTTGGCGCGCCGATGATGCGCCGCACCACTTTGGGATCGAACGCGCCTACCCAGACGCAACCCAGCCCTTGCGCCGAGGCAGCCAGCATGGAGAAGGCGCAGGCAATCGTGGCATCCTGCATGGCGTAGAGGCGCGCGCGCCGTCCATAACGCGCCGACGCCCGCCCGTAGTGCATGCAGAAGACCAGTGCTACCGGGGCTCCGGCCACGAAGTATTGCTCATGCGCGGCGCGCGCCAGTTCTTCACGCCGCCGCTTGCCCTCCACCACGTAGATCTCATAGGACTGCAAATTGCCGGCGGAGGGGGCGGCCTGGGCGGCTTTGAGTACCTCCGCCAGTTCCGCCTCGGCGATCGGGCGCGCCATGAAGGCGCGGACCGAGCGCCGCTTCGCTACTAGCTCGAAGAAATCCATCGCACTTCCTCCAGTACGCGAGTGAGGATGGATGGCAGGTTTTCCTCCAGTGCGGGCGATAGCCCCTGCCCGATGTTTACGTACGCCACCGAAATCCCCAGCAGCGTGAAAGAGACTGGGCAGACCAGTTCCAGGATCTTCATGGCCTGGGGAACCGACAGGCAGTGCGCGCCCGCCTGCCGTTCTTCCAGACCGTCCTTCAGAACCGTTACTGTGCCCGGCGCTGCGTCGGCCGATTCCACAGCGTCTATCAGAACGACGCGCCGCCGGCCCTCGACATCCGAGGCATGCCGTAATAGATCGCTGCCTCCGGCGAGCGCCTCCACGTCCGGCGGCAGGCGCGGGTCGGCCGCCAGCAAATCCGCCAGCCGGCAGCCAACCCCGTCGTCGCCCATGAGGACGTTACCGAGGCCGATGAGCAGCGTCGGTTTCATCTCTTGCGAACAAGGTGCACGGAGCAGGAGATGCACGGGTCATAGGCCCGGGCAATCATCTGCAGCCGCCGCGAGATCACCGCCTCGTCGCGGTCTTCGCACTGTTCCACAGCGCGCCGCATGTGTTGTTCGATGCTCGCGGCGTTCAAAGCCGTGGGCGTAATGACGTCGGCCGAAACGATGCATCCGCGGTCGTCGTACACGTAGCTGTGGATGAGCAGTCCGCGAGGCGCCTCCGTGATGGCCGTTCCGCTTCCCGCCCGCGGATGAACCGGCATGGAACGCTCGTCCTTGATTCCGTCGCGCAGCAACTGCTCGATGATTTCGAGCGATCGTTCCACGTCGTTGACCAGTTCGAGCGCCTGCGCCTTGTTGTTGTCCATCGGGTTATCGGCCGGCAGGACGAGTTTCAGGCGCTTCATCGCCACCGCCAGTTTTCCGGTGAGCCGGCGCGGGTTGACGGTCAACCGCGCGAGCGACCCGACCATAAACGGACTTCCTCGGAACGTGCTGTGCTTGGCGTGCGAATGCGGCACGGCCTTCTCGTTGGTGAGGGAGCGGTAATCGTCAGCCTGTACGATGGCTCGGCTCCCTTTGGCGAACACCATCACCTCGTCGCCGTTGTAGTAGCTATCGAGGTTAGGCGAACGCAATGCGGCGTACGTGGTGTCCGCGCGGCAGAAATCCGCGGCCGGAAGCGATGCCATGAAGTCGATCACCACGTCGGAATCGGTCTGCGCCTGCAACAGGCCGCTGCGGAGTTCGATGAGTTGATCGAGGCTCGGCGCCTTGCCGAACCCGCCCACCACGGCGTTCACCGGATGGACGGCGCGGCCCCCGATGGTTTCCTGAATCAGGTTGCCGAGTTTCTTCATGCGCAGCGCCAGCAGCACCGCGGCCGGCTTGTCGGCTGCCATGGCGATGGCGCTCGGATAGTTCAGGTAGTCCGGCGCCGCCAGCATAAATACGTGCAGCGCGTGGCTTTCGATGCTCTCGCCGCGCATCAGCAACTCGCGCAGCAGTTCGGTTTGCGGGCTCACCCTGATGCCGAATGCGTTCTCTGTGGCTTTCAAGGACGTGAGCGTGTGGGCGGCGGAACAAATGGAGCAGATGCGCGATAGCGAGGGAGCAATCTTATCGTAGTGCTTGCCCTTTACGATCGGCTCCAGCAGCCGGGAGCCCTCGAAAATATCGAACCGCACATCCGTCACTACGTCGCCCTGCAATTCCACGGTGATCCCGCCGTGGCCTTCCACGCGGGCCAGGTGATCGATGGTTATCACGCTCATTGCGGCGCTCCTTGAGGCGCGAACATGCGCAGCCGGTTGACGATCTCCTCGCGGTTATAGCCTTTCTCTTCCATCACCGCCAGCAGGGACGCCGGGTTCGCGTCGCCGATGGGTCCCCGGCACCCGATGCAGGGCACTCGCAGTTCCGGACAGCGCGCGTTGCACCCGGCCACGGTGATGGGGCCGCAGCAAGGCAGTCCGCGCTCGATCAGCAGGCAGTTGTTCTCCCGCATCCGGCACTCGGTGCAAACCGGGTATTTGGGGTAAAGCGGCGCGTCGCCGTTCAATAACGACGCGATCGCGGAAATGAAGTGCTCTTTTTCTATCGGGCAGCCGGTGATGTTCAGGTCCACCGTCACCACTTCGTGCAGCGCCTGCGCCGCCTGCGAATCGTAGCCTGCGCCGGCGTCGCCGTAGACCTCCTCCAACATGGGCCCACGATCCATGCCGCGATCCATGGCGGGAATGCCGCCCCAGACCGCGCACGAACCCAGCGCAACCAGGAGCTTCGCCCGCTTGCGGATAGCGCGCAGGGCGTCGGCGTCCTTCTTAGTGAGCACCGCGCCCTCCACCAGAGCGATGTCGAGCGCGCATTCCGTCTGGTTGTCCGAGGAAGCCATCAGGAAATCGCGAATGTCCACGAGAGCGACCAGATCCAGCAGCCGGTCCTCGCAGTTCAGGATGACGAGCTGATCTCCGGCGCAGCCCGTCAGGCCAAATATGCCAACAGTCGGTTTGCTCATCAGATCATCTCCGGAAGGTTAATGGCGTCCCAGTACGTGAAGATTGGCCCCTGCAGGCAGGTGTATTTATACCCGATGCTGCAATGGCCGCACTTCCCGATCCCGCATTTCATGCGCCGCTCGAGGGACATCAGGATGTGATTCTTGGGGAAGCCCAGCTCCAGCAACCGCTGGAGGATGAACTTGTAAACCACCGGGGGGCCGCATACGGCCGCATACGTTCGCAGCGGGTCGATCTTGGCGTGGTCGAACAGTCCCGGCAACAGGCCCACGTGGTTGCGCCACGTTCCGCCGGGGTCGGCATCAACTGTTAAGAGGCAATTGATATCGGTGCGGTCCACCAGCGCCGTGAGCTCCTCGCGGAACAACATGTCTTCGGGGCGCTTGGCGCCGTACATCAAGGTGATGTTGTTGAATTTGTCGCGGTGATCGAGCGCGTACCACAGCAGTGAGCGCAGGGGCGCCATGCCGAGGCCTCCGGCGGCCAAAAGCAAATCGTTGCCGGTGATCTCGGAAATGGGATACCCGTTGCCGTAGGGTCCGCGAACGCCTACGACGTCATTGGTGCGCAGGCGGTAGAGCGCGTTGGTGACGCGGCCCACCCGCCGGACGCACAATTCGAGCACTTCGGGGCGTGAGGGCGACGACGATATCGAAATCGGCATCTCGCCCGCGCCGGGGACGCTCAACATGATGAATTGGCCGGGAGTGTGGCGGAACGAGTGCGCCAAGCTGTCTTCCATGAAGCGCAGCGTAAACAGGTGGTTGTTGTCCACCATCTTATAGATGCGGACAATGCGCGCCATGTGCGGCTGGTACGGATTGTCGGCCAGAACGGGATGGGAACTTGCGACCTCATCTGCTAGCAACATCTTCAACCCTCCGCAGTCTGTCGATCACCTGCACAACGTCTATGCCCACCGGGCATGCATTGCTGCACCGTCCGCAGCCCACGCAACTCGGGCGGCCGTATTCGGCTACGAACCCGCGCTGCTTATGGTAGAAGCGGAACTTGATGCGGCTGGCGCGCGGCCCGCGGAAGTTTTCCCCGCTGCCCACCAGCGCGTGATCGTAAAAGAGGCAGGAATCCCAGGAACGCGTCCGGTCGCCCGCGCGCGAGCCCAGTTCCACGTCGTCGGACACGTCGTAGCAGTAGCAGGTGGGGCATACCATGCTGCAACTGCCGCAGGAGAGGCACTTATCTCCGAGTTCGTCCCAGAGTTCGCTTTCGTACTCCATTTCGAAGATCTCGGGAAGATCGCGGATTTCCACGTCGAGTTGAAACGCGCGGCGCTTGTTGAGCGAACGGCGCTTGTAGTCGTCGATTTCGGCTGCGTCCATCGGCTCGAATACCGAGCCGGTGGCTTGCACCATGTCGTCGCCGAGGGCCGTCCCGACCAGGGCCTGGTAATAATCTCCGGTGTCGTAAAAGAACAGATCGAAACCGTGGTCCACGAAATCGGCCCGCATAGAGCGGCAGAAGCAGTTCTTGTCGGGCAGGCAATCGATGCCGATGATCGCGATATTCTTTCGGCGCGCCTGGTAGTACGGATCTCTGTACTTGCCGGCGAAAACCCTGTCCAGAATGTTCATCGCGTAGACGTCGCACGCGTGGACCCCGAACAGAATGATCCTCTGATCGAGGCCGTCAGTCACTGGAACGAACCCTTCTCCAGGCCGATACCGGAAGATAGATTCTTGGGGAGGGAGAAAATACTTTTTCGGCGGTAGGATGGTGCGGTCATATTCCAGCCGCGCATCCGACCACCGGGTTAGGCGTTTGAAAACGTACTTGCCATCCTGCTCAACCGGCGCGTGCAATTCACCGAATTGCTGCACTACCGAAGCGAACAGGTCTAGCTTCTCCTTCGGGAGCTTTAGGATCTTCACCGTCGGCCTCCTTCGACCTCTGGTTAACCCCGGTTTTTTGTCAAATCGATTATAGGATACGAAAATCCGAAATAAAAGAAGTTTAGCGATGTCCCACGCATTCCGTGCTCCCCACGGGAGGGTGGGGAGCCCAGGCGGGCGTGTGGCCGGAGCTCCGGGATTTGCGCGGTTTCCGTTCCGCAAGGCCAAGATTCTTTTCCGACGCCTCCGCCCAGGGTAGTGAATCTAAATCCGTGAAGAGCCAGTATGGTCATCCTCGGTATCGATATCGGCGGCTCGCAGTTGCGGGCGGGCATGGTGGACGAAAACGGAGCGATCCTCGCATCGCGCGCGATTCCCACCCCCTCGGACATGGAAAGCTTCCAGCCCCAGTTTCACGACGCGATTCGCTGGCTGCTCGAAGCCACCGCGCTGCCCGCCGGCGTAGGCGTTGGATGCAAAGGGGTAATCGACCCGGACACCACGCGGATCGAACTGCTTCCGGGGGCGCTGCACTATCTGGAGGGGCTGCGTCTGGCCGACCTGGTAGGCCTTCCGATGGACGTACCCGTTTTCGCCGATAACGACGCCCGCGTGGCTCTTGCCGGGGAAATGGTATGGGGAGCGGCTCGCGACCTCAGAAATGTACTAATGATCACATTGGGCAGCGGGGTTGGCGGAGCGGCCATGGTGGACGGCAAGCTGCTTCGAGGCCACTCGGGGATGGCTGGCATGCTTGGGCATTTGACGGTGGAACCGGACGGCGCACGCTGCTTTTGCGGCAATCGCGGCTGCCTGGAAACCGTCTTCTCGGCGCGGGCGATTGAGGGCGAAGCCTGGGCGGCAGTGCGCCGCGGCTGCGTTTCCAGCCTCACGCGCCTATTCAGCGAACAGCCGCAACTGGCAAGCTGCCGCACGGTGTTTCAGGCGGCGAGTGAGGGGGATGCGCTTGCCGCCGAGATCCTGGCCCGGGCCACCGGCAAACTGGCCGGCGCCCTCGCGGGCCTATTGCACGTGTTCGACCCGGAGGTCGTGATCCTAGGCGGGCAAGTAGCCAACGCCGGCGCCGCTCTGTTGGAACCGCTCCGGAGGCAGGTATGGGAGCGTTCGCGCGGCTTGCTGGGCCGCGACACGCCCATCGTCGAGCAGACTGTGGCCGATAAAACCGGCATAGTCGGCGCAGCGGGGCTTGTGATGGCCACACGGTAGGCGCGCCTCTGTGGCGCGCGTCTTCAGCGTGCAGCGCCGGGATTCATCCCAGCTTCCGGCTATGAAGTAGTGGCTTCGGCCTCGGACAACGCACGGAGCCTGTCAGCGCGGATCGATCCGCTGCTCGCCGCTTTGAGCAAGCCCTGCGCAGGCGTCGCGTCATCCGGCGCTACCCGAATGCAGGCCATGTCGTACTTGCCCATGGTCATGCAGAACTGTTTCGTCTGGACGCCGGCTGGGCCAACGGCCTTCTTGGCCGCATCGATCCGGGCCGGGCTTTCCTTTGTCTTATCCGCGCCCAGCGAGATCGATTGAAGCACTCCGATGCGGAATGCCCGCTGCCTCGAAACCTGGTTTCCTCACGGATAACCTTCATTTGGCGCCATCTCACTCTAAAGAGTTCCTCCGCTCCAACCGATGAAATAGAAGAACAGTTACCCCTGCATTTGAGTCAACTTGCGGGGCCCGACGCAGGGCCAATTGCCGTCGCCTATGCCGGCAGGGGCCGAAGATCCTAATCGGAGAACAGAAACAGATATGAGGAACTGGAAGATCGGGAAGAAGATGTGGGCCGGGTTCGGCTCCGTGATTTTGATCATGATCGCGCTGGCGGGGTTCAACGCTTTCGAAACCCGCGGCATCAGCCAGGCAGCCGACAGCATCACTCAGGATTCGCTCCCGGGCACCTACCTGATCTGTCAGCTTCAGCTGAATGTGGTAACGCGCTTCGGCCTGCTGCTGGAGGAGATGTATGCGGGAGGCGAAAAGGAGCAGGCGAGTATCGAGGCCGAGAGCAGCCGGCTTGGAACCAAGATTACCGATCTGATGGACCAATACGAGAAGACCATTTTTCTGGAGGCGGATCGGAACCTGTTCGAAAACCTGAAGACGGCGCGGAACACATACCTGCCTGTCTTCAACGAAGTGACGCGGCTAAGCCGTGAGGGAAAGCGCGCCCAGGCGGCAGCCATGTATTCGGAGCAACTGAAGCCGCTCTATGCGAAGTTCCTCGAAGCCACCGAAGCCGCTGTCAGTTTCAACAAGAACAACGGGGACGAAGGCTCCCGAAAGATCCACCAGACGCTGAACGTGAGTAACATCGTGGCGCTGGCGGGCTTTCTCATGGCGCTGGCTGGCGCGGCGCTCATATCGTTGACCGTCACTCGCAGCATCGCCGTGCCGCTGACCAAAGTCGTTGCGCACCTCGGAGAGATTGCGGCCGGCGATTTGTCAAGGGACACGCCTCCGGAGTTCCTGGCGCGGCAGGACGAGATCGGGCTTCTGGCACGCTCCCAGCAAGACGTAGTCGACAGTCTCCGGGTGATGGTGAGGGAGATCGGCGGCGGAGTGGAGGTGCTCTCGCAATCGTCGGCCGTACTCTCCGCCAATGCCGGACAAATGTCCAGCGGCTCGCGGGAGACATCCGACAAAGCGCACTCGGTGGCCGCCGCGGCTGAAGAAATGAGCGTCAACGTCGCCTCGGTGGCGGCGGGAATGGAACAGGCCAACGCCAACCTCTCGCACGTTTCCATGTCCACCGACCAGATGACCTTGACCATCGGCGAGATCGCGCGAAACTCGGAAAAAGCGCGCCGGATCGCGGACGACGCCACACGGCAGGTCGAGCGGATCACCGAGCAGATGAACCAGCTGGGGGTTTCGGCGCAGGAGATCGGTAAGGTTACTGAGACAATTGCCGAGATCTCCTCTCAGACCAACCTCCTCGCCTTGAACGCGACGATCGAGGCCGCCCGCGCGGGCTCTGCCGGCAAGGGGTTCGCCGTTGTGGCCAACGAAATCAAGGCACTGGCCCAGCAGACCGCCTCGGCGACCGAGGACGTCAAGGCCCGCATTGACGGAGTGCAGACATCGACCAGCGGCGGTATGGCTGGAATCGAGAAGGTCTCGACGGTGATTCGCGGCGTCACCGACATTGTCAACTCCATCGCTGCCGCCATCGAAGAGCAGGCGACGGTGACCAAGGATATCGCCCGCAACATCTCCGAAGCCTCCGTCGGCGTGGGAGACGCTAATACGCGCGTGTCGCAGAACTCCCAGGTATCACAGGAAATCGCGCGCGATATAGGGCACGTCGATCACGCCGCGGGACAAATCGCGCAAGGCAGTGAGCAAGTTCGCACCAGCGCCAGCGAAGTCTCGCGCATCGCCACGCAGTTACAGGCGACGATCACCCGTTTTCGTACCTGACCGTCTCTGGCCGGTAGTGCGGTTAGCGCTACTCGTACCGCAGAGCTTCGGTCGGGTTCAAATGCGCCGCGCGGTTGGCGGGCAGCATGCCGAAGATCAGCCCTACGATGCAGGAGACGCCGAACGCCACCGCGATGGCTACGGGAGAGATCGGAATACGGATTCCGGCGAACAGGTTGACGCTCAGAGGGATGGAAAGCCCTACCAGAATGCCCAAGAGTCCGCCCGAAACGCTGAGGATCACCGCCTCCGCCAGAAATTGCAGTTGAATCTCCCGCGGCGACGCGCCGATGGCGAGGCGGACGCCGATCTCCCGCGTCCGCTCGGTCACAGTAACCAGCATGATGTTCATGATCCCGATGCCGGAGATCACGAGCGTGATGGCCGAAATCAAGACCAGCACCAGGGATAGGATCAGGGAAATGCTCTTGGCTGCGTCCAGGATGGCGGTAAGCGTTTCCACGCGGTACTGAGCGCCCGCCCGGTGCCGGGAGGCGAGAATGTCATGAACGCGCAGGGCGACACGCTCCACATCCTGCGCCGAACGCACCTGTGCGTAAAGTGGATCTATCCGCTCCACCGGCGTGAAGTAGCGCAGCACGGTCTCGGGGATGACGATCGTATCGCGCTCCAACTCCGATTGGCCAAATGTTGACACTCGTTCGTGGAACGTCCCGATGACGGTGAATTGCAGGCCGAAGAGCTTCACCGTTTGATCCACGGCGGCATTCTGGCTGCCATATAGCTCGGTGGCGAACTGGTCGGTCAGCAGCGCCACTCTTCTGCGCAGGGACACGTCGCCGTCATCCAGAAAGCGCCCGGAACTGATGACTATATTGCGGACCTTGGAGTAATCCTGATCGGTCCCCAGCACTTTGATGTCGCGCAGTTTTCCCGATACGGCGATCTGGTCGAAGTTGTACATCACGCCGGTGGCGGCGGCAATATCCCCGGCCAGTTCCTTGCGCACCGCTTCGACGTCGCTGATTTTCACGAAATCTGCGTCGGCCGTCGCGGCGTCCGGGCCCGCGCTGGAGTGGTAGGCGAAGATGATGTTCGACCCCACGCCTTGCACCTGCTCGAGGATGTAATCCCGGCTCGTCAGCGAAATGCTCACCACCAGGATGACGGAAGCCGTACCGATCACCATCCCGATGCCGGTCAGTAAGGAACGGACCGGGTTCGAGCGCAATCCCTCAATGCTGAAACGCAGCGCTTCTTGAAAACGCATGAGCAGGTTGGCGTGCGAAAAACCGCAACTCCATTGTACGCTGTGTCCGGAAAACCAAAGCCAACTTGGAGTGGGGGAGCGGGATTGCCGCTCCCCGGGGGTATCAGGCGGATAAAGGCAGGCCCGCGCTAAAACCTCGCGTCTCGCGCTGAATCTCGCCGCGGAAGTATTCAGCCAGCGGGTAGAGTGCGTAAGGCTCCAGTTCGGCGAACGCCCTCCCGAGCACCTGTTCAATCCGGTAAACGGCGTGGAAGAAGTTTCCCCGTTCCAGTTTTAGTTGGCGGCAGCAGAGGCGCCAATCGGCGCCCAATAGAAAATGAAAACGGAAGACATCGTAATCCGGCCCGTCCAGCAAGCGCTTGCTGACCAGGCAAAAATCGGCCATATACTCTTCGCGTTTACGCGAATAGGTCCGCCGGCCATCACGGCCGCGGCAGAATTCCAGGGAAATCGTACTGGCGTACGACCCGGCGTTTACGCAGTCTCGAAACCGGCTGTAGCAGGCGCGAAGAACGGCCCGAAAAACGCAATTACAGGGCGCCTCCTTGGTTTTGCGTATGGGCCGCATGCCCATGCCGCCGCACAAGGTGCAGGAGGCCTTTGCGAGGCCTATTGCGTTCGAACGATTCCAGTCCATTCTGTCCTCCCGGCGCCGGCCTCCGTCCCGTTGCGGGCTGGCGTCCGAAAATTACTTACTTAAATGTACGTTTAAATACTAAACCGTCAATATTTCAAACTTAAATAATTTGAAAAGATAACACTTACTTTTGGGATAGAGATGGTGCAAGAATAATAGTTGCTTTCACTTACAGGGGCTGAGCCCAAGGAAATCATATAGGCCGCAATAGGATAATTCTTATTCTGCTTAAGGTAATTCCGTACTGCCCTATTTCTAAGAGAAATCGCTCGACAGCAATATGACCTTCACGGGCTTGCGGGACCGCCTCACCAACCACCTGCTGATGCGTGTGCGCAGCGGGGAAATCACCGAGCGCAGCCTGGCACGGTTGTGCCGCCTCTCCCAATCGCACGTCCATCACGTCCTCAAAGGGAAGCGCGCCTTGTCCTTCGAGGCGGCGGACCAGATCCTGCTGGCGCTGCACATCGAGCTGCTCGATCTGGTGGAACCCGGGGAATTGCTGGATTGGCAGCGCCGCACTTGACGGACCCTCGGTTATTCTGGAGTGGAACAGGAGACCGTGTGGACTCGAGTGGAAAGACGGCGGATAGCCGCCTCAAGAAGGTGGCGGCCGGGATCGACCGCCTGGCCGATAAGGACGCTGCGTCGGTCCGTTACGAGCGGGAGATCGGGCGGTTGCGCGCCGAAGGCGCGGTCGAACTGCACCGGACTTGCTCGGATTTCGTTTCCGATCTGAACAGTCTGCTTTCCAACGCCATCGTCCGTTTGGATCCCCCCCAGTATTCGGCCGAAGCCTTTGCCGACAACGGAATGAATTTGTTTCAGATGAACATTCAGGGGCGTCTGCTGCAGATCGCTTTTGAAGCGACCCCCGGTTTGTTATCCACCGAGGATTTCCGGATTCCGTACACTCTTGAGGGTTCGGTGCGCGCCTTCAATCAGCAATTATTGGATCGCAATGCAGTAGAAGAGCAGATGTTGTTCTATACGGTTGAGAGGCACGAGGGAGTTTGGCGCTATTTCGATTCGCGGACACACCGCTCAGCCCGGTTTGACCGCGAGTACCTGATTGGCCTGATAGAGGCGTTGATCTAGCCAAAGCGGAGGGGCCGGAAGGCCCGGCCCCTTGCCGCCGCTAGCCCTACTTGGAGTCCTTAATCCCCAACTGAATCTTCATCATCAGATACTTGCTGTCTTCGGTTTCGGGAACGTCTTTCAAGGCGGCCTCGGCGCGCTGGCACAACAGCCCCATCTTCTCCAGATCGCTGAGTTTCCCCTTGGCATAGATCTGCGAAAGATCGTAGAGCGCCTTTGCCATCGCGTACTGGAACGTGGCGCCCGGAACCTTCGCATCCTGAGCCGCGAAAACCTGCTGGCCCTTGGCTACATCATCGCCGGCGCCAGCGACGGATGCCGCTGCCAGGAGGATGCCGCGCTCGATCGACCGTTTCTGGGCCGTCTCCGTCTCCACTTGAGTCATGGATGTGGAGCCCTGCTTAATCTTGAGCACCTGAGGCGGCTCGGCGGCGCTGCCCTTGGGGAAGGGGAATGCCAGCGGCACGGAGTCTGCCTTCGTCTTGCTGAATTCGGCGAATTGTTCCGCAAACCGCAGAATCTGGTGATTCGCTTCATTCCGGGCCAAGTTCATCGGGCGGCGCAGCGCAGCCTCACCTGCCTTGTTGGCCTTGGCGCCTTCTTCATAGGCGTCCGCAAGTTGCATATTGCCGGAAGCCATTCCGTAGTTGAGAACCAGGGCCCACGGCAGCGCACGGGCCGTATACTCGCTGTCGCTGCTGAGCACGCTATCCAGTTGCTCCAACGTCTTCGCATAATCGCCAGCGGCGTAGTTTTCGTTTGCTTTCGCCCAAGCAAATCCTGGAGTACCTTCGGCCGGACCACTGGGCCCGCAGGAAGCCAGGGCTAAAATTGCCAGCAGCGGCAGGGCTGCCATGAAAAACTTTGTTCGTAGGGACATAGATCGCCTCCGCCATTTGGTAGCACAGCTCACGTGCGGATGCAAGCCTGAACCCGGAACTCCGTATCCGATTGGACGTCTTCCGGACTGCCCGCAGCCGCTCTCTTCAGCTCTTGCGGAGTTCTTTATCCAGGTCGCTCAGGACCTGCTGCCGGTTGTCGGCGTCCAGGTCCTTCTGGAGCCTGCGTAGGGCGATGCCCACCACGTCCCTGTGATGCAGGCGGGCGCCGAAATTCTCCTGCAATTGGAGCCAGATCTCGTGCGCGCGATCCACGTCTTCCGGCCACAACCGGGGCGGATGCGGTCCCAGATTGACGTATTCCGAGGGACGGTCGGGGCTGATGATTTCGAGTGAAAAGGGGTGGCGCGGTTCCGGAAGTTTCTCCCAGGCCAAGCCGATGCGCCGCGCGAGTTCCGCGGAATCCATTTTGGGCGATACGCCCGTGACGAGCCGCGATGCTTTCAATTTTGCCGCGGTCTGCACCATCGCATCGAAAGGATCGACGCCGGGCACCACAAGCAGATCGGCGGTCTTGCCTTCGCGTTCGGCCATGGCCACCACGCGCGTCAGCAGTTCCTTCTCGTAATCGCTGAAAAGCTGCTGGTCCGAGAGTTGATATTCGCCCGCGCCGGTCGAAACGGGCCGCACGGTCATCACTACGATGTCGTGCCGCTTCACGTTGGTTTTCGCCAGGACGTTCTCGAGGTGCCGCATCCGCTTGGACTCGCGGACCGAAACCAGAACGCAGCCGGGGCGCGCCTGCACCGATTCGGCGCTGACTTCCGATTGCATCTCCAGGTTGAACTGCTCCAGTCCGCTCTTCGAGCCGTGGCTTCGCTTGCGGTTGATCCGCTCGGAAACGGTGAAAATGACGAACAGGAAGACGGTAAAGCTCACGCCGTAAATCGTGGCGAACTGCTTCGAGAACAGGTTTGCCACCGCCACCAGCAGCAGAATCAGCGTGGTGGTGGCCAGCCCGACGGGAATTTCCTTGCCGAAAATGCGCGGGTTGAAGGGCGTCTTGTATTCCTGATCGTGGCGCCGGTAGCGCAACACCAGCACTCCCAGAGACTTCATGAAGAAGCTCCACACCACGCCGAAGGCGTACGCCTCGCCGAGCAGGTAGATATCGCCGCCGCTCATGGCAATGGTTGCCAGTTGCATGATGGCGATCACGTTGATCAGCCGGTACGAAGTTCCGAACCGTTTCTGCGGCTTCCGGAACCAGTTGAACAGAACGCCGTCTTCCGCCAGACGGTTCAGCACGCCGTTGGCGCCGATCATGGACGTATTCACCGCGCCAGAGAGGATGAGCACGCCCACCACAACCACGAAAACATGGAACGCCAGGCGCAGGAACTGCGGGCCGGCCAGGTGCATGGCCAAGCCGCCCAGCAGGTTGTCCACATACTCCCCGCGGGCGGCGTCTGGAATCACCATGCCCGCAAACAGCGTGATCACTCCCGTGCACAACACGGCGTAGGTGCATACGATGTTGCCGGTCAATTTCAAGTTCTTGACTTTGGGGTAGGCTATTTCGCGGTAGACCTGCGCCAGCGTTTCGAACCCGCTCATCGAGAGCAGGGAATGGCCGAACGCGACCACGATCGCCACCAGGCTGATCTGCGGCCACATGGTGCCCCAGAACCAGCCCAGCGCGTCTTTGCTGAAGGTCAGGTTCTGTGGAATGGGCGCCGGGGGAATCTGCGCCGGACCGCGAATCAGAAGGGTGAGCGGGCACCAGATCAGGAACGCGATCACCATCACGGTAGTGATCTGCATGATCCGCAGCGCCTTGCCGCTCGATTCGTGGATGCCCTTGACGTTGTTCCACCAGAAATAGACGGTCACCACCATGCCGAAGACGGCCGCGAACGCGTTAGGCGGAACGTGAGCGCTCCAGTGCATCATGCCCGCGATTTCATTCAGCAGGCGTCCGAGGTACTGGCCCGCGCTGACGCAGCTGATGGGGCCGGTGAGGATGTAATCGAAAATCAGCGCCGAAACGGAAATGCGCGCCATGAAGTGGCCCATGGCGTCGCGCACCACCACGTACACGCCGCCGCGCACGAACATGCCGCAGGATTCCAGATAGACCGAGCGCACGGCGAAGCTGAACAGCATCACGCCGAGGATGAACCACGGCGCGCTCTTGCCGATAGCGTGTTCCGCAATGCCGCCCGCGTAAAACGCCGAGGAAGCCAGGTCGCTGAGGACAATCGCCGCAGCTCTCCAGAAGGAAATGAAAGACAGCGCGACCGTAGTGGCAACCACTACTTTGGCGGTTTGCGCCCGATCAGTCTGAGAAGCCATATTTTCTATAGGTGTTGCACCGGGGCAACGGTCTGAACGCCACAAGGGCGTCTCTCAACTTCGCCTGCGAGGTTAGCTGACGGGCTGGAGCTTGAAAGTACTCCGTCCTTTTACGCTGCTTAGGACTTAGCCCCACAATGCGGGTCCCCCGCCTCCGGGTGGAGTTCGGCTTTACCATACTAGCATGGTTGATGGAAGCGGATTTCTTGAGTGACTTGCCCATGGAACCGGAGACTCTGGCCCGCCAGATCATCGTAAAGCTGAGGGCTGCCGGCCAGCAGGCCTGGCTGGTGGGCGGCTGTGTCCGCGACCTGCTCCTGGGGGTTCCCCCGAAGGATTTTGACGTCGCCACCGACGCCCGGCCCGACCGCCTCTTCGAGCTATTTCCCGGCTCGGGGCGGGTGGGGGCGCACTTTGGAGTGGCGTTGGTACGCCGCGGCGGCGCCTGCGTCGAGGTGGCTACCTTCCGCAGCGAGGCCGATTACCCTGACGGCCGCCGCCCCGCATCGGTGCGCTTCGAGGCGGATGCGAAGCTCGACGTTTTGCGGCGCGACTTCACCATCAACGGCCTGATGATGGACCCGGAGACCCGCGAGGTCTTGGACTACGTGGGCGGGCAGGCCGACCTGAAACGCCGCGTCGTGCGCTCGATCGGCGATCCGGATGCGCGCTTTCGCGAGGACCATCTGCGTCTGCTGCGCGCCATCCGCTTCGCCGCGCGGCTCGGCTTTGAGATAGATCCGGCAACCTTCGCCGCCATGCGCCGCCATCACGCGGCAATCGAGCGGGTCTCGGCCGAGCGCGTCCGCGACGAACTGGTCCGTATCCTCACCGAGGGAGGCGCGCGCCGCGGCTTCGAATTGCTCGACGAATCCGGCCTCCTCGCGGCCATCCTTCCCGAAATCGCGGCGATGAAAGGCGTCGCGCAGCCCCCGGAATACCACCCCGAGGGCGACGTTTGGACGCACACCCTGCTGCTGCTCGAACAGTTGCGCAGCCCCACGCCAACGCTAGCATGGGGCGCGTTGCTGCACGACGTGGGGAAGCCGCCGACTTTCCGTGTGGCCGAGCGTATCCGGTTCGACGCCCACGTGGAAGCGGGCGTGGAATTGACCCGGCTCATCATGACCCGCCTGCGCTTTTCACGCGATGAGATCGAGCGGGTGGAGGCGCTCGTGGCCAATCACATGCGCTTCATGGACGTGCCCAGGATGAAGGAGAGCACGCTCAAGCGCTTTCTCCGCATGCCGGGTTTCGACCAGCACATGGAGTTGCACCGGCTCGACGTGCTTTCCAGCAACCGCCGGCTGGAGACGTATGAGTTTCTCAAGGAAAAGCGACGCGGACTCTCGGAAGAACGCCTGAAGCCGTCCCCGCTGATTACGGGCGCCGACCTGATCGCCGAGGGCTACGCTCCCGGTCCGGCCTTCTCCGCGATTCTCACCGCCGTTGAAGACGCGCAGTTGGAAGGCGCGCTGGGAAGCAGGGAAGAGGCGATGGAGTTTGTAAGAGAGCGCTTTCCGCTGGGCCCCGGGTGCGTTGCTCCCGATACCTCTCCAGGGCCGCGCTAACCCGCGGCAATCTTCCGCGCCCGCCGGAACACGTCGAGCAGCATGCGTTCGGTCAGTTTCCCAGTGGAAGTGTTCTGCTGGCTTGGGTGATACGAGGCGATGAGATCCGGCTGCCCGTGGGCGATCTCGTAGTGCCGGTCGTGCCCGAAAAGATAACCCGCGCGGCCATTCACAACGCCACGCGATTTCAGAACGCTCAGGTACGTATCAAACGCAATCTTTCCGAGCGCCACAACCACTCTCACGTTCGCCAGCAGGTCGAGTTCACGCTCCAGATACGGCCGGCAGTTGCGCAGTTCCTCCGGCGTCGGCTTGTTCCCGGGAGGGGCGCAGCGGGCCGCGGCGGTGATGTAGATATCCTTGAGCGTCAATCCATCGTCGCGGCGCAGGCTCGCCGGGGCCGACGCGAAACCCGTCTTATGCAGCACTCGATAGAGGATGTCGCCCGAACGGTCTCCCGTAAACATCCGGCCCGTTCGGTTGGAGCCATGAGCCCCGGGCGCGAGACCCAGTATGAGCACGCGCGCCGCGTGATCGCCGAATCCCGGCACCGGTTTGCCCCAGTATTCCCAATCGAGATAGGCCCGCCGCTTTGTGGCGGCTATCGCGGCGCAATGCTCCCGCAAGCGCGGACAGAGGCCGCAATTTACAATTTGTGTGGCTAGTAATTCGAGCAAGGCGATACCCTAATTCTACAGGATTAGAAATGTTCGTAAAATCAGTGCTGGCGCGCGTTTCCGCGTGATAGAATCGAATCGGATTACTTGACCTGTTGAAGGCGGGATCGCACAATCGGATTGGCACGGCTGCTCCGGCCGTACAATTCGGCGCTTGCTCTGGCGATAGATCCCTTGTGGTTTGACCATTCCGGCGTCTCATATCTATGAACTGGCGAACCCTATCTCAACGATTCCTGGCGCTTATCACCACCCTCGTTCTTCTTGGTGGAGCAACGTGGGGCGCTACTGCCGCCGCGAAGAAGAAGGCTACTGCCCCCAAGACCGCTGCGGCGCAGAAGAAGACCCAGCCTAAGAAGGCGCCCGCCAAGAGCGCTGCGAAGACCGCAGTCAAGCCGGCTCCCCCAGCCAAGACGCCGTTTGTCGGACCTTCCCTAACCAAGCAGCCCGCCAAAGTTCAGCCGGCGGTTGCCGCTCCAGGCGTGGTCGCAGGCGGCCCATGGACAGAGCCGACTTTCGCCGATTCCACTCTGGGCGATAACGTGGACGGAGAAGACCTCGCGATCCGCCGCGCGGCGGTAGAGGCGCTCGGTGATTATAACGGGTCGATCGTCGTAGTGGATCCCTCGAACGGCCGCGTGCTCACTATGGTGAATCAGCGCGTGGCGCTCGGTTCGGGCTTCCAGCCGTGCTCCACGG
>CAIYHG010000134.1 GCA_903925975.1 uncultured Acidobacteriia bacterium | reverse complement strand
GGCAATTCCGAAAGCATCATCCGCAAGCACTACCTCGATCTGAAGAGCAAGGAGGAGGCGGAGCAGTTTTGGGGCATTCTCCCGCAGCACACCGCGCCAGCGGCGGTCGTGACGCCATTCGGCGCGGCACCGGCTCCGACTCGGCCCAGTTCGGCGTGGGCGAAGCCGGCCGCGTGAGTTGACGGGCAAGGAAGGGTATGGAAACGCTTGCATCTCCTTGCATCGAAAGCCAGCTCACGGACATCGTCGGCCTGCGCCTCAGCGGGATTTTCCCAAAAAACAAGGAGCCGTCCATCCGCACCCTCCGCGAATGGACCAAACTCCGGCGCATCCCGCATCACCGGCTCGGGCACTTCGTTTACTACGACCCCGCCGAGGTCGCCGTGCATATCCGCATAAAGCTGAAGGTGCCGGCTCGCGGGTGATGGCGAGGTCGCCGGTCGTGAAAATCCTTCCCGGTGGCGTTAATTGGCCTGAATGTCTCGTGGCGGCGCGCACGAACCTTTGAGGGCGCAAGCCCGAAGGCGGTCGATGAAATCCGCCAGCGGCTTGACCTCCTGCAACGCCATTCGGACTGTGCCGGGAGCCCAGCGCTTCCATATGTCGCGTCGCTGATCGAGCATCCGGCACACGGCACGCACCTCGCGCATCAGTTGAAAAGCTTCAACCGATCCGGAGTGAGCCGCAGCATCCTGATCTTGCCGCCGGCCTGCAATATGCGCCCGAATGCGTTTGCGTAGTCCGGCAGTCGATAGCTTCTCCCTTTCCGCCAACGCCAGCCACTGCTCGATCTCGGCGGGATCGGCGAAAGCCAGCCCCACCTCGCAGTGATGGGTCCAGCTCAAGACGTCATGGCGACATGACACGGGGATCCGGGAGCATACCATCTTGGCGTTGCGCAACGTGCCCGGCTCCAGGCCCGCTTCGCTGGCACAGGTGGTTATCCGCCCGTGGTAGCGGATTTCACCGTAGGCGAGCGCATCGCCCAGCCAGGCGGTCAAGGTCTGTCGCGCCCCGGTGGTCGTACGGGTCAGGCGAGCAAGGTGGGTCACAAGACCGCGCCATTCCACTTGGTCAAGATGTGGGGCCAACGCCAGACCAAGCCGGTCGGCGTGGGCGATCCCGCTGCCGGGCAATTCCGCCACGAGTTGCTGCACGTCAGTTCGCATCGGATTGCTGTATGGCTCGGCGGGGCAGGTTCAAGCGCTGCTGCATGGCCGCGACTTGCTTCCGGAATCCCTCGTGGGATAGCCCGTGCTTGCGGGCGTAGTCCCGCAGGCTCAACTGGTCGAACTCGGCGATCCCCGTGGCATGAATCAGCACGTCCACTGCTAGATCGCGGTTCCTGGCCCCGGCCAGCTCATAGACCAGATCGCGCACCGCGCGCAGGGCCGCACGCTGGTCGGGCCTGGCCTCCAGTCCTAGGGTGGCGCGCAACTCGTCCAGGAGCCCCATCCGGGAGCAGTCCTTGAGCAGGTCGGTGACGCTGTCCGTCCCGCAATACCGCGCTGTCGGCGCCACGGCGCCGGTCCACGGGGTCTGCTCGCGATCCAGTCGATTCATACGCGGCCAGCTATTTCCGACTGACCCTTCTGCATCAGATAGTCACTTATGAGCATGTACTCGCGGTAATACTCAAACGCACCTCGCATCACGAAACAGAGTTCATCGAATCTGAACATTTCATCCTCATACCATAAACCCATAAGTAAGCGAGCATGAATCGCCGCTGGCACGACAAAGAATGTCCCAAACAAGCCCCGTATTACCCTTCCATTATCGACCGCCCATTATCGAAACGGAATCAAATCACCGACTGAATGAGCGGCATCCGCCGCAACCTTCTACCTATACAAGCGTGCACACGCCACCCCTAACGTCCGTTAGGCCTTGTTTGCTTTACTGCTGCTTCAGTGCTGCTTCGATGCTGCGTTGC
>CAIYHG010000133.1 GCA_903925975.1 uncultured Acidobacteriia bacterium | reverse complement strand
GCGACCGGTCGCCGAGCTTGACCATCGGATTGTTGGGGTCGATGTTGCGGACTCCGTTCACGGTGATGCTGTAGTTGAAAATGGCCGGGTTGAGCGGGCCGACGGTGACGCTCCAAACGCCGTCATCACCCTTCTTCATGGGCTGGGCAGCCGATACGAAATCGCCCGAAACACCGACGCTGGTGGCGTCCGGCGCGCGCAGGCGGAACGTCACCGTGCGGTCCGCGGCGACTTGATACGGTGCAACGGCTGCCGCGCCCGCGCCCCGGCCGGCCCCACGTCCGGGCGCGGCGGCTCCGGGGGCTTGGGCAGCGCCACGACCGGGGACTCCGGCGGGCGGCGCTTGCGCAAACAACAGAGAATTCATCAAGACAAAAATGGCGAGCAAAGAAATCTTCGACATGCCTCAGATTATATACGGATTCCGGCAGGGCTACGCGCACCGAACCGCAGCCGTTCGGGCTGGCGCTGGACCACATCGAGTGCAATGAACCCAAATTGACGGTAGAACGACACCGCCTCGGGCTTCGCGTCCACGACAACCCCAACGCAGCCGAAATTCCCCGCCATCTGTAGCGCCAGGTTCAGCACGAAGCGAAGCAGTTGTTTGCCGAGACCCTGCCCCTGAAATAGCCGATCTACCGCCAGGCGGGCCAGCCGCAAAATCGGCAGAGGGTACTCCGGAAACCTCTTGCGCCGGGCGGCAGGCAGGCTTTCGATTTCGATGTGTCCGGGTGCAACCGTCGCGTAGCCGGCCACGCGGTCCCCCTCGACCGCCACGTAGGTAGCGCCTGTGTGATGACGAAATTGGTTTTGCCCGGCGTATTTCCGGAAAAAGCGATCCGGATCCAGGTCCCCGGAGCCGAAAACCGACCGGTCGTCCGATTCCCGGAGCGCCCTAATCTCGATTGCCCCTCAGGAGTGTTCGCAGCGCCTCTGTGGGCGTTGCGGCCCGCCACTGGCCGCCTGCATTATCCCGTGGTTCCGGGCGGAGAGGAAGCTTCCGTTGCGCGTCGCGGGGCGGAGCGGAATCGGGCGGTGAGCGTATCGCGCAGGCGACGGTTGGCGGGTTCCTCGAAGAGCTTGAACACCAGGGCCGAGACCAGCAGGACCAGCGCGATGTAGATCAGAGCATCGGCCTCGGGAGGCAGCGTGGGGCTGTAGAACCACGACACTTTGAACCACCAGAGCATTGGGATGTGGAGGATGTACATCGAATAGCTGGCCTTCCCGAACAGGAGCGCCGTGCGGGTGGAAAGCCAGCGGGCGGGAGGCCCGCCGCCCAGCGCGAGGCCGATCAGGAGAAGCGCGTTCAGCGGCCGCAGTGCAAAATCCAGGTAGATCCAATTCGCGATCTGGGGCAGCGCGATCACCACGGCGCTTCCGGCCGCCGCGGGCAGGTAAAGCCAGTAGCCGCGGCCTGCCAGGCGCAGATGGGAACGCACCAGCGCCTCGTATATCCGGGCGCAGGCGATGCCAACCAGAAAGTCGCCGAGGTGCAAGAGAGGCTTCAAGGCATCCGGCACATTCAGCAGCCGGCAGAGCACAGGGAGAGCAAATCCCGCGCTGGCAATGACCAGCGTGCCCCGGCGGCGTGCACTCTTCACAAGCAGCATGGCCAGCGGGAAGCAGAGGTAGAAAAACAGTTCACAGGAAAGCGACCAGGCGGGCGTGTTCCACTGAACGGGCAGATGGCCGGTCCAGCCCTGCAGCACCAGGCCGTAATTGAACAGAAGCGAAAGCCGCAGCGCCAGCGAGCGGCCCTGGGGAAACGAGACCAAGTCGTGGAAGATGATGGGCGCGAGAATCATCAGGCTCAGGAAGTAAACCGGATAGACGCGAGCCCAGCGCGCGATGCCGTAGCGGATCAGGCTCGAGCGGTCCCAGCGGCTGGCGGCGTAGGTTCGGGCAAGGACGAATCCGGAAAGAACGAAGAAGGTCGCCACCGCCCAATAACCGCTCACCGCTAATTCGTGCAAGGCCGCCGGAAGCGCACGCACGGCGGCGTCCAGCATACCGCCCCTGTTGGAAAGGTGGTGCAGGACGACCCACAAGGCCAGCAGGGAGCGCAGACCTGTGAGGGCGGGCAGGTGCGGGTTCGCGGTGACCGGCGGGATGGAGTGGCGGCTGGACAAACGGATTCGAGGACCCAGTCGATCATTGTAACGTGCGGCGCCCGAATCCCAGTGCGGTGGTAAGGTGAAGGTATATAGCACCTGGGCTTCTTGAACTTCATTTTCAATACAAGCGGGAGGGTACCATGGCTGACAAGAAGATCATTGCGGTAGTCGGTGCAACCGGCGCGCAGGGCGGGGGCTTGGTGCGGGCGATCCTGGGCGACCCCGCGGGCGGATTCGCCGCACGGGCGCTGACCAGGGACGTCTCGACCGCAAAAGCGAAAGAACTGGAGAAACTCGGGGCCGAGGTAGTGGCGGCCAACGTGGACGATCCGGAGAGCCTAAAGCAGGCGTTTCAGGGAGCCTACGGGGCTTTCTGCGTGACGTTCTTCTGGGAGCATTTTTCTCCGGAAAAGGAAATCGCCAATGCCACTGCGATGGCGACGGCGGCGAAGGCGGCCGGCATTCAGCACGCCATCTGGTCCACGCTCGAGGACACGCGCAAATGGGTGCCGATCGGCGACCCGCGGATGCCCACCCTGATGGGCACGTACAAGGTGCCGCACTTCGACGCGAAAGGCGAGTCCGACAAGGTATTCGCCGAGCTCGGCGTGCCCACGACCTTCCTGCTGACCTCGTTCTACTGGGACAACTTCATCGGCTTTGGGATGGGGCCGAAGAAGGGTCCGGACGGGAAGCTCGCCATCACGCTGCCGATGGGGGATAAGAAGCTGCCGGGCATCGCTGCCGAGGATATCGGCAAGTGCGCTTACGGGATCTTCAAGCGAGGGCGCGAGTTCATCGGCGAGACGGTGGGCATCGCCGGCGAGCACCTCACCGGGGCTCAGATGGCCGCGGCGTTCTCCAAAGCACTGGGCCAGGAGGTGCAT
>CAIYHG010000132.1 GCA_903925975.1 uncultured Acidobacteriia bacterium | reverse complement strand
GGCCGCGGCACCGGCGCCAGCAGCGTGACCTTGTCAAAATCCAGGACGCAGTTTCCGGGCGGCTTCTCCGCCCACCGGCGCACCGTAGCCAGCGCATCGGCCCCGCCCTGAATGATAGATACGACGCTCTCGAAACCGGCATCGCGCAGCGCGATCACATGGCTGTCAACCAGCAGGCCGGGCTCATCGCTCCCGTTTCTCCGTATTGTGACGAATCGCAATTGGGAATCTCCGCTACAGAGTGTATCATCGAAGAAACCTGGGTGTTTTCGACGCTTCTCTGGAGCTACCCGCTTCCGGTACGGCAATCGAAAATCGCAATTCAAGCTTGGAGAGGAAATGAGTCTGTTCTGGATGGCTGTTATCACGCTTGCGATTCTGCAAGCCTCCGTTTTCTGCACCACAATCTACCTGCATCGCGCCAAGACGCACCGGGGTTTAGAGCTGCACCCCATAGTCGGTTTTCTGATGCATGTGGAGTTAAGCATCTTTACCGGCGTGGTCCCGCGCGAGTGGGCCGCCGTACACCGCAAGCACCATCACTTTTCCGATGAGGAAGGCGACCCGCACAGCCCGTATATCTACGGCATGTGGACGGTTCTGTTCGGCAACTATTTTCTCTATAAGCGCCAGGCTACGGATGCGGCAGTAGTGCGTAAGTACACGCCGGATTGGAAAGACGACGCGATCGATAAGCTTCCGATTCAACATTACTGGGGTCTGATCGGGCTGGCTATTTTCATGCTTATGTTCGGCGTTTGGTGGGGTGTTGCGGCCTGGGTCACGCATGCAGTGCTCTACGTCCTGCTGAACTCGGCCATCAACAGCGTATGCCACATGGTGGGCTACCGGAATTTCGCCAACAAGGCAACCAATCTACAATGGATTGCGTTCCTCACCGCGGGCGAGGGACTGCATAACAACCACCATCAATACCCGACTTCGTCGCGCTTCTCCGTTAGAGGGCGGGAGATCGACCCGGCGTGGGCGGTGATCCGCACGCTCGAAGCCTTCGGCCTGGCGAAGGCCACCCGCCCGCCTCTGGCGAAGGCGGCCTAGCGCAGCGCTTTCCGCAGGCCCGGACGGCGCTGGTGGCTCCCGGGCTGGTGGTGCCGCTATCGGCTTCTTTTGACGCGGAGACGCGCACAGCCCCCATCGCACTTCGCGCCAGAGTGTAGACTTGTATCCATGCGACGGTTCCTGGGTCTAATCTTCCTGCTCGCGCTGCCGGCCGCGTCCGAAACTGCCGCCGACATCGCCCGCGAGATACGCGACAACACCTTCGACCCCGGTGAGTGCTACCGCGTGCGTGACCTTACCATAGCTCAGGAAGATATTCGCATCTTCCTGACTTACGGACGCCTGCTCTTCAGCCGTCCGGTGGCGGGCAGGCCCATCGCGGCGGTGTTCACCACCGACGTGGAGGGCGGAGACGCGGAGGTGATGGTGCTGCCCCCGAACCTGGCCGAGCGCCGGTCGTTGGCCGCTTATACCAACTCACCGAATCTGAACGAGCATGTCACCGCCGCGGTTCTGGTCTTCACTGGCGATGTCTACAAGCGCCTTCGGGAGCAGATTGACGCAAACGCGGGCAACCGCAAGGAGCCGGAAGCCGCGCAGGCCATGAGCGACCAGTGGACCTCGGCGCTGCGCAACCTCGGCCAAAGCTATGACACCCGGCTCACGCTCGACCTTCTGAATCCCCCCACCAGCCCAGGTCTGCTGGCCGCTTTCGTTTCGGGGAAGAACTTCGGCAATTTCGACCTTGTCTACGACCCCCGTTCCACGGAACAAATCGTAACCGGCCAGTTGGGCATTCGGGACGGCAAAGCGTACTTCGATGTGTGGACCAGCTTCCCTTCCCGCTCGGCGCGCAACCGCCCGGCGCCGCCGGCGCACGACATCAAAGTGAGCGCCTATAACATCGAGGCGACCATCCAGCCTGATCTCACGATGGATGTGGTCACGCGGATCAAGCTGAGGCCCACCTCCGACGGCCTTGCCGCCATCCCCTTTGAAATCACGCCTCAAATGCAGGTCACCGAAACCACAGTGGACGGCAAACCGGCCGAAACGCTGCAGCATGAGGCTCTGCGCGCCAACGTCATGCGCGGCGGCAACCAGTTGGTGGTCGTCGTCCCGCCCGAACCGCTTCGGATGTCCCGCGAATACGAAATCGAGCTGCATCACTCGGGCAAGGTGATTGAGCCGGCGGGCGACCGCGTGTTCTACGTGGGAGCGCGCGCGAACTGGTATCCCATCCACGGTTTTCAGCTCACATCCTACGACCTGCTGTTCCGGTACCCGCGCGATCTGGACCTTGTGGCGCCCGGCGATATCCTAGAGGACCGTACCGAAGGGGAGACGCACATCACCCGCCGGCGCACGTCCGCGCCGATCCGCATGGCCGGGTTTAACCTCGGCAGTTACGAGCATACGCGCGTGACTAAGGGCCCCTATTCGGTGGATGTTTACGCCAACCACGCCTTGGAGACCGCGCTGGCTCCGGCCATGGAAGCAACGGCGCTCGAATACCCGCCGCAGCCGCCGCCTCTGGTCGGTTCGAGAGCGCGGACGCCGGTTCGCATGCCCGAGCCGTCCTACACGCCGCCCCCCTCGCCGCCGGACCCGCTCGAAAGGCTGCGCCAACTGGCTTCGCAAATCGGATCGGCGGTTGATTTCATGGCGGCAAGGTTTGGCCCGCCCGCGCTGCCCCAGATCACCGTCTCGCCGCTTCCGGGCACGTTCGGCCAGGGTTTCCCCGGGCTGATCTACCTCCCCACGCTCGCGTACCTCAGAGACGATCCGAACGCTCGGGCCAACGCCCAGCCGCGGCTGGAATATCCGGATGTGCTGGTGGCGCATGAAGTGGCCCATCAGTGGTGGGGCAACCGTGTGGTGGGCGCGAGCTATCGCGATTCCTGGATCATGGAAGCCCTGGCCAACTACTCCTCGCTGATGTACCTCGAAAAGAGCAAGGGGGTGCGCACCACCCAGGGCCCGCTCGAGACCTACCGCATCAGTTTGCTTGCCACGGGTGAAACCGGCCGCACCGTCGAATCCACCGGCCCCATCGTTTTCGGCACCCGCCTCGATAGCTCGGTCGAGCCGCGCGCCTGGCGCAGCATCACCTACGGCAAAGGCACGTGGATCCTGCAGATGCTCCGCGCGCGCATGGGCGACGATCCGTTCGTGAAGATGCTGGGAGAACTCGCCCGCCGTTACGACGGCCGCGAAATCTCCAACGAGGAATTCCGGTTGCTCGCAGCCGAGTTTATGCCTCCCAAGGCCGAGGACAACAAGCTGGAAGCGTTCTTCGACGAGTGGGTCTACCGAACCGGCATCCCGCAGTTGAAGATGTCGTACTCCGTCAAGGGAAAGGCTCCCGCCATCAGACTGACCGTCACGGTGCGCCAATCGGCCGTGGACAACGATTTCAGCGTCCTCGTGCCGGTGGAGATCCAGACCGGTCCCAAGAGCGCCATCACGCGTTGGATTTGGACTTCAAACACGTCGGCCACGTTCACCATCCCGCTCAAGGCGCCACCGCTCAAGGTCTCGCTCGATCCACGCAACCAGATACTGCACCAATAGGTTCTAAGTGGGGCGGGCGCCTTGGCGGGTCCGGCTGTCGCTACCAACCAAGAAAATAGACCGGAGCCATCGCGGCGAGCGCAGCACCGGCTTGTGCCGCGAGTACTAGCAGCGTTCGTTTGGGAGCCCGTGGCAGCCACTTCACGGCGTAGAACGCCACAATCGGGACCTGCCCCGCCATTAATATCTGCCACAGATGGGCGGCGGCTCCCTCGTCGGGCTGGCGCGCGGTCCCGAAGATCGCGATATGAGCGACCAAAGTCACCATGGCCGCGAGCGACATGGCGATTGGGACGAGAGCACTCGGCTGCTTTAACAGTGCTGCGTTCATGTACCCTCCACGGAACATTTTGCGTCGCAGGTGCTCTGCGTTTTGCATCGGCGGGCCGCTCCGGCCCCGCAACATCGCCCACTGGTTTTTCGGTTCCAGTGGCGTGGAATCCGTACCCCGCCCCTAATCCAGCCAAGCCTCCCCACGCTGAGCCGGCGCCGGGGGCGCTGGTATTCCTCCGAAACGCCGCTGCCTGCCCTGGAATTCCCGCACCGCCCCGGCCAGGTCCCCGGCGCCGAACTCGGGCCACATGCGGCGCGAAAAGATGATTTCCGCATACGCGCATTCCCAAAGCAGGAAGTCGCTCAGCCGGCGCTCGCCGCCGGTGCGGATGAGCAGATCGACAGGCGGCCCGAGTGCGCGGTCCAGAGCTTCGCGCGAAGGCTCGAACAGATTGCGCGCCGCCGCGAGTATCGCGTCCCGCCCGGAATAATCCACCGCGATGCGCAGCAGCAGGCGCGTCCCCGCCGCCGTCGCCGCTTCGCAGCGCGCGATAGCTGCTGTCAGCGGCCCGTCCAGCCGGTCACGGCGCCCCACCACCTGCATGCGCACGCCCTGCTCGATGCAACGCGGCGTCTCGCGCTCCATGTATTCGGCCAGCAGCGCCATCAGCCAATCGACTTCCGTGCGCGGCCGCCGCCAATTGTCGGACGAGAACGCGAACAGCGTCAGGATGCCGATGCCCAGATCGGGAGCGGCCTCCACCACGCGCCGCACTGTTTCCACGCCGGCGCAGTGCCCGGCGGTGCGGGGCAGGCCACGCGCAATGGCCCAACGGCCGTTGCCATCCATGATGATTGCCGTATGAAAAGGTCTTTGTAGTGCAAAGTGATTAGACATAAAAAAAGAACCTCACTTAACGCGCATGGCCTGAATGATCGCTTCCATGTGATCCAAATAGCGCTCCAGGGCCTTCTTCCCCGCTGCCGTGAGGCGATAATCCGTCCGCGGGATGCGGCCCTCGAAACCCTTCGTATAGGAAATGTACCCGGCCTCCTCAAGCTTTCTGGCATGGACGCTCAGGTTGCCGTCCGTGGCGTCCAGAAGCTTCCTGAGTTCGGTAAAACTGAGGGATGCGTTTACCGAGAGCGCGCTCAGGATGCCGAGGCGCAGCTTTTCGTGCACGATCCGGTCCAGGCTGCGGGCTGCCCCGGGCAAATCAAGGCTGGTCAAGCCCGCCACCCGTTTCTTCTCGCGATCACTCCGCGCGGCATTCGTTTTACCCGCCATATTTCACCGCGATCCAGATTCCGAAAATGATGTGCAGTCCACCGAAACCGCCGGCCAGCAACCAAAGTCCCAGGGCGGGAGCGAAGAGCGCCGCCGCGCCGGCCGCCATGAAACACACTCCCATCAGCAGCACCACGCGTACGGATGCCTCGCCGCCGCACACCACCCCGGCGCCATAGAGCAGCAGCCAGATGCCCGGCAGAAAGGCGGTAACTCCTGCCAGGACTAGCGCCGCCGTAAGAACGGCTCCTGCCAGCATCGGCGGAACGAAGCCGGCCAGGAACTTGCGGCTGGGGCCGCCGAAAACCGGAACCCCGGCGCGGCGCGACTTGATCGCCACGCCTGCGATGCCGATGGCCAGCGCCACCGCTGCCTCGGCCAGCCAGATCGCCAGACGCCCGCCCGGTTCCGATTGGCCCCGCGCAATCCATGCCGTCGCGAGAGCCGTCAGCCCCATCACAATCACGCCGATGCCCGGGACGGCGGTAAAAGACCCCGCGCGCTCCATCGTCCGGCGGATGAAGCGGAGATCGTCCATCGCGTAATGCTGCATCTCGACCGGCTCCCGCAAAGGAGGCCGGATGGGGCGAACCGACGCCATGCAGACATCATACGCCCGGAGATCTACTTTCTTCAAGTACTTTTCTAAATAAAGTAGATTCGTGCCCCGGTGGGGCTGACCCCAGGAATCTCGTTTTCCGAGAAACCCACAGCCACAACGCGGTTTGCGAAGGCGAATGTGGGGCTTTACAATGCAAAGTGGCTGAGCATGGACATATCGGAAGCCCTTTCGATTCTCAAGTTTTTCTTACCCGCCACGGCTTCATGGATTGTCTTTCGGCTCGCGAAGCGCATCCACCATCGCTGGGTGTGTGCGTCGGTCAGAACGCTATCATGTGCGCTCTTGGTGTGCGGCGCGGTGCTCGCGATGCTACTCATGATCGCCGAGGTGGGCTGTTCGAGGCGTGCGCCTGCAATGCACTCTCCGGATGGGCGACACGTTGCCCTCCTGACGTACGCCGTACAGGGCGCTTTGGGCAGCGATTATGCAGACGTCGCCGTCCGCTCGCGTTGGATTCCGTGGGCGACGAACGTCTATAGCGGACTAGGAAACTGGGACTCTGAGAAGAACAGGCCGGGTTACCCTGAGGTGCGTTGGCTTGATTCCACGCGCCTCTTGATCCGTTATTATGGTGACCCAGGGCGAGGAGCGCCAACCACCTGTCTGAACCGAATCGGAGCAGTCCAAATCGTGTGCGAATCCCTGCCACCTGCTGATTCCGGGCGATAGACGGGATTTTCGGAAACCGGGATTCCGGTTACGGCGTTTTAGGCCGGTTCCCTATAGCCCGCCTTTTTGTTCGGCTCGGTGGTGAAACTTGGCCGCCCTCACGCCGAGTTCGTCCACGGACATCGTCACTGCTTCTACCTGCCATTTCTGCCAGAGATGTCTTGGGTCTTCCGTCACTGCTTCCGTGGAAACCGCGGGCCAAAATGTGTCTTATGCGATAAGCCTTTGTCGCTACGTTCCCTTGCGAAAGCCCGGTGAGCTTAGCCAGGCGCGGCGCGGTTGGGCGCGGCGGCAGCCTTATCTCCAAACATGATCGTACGTCGCGGACGCATATACGCGGGCATAGATCGAGGTCTTGTCGAGGCCGCGCGAATCGTTGCGCCGCTCAAGATTCATCCCCTCGTAGAGCGATTGGAACTGCCGCGGGCTGACATGGTAAGCGTAGCCGCGAGAGAGGACATACTCCAGGATCGCGTCGTCGCGGCTCTTCCCCGGCACGACCACGGCGTCGTCAAGCCGCTGGCTCGAGCGGAGCCAAACGCGCGCCCCGGCGTTATCGTCACGCAGGATCGTTAGCTCAACCCCGTCGCTGGTCTTGCGTTCCAGTTCGACGCGGACCGTCCGCCCGGCGCCCGACCGGAACAGGGTCGCGACTGCACGATCAAAACCAGTGGGGGACTCGAGCGTGTACACCGCGACTGTGGTCTGCGTATCCATATAATTCCAGTAGTGCCATGGCCCGTCCCAGGCATACGGTCCGAACCACCAGAATCGAAAAAATGGGTCCCAGTAGGGGTTGTACCCATAGCCGTAGTAACCCGCATACCAGGTTTGCGGATAGGGAACAACGTACACGTTAGGTGGAGGAGGCGCGGGCTTGGGAAGCGGCTGCGCCGGCCCGGGAGGCGGTTCCGGAAATGGCCTCGGTTGCCTTCCCGGACCGCGGTCGGGGGGTATCGGACCTCGATTAGCAACAGGAGGCTCCGGCCGCGCCCCACCGGGCGGCAATGTAACGCGAGTGCCCTCAAGCTTCACGTCCAGCCGTTCCGGACGCGGCGGACGGGGAGCCTCGATGCGAGGTGCATAACTCGGGACGGCGTACGCCGCGCCAGAAGCGCTTGGCTGATACGGCCTCGACGGCGCCGGAGCGGGCGCCGAGTATGTTGGCGCTGAATACGTCGGCACTGACATCGCAGGCGCGGACTCGGTTTGCGGGACACGGTACGCTTCGCGCGGCGCGGCCTCCCGTTGCCCGCTATCCTGTGCCGCCAGCGCGCCCACCCATGCAATAGCTCCAACCGTTCGTAGGAAGAATCGCATAATCTCACCTTCGTCAATCCAGCGACTATAAATCCTTTATCTGGTCTTCCTAACCACTACGCGCGGAACAAGAGCAACCCGGGCCAAAATTGTCGCAACCCCTTCTAATGGGAGGCCGGAAAACGGCCGGCGCCGTTCCCAACGGTCCTTACTGTCCGCTTGGTTTTGAAGGAAGAAAATCAGGAAATCGCACGTAAGTCTTTTGTTTCAAGAAGAAAGGCGTGGGTACGGTCCGCAATTGGCATCTGGCAACCTCGGGCTTCCACCTGAACGGGTCGTCCCCATCCCGCCGGGAGCCTCGGATACGCGCCAACGGTTAGGAAGGGCGACCGGGGGGGCGCCCTGCGGAACAGGGGTTCCACCCCACGACAGGCGCCGCGGGGTCCGAATCCATTTCCGGCAGCATCTTTCCGCCCCGCCGTTGCTAAAATAGGCCCGTGCCACCCAACCAGCCCAAGGAGCAGTACACCAGGGCGGATGTGCGCCGCCATTTCGGGCTTTCCGAACGGCAACTGCGGAGTTGGGAAAGGCAGAATCTTCTTCCGCCGGCCGAAACTTATTCATTTTCCGATCTGATCGGCATCCAGACCATCGTCAAGCTGCGCGAGAAACGTATACGCGTGGACCAGATCGGCCGCGCGCTCGTCTCCCTGCGCCGCAAGCTGGATTGGGCGGATCGCCCCCTTTCCGAGTTGCGCGTAGTCTCCGACGGCCGCAAGATCGCGGTCCACGTGGCGGGCCAGAAGATGGAGGCCCTTACCGGCCAGATCCTCCTCGATTTCGAAGCCTCGGACCTGCGAGGAATCACCGCATTTCCAGACCGCAAACGGACCGAGAACCGCCTCCGCGAAGCCGAGGAGTGGTTCCAAAAGGGGCTCGAACTCGAAGAAACCGGGGCCCCGCCCGAAGAGGCCTTAGAAGCCTATCGCAAGGCGGTGGAGTTCAACCCCGGCGCGGCGGGGGCGCTGGTCAATCTGGGGACTATCTACTATCGCCGTAGAACTTTCGCCGAAGCCGAACGGTATTACGCCCTGGCGATTGAGGCCGACCCCTCCTACGCCTTGGCCGAGTTCAACATCGGAAACCTATACGACGAGCAGAACCGCATCGACGAAGCCGTGCGCCACTACGCACGCGCGCTCGAACTGAACCCCACCTATGGGGATGCGCATTTCAACCTGGCCCTGGTCTGCGAGCGCAGCGGCGATACGCTGAAGGCAGTGTTTCACTGGAAGGCGTACCTGAAGCTCGATCACTCGGGCCAGTGGGCGGAGATCGCGCGGCGCCAACTGGACCGCCTGCGCCAAGCCACGGTGATTCAATCGCGTTAAGACCGGCAGCCCCCGTTCCCCTGCGCCGCCTGTTGACCGGCCTCAGGTCTTCTCCTTAGCCGGGCTGGATGCGCACAGCGGGGTACCCCTGGCAGCCGCCGGTTGATTGGGTTCGGCATTTTAGGGCGTACTCACGCTAAAATAGATCCTTCGGTCTGGAAATCCCCTATGGTTCGGACGTCAAAAGACAGAATCGCTGCCCATCACGAGAAGAAACAGCAGCTACGCCAGGGCGGCGGCCCGGAGCGTGCGGCTAAACAGCACGCCGAAGGCAAGCTGACCGCCCGGGAGCGCATCGGCGCCCTCGTTGACCGCGACACGTTCCAGGAGATGGGGCTCTTCGCCCAGCACCGCGGGCTCCTGTTCGGCATGGCCGATAAGCCGCTGCCGGCCGATGGCGTGGTTACCGGCAGCGCCACGGTCAACGGCCGCACCGTTCACATTGCCAGCCAGGATTTCACCGTGGCCGGCGGCTCGGCGGGCGAAGTACACGGCTTCAAGATCGCCGACGCGATGAAGACCTCGATCACCACCGGCACGCCCTTTGTATTCATCAACGATTCGGGCGGCGCGCGGGTGCAGGAAGGCGTCGGCAGCCTCGCGGGCTATGCGCGCGTCTTCTATCACAACACCCTCCTCTCAGGGGTGGTGCCCCAGGTCTCGCTGATCTGCGGACCCTGCGCGGGCGGCGCGGCCTACAGCCCGGCGCTTACCGATTTCATCATCCAGACCCGTTACGCTTACATGTTCATCACCGGGCCTGCAGTGATTCGCCAGGTGACCGGCGAAATAATCTCCCCCGAGCAACTCGGCGGCGCGCGGGCGCAGATGAACGCTTCGGGCGTGGTGCACTTCATCGCCGAAAACGATGGCGACGCCGTCAAGATCTGCAAGCGGCTGCTGGCATTCCTTCCATCCAACAATATGGAAGACCCGCCGCGCGTCGAGCCGGATAAGCGCCACTTCTACAACGCCGAACTGAACACCATCGTCCCCGACGAACCGAAACTGCCCTATGACGTGCGGGATATTATCACCCGCATCGTGGACCGCGGGGATTTCATGGAAGTCCACAAGGAGTTCGCGCGCAACATAGTGGTCGGCTTCGGCCGCCTGGTGGGCCGCACCATCGGCATCATCGCCAATCAGCCTTCGGTGCTCGCGGGCGCCCTGGATATCAACGCTTCCGACAAGGCGGCGCGCTTCATCCGGTTCTGCAACGCCTTCAATATTCCGCTGGTGACGCTGGTGGACGTGCCCGGTTTTCTGCCGGGAATCGACCAGGAGCACAACGGCATCATCCGGCACGGCGCGAAGCTGCTGTTCGCCTACTCGGCGGCCACGGTTCCTAAAATCACCCTGGTGATCCGCAAGGCTTACGGCGGCGGCTATATCGCCATGTGCTCCAAGGAACTGGGCGCGGACCGCGTGCTGGCGTGGCCCACGGCGGAAATCGCCGTGATGGGGGCCGAAGGCGCAGCCGAGATCGTCTTCCGGCGGGAAATCTCCGCCGCCGACGACCAGGATCAGCGCCGCCGCGAACTCATCGACGAATACCGGGAAACGTTCTCCACACCGTATGTCTCGGCCGGAGCGCGCCTGGTTGACGATATTATCGAGCCCGCGGAAACGCGCGGCGTGCTGGCAGCCGTTCTGGATACGCTGGTTACCAAGCGGGAACTGCGGCCGCACAAGAAGCACGGCAACATTCCGCTCTAGGTGAACCATGGCTCCAACCGTTGCCATAGACGCGGCTGTCTCAACCATGGAAGATCCACTGAACCAACCGGCGCCCCGCGCCCTCACGGATTGGGAGCGCCGGAAGGTACTGATCACGGCCGCCGCTACGGCCGCGCTCGGTGCGCCGGTGCGCGTAATCTCCATTACTCCCGTCAAAACCCCCGTGAATCGCTGGGTGCGCTCCGGGCGCGCGGGCCGCGGCTCGGTGGCCGGGAAGTTTCGCAAGCGTGCGTCCGTGCTGCCCATCGCGCCGACCGTGGCCGAACTGGAGGGAAGATAGTGAACCTGCGGATTACGGTAGAGGGCATCGCCTACAACGTGGAAGTGGAGTTCCTGGCGGAAGGGGCCGAACTGTCGCTGGCGGAACTCGAAGCCGATCCGTGCGCCGGGCTGACGCTGCCTCCTCCTCCACTGGACCTTCGCCCCGAGGATCGAGTCTGCCGCAGCCCGATTCCGGGCCTGGTAATCGCCGTGCCTATATCGCTGGGCCAAGCCGTGCGCAAAGACGAAACGATTGCCGTGATCGAAGCCATGAAGATGCAGATTTCGATCGGGGCGCCGCTCGAAGGCGTGATCGAGCAGATCAGCGCAAAACCGGGCGATAGCGTCCGCGCCGGCCAGATCCTCTGCCAGCTCTCCTGCTAGTGTTCTGAACCAGAAATTCATGGCAAGAGTTGCGGGTACGGGCAAGCTAAAGCATGCCCCACCAATGCCGGCATCTCTTTGGTGGGGCAAGCTTTAGCTTGCCCGAGGGCGGGTCTGCGCGTACAACCCGGAGTTCTGTAGCAAACTTCAGAACTACCTTGCATTGAGCGCGTCCAGCGCCTGGTAGCGCGCGCGTTCGATTTCCGGTTCGGCTTGCGATTGCACGTCCAGGCGCATGCGCATGTAGCCGCCGTTGGCGTCGTAGGTCGGCCAATTAGGTAAGCCCGGGCCGTTGGGGTTGCCCGCCTTGATGAAGTTCACGAAGTAGGCCTGCATGGTTTCGGACACCTTGTGATCCTCGGGCTGCCATTCGTACCGCCTATCGAGATCGAGGTTCCCCATGGCGTACTGGATTTCCGAAGAATGCGAGGCGCCGCGCGGCGCGGCGGGGGCTGGGTTCGCGTTAGCATTAGCCGGCCTCGGAGGCTGGCCGGGCATGCCCAGATAGCGGGGGCGGGGGCGCGCGTAGAGGTAGCGGTAGATGGGCTTGCCGGCGTTCGTTTGCAGTTCGGCCCACTTCCAGGTTCCAAGAGCAATGAAGCGGGCCGAAGCGAGATGGGTGGCTGCCTCGGTCACCTCATCGGGCGTGGTGGGAGCGTAGACCTTGAGGAGCCGGTCCGCGTCATCGCCATAGAGTCTGCGAATGGCGGCGGTGAAGTTCTCCACCGTGGGCTCGGCGGTCTGCAAGACGCTGCGCGCGCCCTGTTCCTCGGTGTTAGAGCCGGAGAGCACCGGGACCTTGGCCTGTTCGCCCGCTTCGAAGATGGCCGGCAGCATCTTCGAAAGGAAATAGCCGTCCAGATTGGGAGTGAACCGCATGGAGGCGCCCTTGGCGGCGGCGTCCTGAATCTGCTCGGCGCTCATGGCGCGAAGGGCGGCAAGCGACGCCGCGCCGGCATCGGCGCCGAACTTGGCGCCGTCCTTTTCGGTATCGGCCAGGGGGCGAAGCGGCATCGTGTAGATCATCGCGCCGCTTTCGCCGATGGCGCCCGCGATCAGATTCTTCGAGAGCGGGGAGGCCATTTGCGCGCTCACGGACATCGAGCCGGCCGATTCACCGGCGATGGTCACGCGCTTCGGGTCGCCCCCGAACGCGGCGATGTTCCGCTGCACCCAGCGCAGGGCGGCCACCTGATCGAGCAGCCCGTAGTTGCCGGAGGCGTGATTGGGCGACTCCTTGGTCAGTTCGGGGTGCGAGAAGAAGCCGAAAATGTTCGTGCGGTAATTGACGGAGACGGCAACGATGCCTTTGCGCGCCATGCTCTCGCCGTCATAGCGCGGTTCCGATCCGTCGCCATTCTGAAAACCGCCGCCGAAGATGTAGACCAAAACCGGTAACTTCTCCTTGTTCGATTTGGCGGGCGTCCAGACGTTCAGGTAGAGGCAGTCTTCGCTCATGCCTTTGCCGCGGAACCAATAATCGGAAGCCGGCGTGACGCGCTGCATGCAAGTGGGGCCGAACTCGTCGGCGTTGCGCACGCCCTTCCAGTTCTGCACGGGCTGGGGCTCGCGCCAGCGCAGGCTGCCGACGGGCGGCTGGCCGAACGGGATGCCCTTGAAACTGCGCACCCCATCCTTTGGCTGGGCGGTGGTTTCGACTGTGCCGTTGGCGGTCTTGACGCGATCGGCGGCAAACCCTTCTCCGGTGAGACCGCCGGCCAGGAGCACGGCGAGGAATGCGGTGGTGCGGGTGGATGAGTTCATGGCGATAACGCTCGAACCGCCACTCTACCCCCCGGCTCGGTGGGGCGGGCTCCTGGCCGCCGTTGCCCGGGTTTCGGCGCTCGTCTGCCGGCGTGGATAGCGCCTATCCCTCTTCCGGGGGAAGAACTGAAGATTCCCGGCTGCTATAATTTCCGCGTTCCGTCAAATCACGAAAAGGGAGTATTTCCCATGAGATCAGCACTGAGGGCCCTTGCCGCATGCGCCATTGCGGCGGGCATTTTGGCCTTTATGGCAACCGATGTTACAGCGCAAGCCCCTAAGGCGCCGAAGATTACGCAGGCGCCTGTGCCGAAAGGCGTCGCTCCCAAGGCAAGCCCGAAGGAACCGTACGTATACCGCAAGGAAAACGACCGTCTCTACGTGATCGCTGAGATTCATCAGCCGTTCCCCAAGGACGAGGTAACCAACCCGGTCCACACGCAACAGATGGGCCTGGTAATCGGCACGCAGAAAGCGGCCATCATCGACACGGGGCTCGGCCTTGCCGATCTCAGGAAGTTCGCGGAGCAATTCACCAGCCTGCCCATCATCGTGCTGAACACGCACGGCCACGTGGATCACGTGGGCGCGAACCAGCTTTTCGACATGTCCTATATCAATCAGCTGGACGAAAAGATGATGCTTAGCGCCACCCGGGAAGCGCGCGTGAAGAGCTATTGCGAGCAGTTCATGGAAGGCAACGTGGAGATGTGCGAGTTCGCCAAGAAGAACATGGTTGCCGACAAGCCCTTCAAGTACGAATTCATCAAAGAGGGCGACAAGATCGATCTTGGCGGCGTGCAACTGGAAGTGGTGGCGTTCCCCGGCCACTCGCCCGGCTCGGTGGCCTTCATCGACCGGCGGGATAACGTGGTCTTCGCCGGCGATTCGCTCCTGTTCCGCGTGCTGCTGGGAAGCCGCGTTTCGCTGACGCAGTACCTGCAATCGCTGGATCATTTCGCGAAAGCGACTGAGGGCATCGACACCATTATTAACGGCCATCAGTGGGAGCCCTTCCACCGGAGCGATATCGACGCGGAGCGGTCTATCGGGAATGCCGTATTGAACCGGACCATAACGGGCAAGAAGCAGACGTTCCTTGGCTCTGAGAGAACGGTCTACACCGTAGGCAATAAGAAGATTGGGCTGTCCGACGACAAATAGTTGGCGGCAGCCGTTCGTGGATGCCGGCGCCGCCGGAAGCGGCTCTGGCGAGAAAGAAAGGGGATGAAACACATGTCAGGACAGAGACTCCGGAGGCTCGCGATGGCAATCGTCGCGTACGCCGGAACAATGGGTATTGCCCTATACGCGCAACCGCCAGGGGGCGCGCCGCCGGCGGGTGGCGCACCGGGACGCGGGGCGGCGCCGCCGCCGGTCGCGCCGATCTCGGAAGAGTATCTGCTCCTCGGCGATTCGACGCGCGGCGCCGGCGAGCCGATGGTAGCGGTGGACCCCACCGACCCGCGGCACATCATCGCGGTGGCCATGGGCAATCTGCAGATCCTGCCCGGGTTCAAGCCGCCGGTTACGGCCGGCATGACGAACACCTATCATGAAGTGGCCCGATCCACCATTACGTGGCTGGCCGTCACGCACGATGGCGGCACTACGTGGAAAGTCTCCGAGTTGCCGATTCTCGACGGCAATTTGACGCGCTGCCCGGATTCGATCGCGGGCGTGACCAAGACAGGCATTTTCCTTGCCGGCTGCGAGCCCCGGGAGAGCACCGGTAACGGGGAAGAGGGTTTCTTCGGCGAGGCCGCGACGCTTATGTCCACCGATCACGGGGACCACTGGAGCCCGCGCGCCGCGATGGTCAACTCGTATAACAAGCCGCCTTTTGCCGCGGGCCTGAAGCCGCGCATCGGGGGCAATTCGCCCTGGGATCGCCCTTTCCTGTTTTTCGACGACCAGACCGGGGCGATTTACGGCCACAGCTCAGGTGGACAGACGAATATCGATACGGGCGCGCCCGACAAGTGGCGGACGCAATCGTTCTTCACCGTGTCGCACGATAACGGCAAGAGCTTCGGCACGATCTATGCCGACGATTCGCCGGAGTGGCCGCAGTCCGGCCGCGGCACCATGGCCGCCGGGCACGGAGTGATGGTCACCATCTACACGGCCAGCAAAGTCCCTGCCAGCGAGAACGCGCAATGCCCGTGCCAGGTGTTCGGCATCAGCAAGGATGAAGGCAAGACGTTCGCCCGTCACGTGATGAAGAACATCGTGATTCCCGCGGCCGCGGGGGCCGCTGCCGGCGGACCGGGTGGCGGCGCAGGCCTCAGCAATATCGTTGCCGACCCGACCACGGCGGGGCGCTTCACCGTGATGCGCACGGTGGGCACTCACTACGAGGTTTCGACCACGAACGATTCGGGCCAGACCTGGTCGGAATTCGTGGCTGCGGCGACGGTTCCCGACGCCACCAGCATCACCAAGCCGTGGATCGAGTATTCCCGCGACGGAGTGCTCGGCCTGATGTGGCGCGCGGTGTATGCGGACCGGACCTATGACATCTGGGCCCAGGTCTCGCGTGACGCGGGCAAGAGCTTCACCAAGCCGATCCGGGTGAGTCACGCCAAGTCTCCGGCGCCCGATTACTACCGCAACGGCGGGAATTTCGGCGACGATATACAGGATCTATCAATGGACAAAGAGAACATGCATCTGGTCTGGGGCGACAGCCGCGCCGGGTTCCAGGGCGTGTGGTATGGCCGCGTTAGATTGGCGGATTTCAAGTAAACGAGGGTCGCAGTACGCGGCGGGCGTAGAGCCCGCCGCGCTTCAGGATTACAGGCCAACCTGCCAGCAAATCCATTGCCGGGGGAGATACCGCCCCGGGGTTTCCCCTAAGGATTGGAATCACGTCTTTTTCCGTTGCCGGCGGATCGATTTCGAGTTATCCGGAGTATACTCCTGTCAATAATCCCGATTTAGGAGGAACGGATAATGAGATTTCGATATCTGCTGAGCGCCATCGTAGCGTGCCTCGTCGTTTTGCTCCTGGGATGCGCCAAGAGCGAGCCCGTCATTGCCCCCGCGACATTGCAGGCGTTTGCGCCTTTGCCGGACGTGGCGTCCGCCAAAGCGCCCCTGACAGAAGAAGAAATCGCGTTGGGCCGAATGCTGTATTACGAGCCCCGGCTGTCCAAGAGTCAGCAGGTTTCCTGCAACACCTGCCATGACCTGGCGAACTACGGCGTAGACAATGAGCCGACTTCCACCGGACACAAAGGGCAGAAAGGGAACCGCAATTCCCCAACGGTCTACAATGCCGCGCTGCATTTCGTGCAATTCTGGGACGGCCGCGCGCCGGACGTGGAAGAGCAAGCCAAAGGTCCGGTGCTGAACCCCGTCGAGATGGCGATGACATCCGACAAGCAGGTGATCGCGGTCCTCAAGTCGATCCCGGAATACGTGGCGGCGTTCCAGGCAGCTTTCCCCGGCGCCAAAGACGCGGTCACCTACGACAATATGGGCAAGGCCATCGGGGCGTTTGAACGCAAACTCATCACGCCGGCGCGTTGGGACAAGTTCGTGAAGGGCGACCAGACGGCCCTTACCGCGGAAGAAAAAGCGGGCTTCAATACCTTCGTTGCCTCCGGCTGCCCAACCTGCCACTCGGGCGCTCTCGTGGGCGGCAGCATGTACCAGAAGATCGGCGCTGCGAAGCCCTGGCCTGACGCCTCCGACCCTGGCCGGTTCGCCGTGACCAAGGAAGAGGGGGACAGGCTGGTGTTCAAAGTGCCCACGCTGCGGAACATCGAGAAGACCGGCCCGTACTTCCACGACGGGAAGGTCGCCACGCTGAACGAAGCGATCGCGAAGATGGGCGATTATCAGGTGGGTGAGGAGCTAAGCGCCGCCGACATCCAATCCATCGCGGTTTGGATGAAGTCTCTCACCGGCGTGATTCCCGCCGAGTACATCAAGAAGCCGGAGTTACCCAAGAGCACCGGCAGGACGCCGAAGCCAAGCGACGCGGACTGAGCCGGGCGAGTGTCGCGAACGCGGCGGGTGTAACGCCCGCCGCGTTTCAGGATTACGTGCCCTGTTCGTCGGCCGAGGGGCCGTAGAGGCCGGGGACGGGGATATCGTTCAGGCGCAGATAGACGCTGAGCTGGCCGCGGTGATGAATCAGGTGGTTCATGATGAAGCTGCGGAAAATCGCGTTTCGCGGCATCGAGAGCACGGTCTTGCCTTCATAGAGCAGCGCCCACGGCTTCATGAGATCGTCGTCTTCGGCGGAGATCAGCGTCCGGCCGGCGTCAAAAACGAACCGATCGAACTTCTCCAGCAATTCGGCCTGCGTGCCGGCCTTCGGCTGCTGGTAGGTAGACTTACTGGGGCCGACTTCCATCGATTCCGTGGTGAGCGTATCCACCAGCCAATGGGGAATGCCCATCACGTGGGCGGCGAGATCGCCCATGCTGAAGGACTTGGGGTGCGGCTTCCAGTTCCACTTCTCATCGGGAACACGGGCAAGCACTTTGCGCGTGTTGGCCATCTCGAACTCGAACTCGGGCAGTAAGGTGTCGCTGATGCGCATGAAATCTCCCTCGGAATATTGTCGCCTGTTTTAGCTTAGTGGGGTAGGCCCGCCGGCCCGCCCTGTGTTTCAGTGTTGACTACTGCAGCCCCAACACGCCGCCGCCCCCCGGTTCCTCTGGCGCCGTTTCCTTCACGTGGCTCGCGGCGAAGTGCGCGCCGGCCAGAACGATCAGCGCCGCCACGAAGCTTAGCACCAGAATGGTCACGGAGTGTTGGAAGAAGGCGTACTCCTTGTTGAACTTCGCCGCCAGCACGGGCGCCAGGAGAAGATTCACGTACTTCAGGGATTCCAGAATCAGCCCGACGATAATGGCGATGGGAGCCACCCGGCGCGGGTCCACTTTCCGGTTCGGCAGAAGCCAGTAGATCAGAAAGAGGCTGAGAATCGATACGGGCAGCGCGGCCAGCTTGAAGAAGAAGCGTTCCAGCCAGGCGATCATTTCGCTGCCGAAAGCCCCTCCCCCCGAGAGCAGTTGTGAACTCAGGCCGGTAAGAATCAGCGATAGCAGGGCAAGTCCGCCGCAGGCGAAGATCAGGCCCAGGCTTACCAGTTGGTTCTTCACGTAGCTGCGGTTGGTGGTTACGCCCCACGCCCGGTTCAGGGCCACTTCGAGCGGCTCGAAAATTCCGTTCGCCGTGAACAACAGCAGGAACATCGACGTGAAGTGAAGTTTCGGCACGCCGAGCGCGGATATATTCCGCACCAGAAAATCGCCCTGCTCGCCCGCGAAGAAATCCTCAAGGCCGAGGAAGATGGCGCGCGACGCCGCCGGCCAATGCAGCACGTCGCGGCAGAGCGACATCATCACCATCACAAACGGGTAGAACGAGAGCAGCACGCATGCCGAAATCGCCAGCGCGTAGACGTGCGCCTCGGTTTGCATCAGGTAATGGAGCGTTGGCCGCCAGTGCAGCCACCACGGCTTCACGCGTTCCAGCGCTCTTGTGGGATTCAAGGTACCAGCTTAACGCGCCGCCGCGCCGGGCGTCCCGGCGCCGTCCCGCGCCAGTTCGGGAGTGAGCATCCACATGAGAACGCCCTTGGGATGCGCTCCGAAGCGTTCGCAATCAACTCGAATCAGCGCGGCGGCCGGAACGGCGACATCGAGCGCGTTCGAACCGAGCAGGAATGCCGCGAGCGACCCGATGAGCGGCTGATGCGCCGCGATCAATACGGACGCTTCCGTTTTGCGCGCGCGGATTTCGTCCCAGGCGTCGTACGGCGAAGAGTTCGGCGTGAAGGCCTCGGCCTGTAGAATGGCGCAGGAGCACCCCAGGGTTTCCCGCGCGATCCCGGCGGATTCGAGCGCGCGCAGGTACGGGCTGGAGAGAATCAGCGAAGGCCGCGCGCCGCCGGCGCGGGCGAGACGGAGCACCGCCCGGAGGTCCTGGCGGCCATGCTCCGCGAGCGGCCGGGCCGAATCGGGCGTCCCTGGAACCGCCGATTCCGCCGCGCCATGCCGTAAAAGATAGATCTCCATGGGTAAGCGCCATTGTAGCGCCCCGGCCGGAAGCCTCCCCACTTCGCAAATCACTGGCCTTCGCCGTGGGGCGGGCCTCCCGGAGGCTGCTAAAGAACGAGCCAAGAACGTTGGCCGCAGATCAACGCGGATTGAAGGAACACGACTTATCAGCGTGCATCTGCGTTCATCGGCGGCCAATAGATTTTCTTCAGCAGCCTTTTCCCCGCCTGCCCTATGTTTTGAACCCGCAGCCGCGCCACCCCGGATCATACGCCCCCGCCGACTCTGAGCCGCGACCGACAAGGGAGCGGTGCGCGCTCGATCCGCCAGGCACACGGCACTAGCTATCCCCGCATCGCCTGCCTTCCGCGCTCCCGCTCCGCGATCACCCCCCGGCGCCCGCAGCCCCTCGGATTACCATGAGAGGTTGTCCCGCAGCCGCTGGCCGATCAATTACGCAGCGCGGGGCGAGTCGAAGGCCAGACAGGAGAGCCAAGTCTAATGTTGATCGGAGCGATGAACCACCCCGCGAGCGACGTGGTGGAAGAAATCGAATGGATGGCCGCGATGGGTCTGGACTTTCTGGACCTGACGCTGGAGCCGCCCGCAGCCGCCTCCTGGCGCGTGGACCCCGCCGCCATCCGCGCCGCCCTCGAACGCCGCAAATTGCAGGTAGTAGGCCACACCGCGTTCTATCTGCCCATGGCCAGCGCCTTTGAAGACCTGCGCCGCGCCTCTGTGTGCGAATTGCGGCGCTGCCTCGAAGTCTTCGGCGCAGTGGGCGCGCGCTGGATGAACCTGCACCCGGACCGCCACACGCCCATGCACGAGCGCCGCTTCTACATCGAGCGGAACCTCGAAACCCTGCGCGACCTGCTGCCCGACGCGCGCCGCCTGGGCGTTGGCCTGATGGTTGAAAACCTGCCCGGCGAATACAACACAGCCGCGCAACTCGCCGACCTGTTGGACCCGCTCCCCGAAGTAGGTTTGCACCTCGATATCGGCCACGCCAATCTGATGACCGCGCACAACACCGCCGAAGAAATCCTGGCGGCTTATGGCCCCCGCCTCCGCCACGTGCACCTGCACGACAACCGCGGCGGCTCCGAAGACCTGCACCTCCCCCTAGGCGCCGGAACCGTAGACGTCCGCCGCCACATCGCCGCGCTGAAGAGATGCGGCTACGACGGCACGATCACGCTGGAAGTATTCACCCCCGACCGTCACTACCTGGCCCACAGCCGGGATGTGCTGCGGAGGATGTGGGACGAGCCGTAGGCCCATGTTCTCGCGTCTACGAGTCACAGCGCCATGCAGCCGTCCCTCAGCGCAGCCTTGATGATCCAGGCGAGCCCGAGGATCTGCCCTGTAGCATTACGCGCAGTGGAATTGGTAGTATTTGGACCATGATCGGAGACGCACCGTTCTGGCTCAAGCTCTGGAACAAGGGGATTGACATCGCCGCAGGTGTTGTTACCAGCACGCTTAGCGCGGCCGTAGTTGCCTTGATTGCAACCTGGACTTGGCATTGGAAGCGAACCCGCGACCTCAAGTATGAGGCAGACAAACAGCACCAGCAGCACGCTATCGCGGAAGAACTCGCCCAGCAGAAATGCGCCGCTGAAACATTCGCTCGGCAGTCAAGGCTTTCTCAGGAGCTTCAGGCGATCTTGCGACCTTTCGCTAGTGCAGGCTCCCCTGGAAATCCGGACCGCGTACAGGATGCCTGGGACAACTGGGTGACGTGGCTGAAGCAGAACCAGCTTGAATATCTACCTGACAACCAGAAGATCATTAATGAATGGGCAGGTTACAATTTTCGCCAGTTAAATTCTCAACAAACCGCCTCTCAATTTGCGAACAAACTGATCGTGGCCACACAGGAAACTCAGCTAAGTCCTCGATCCTAAGCACTCCTACGGTCCACCATGTCTCCATAACCTCCCGCGGCGCTTTACGACGTTTCGGGAAGCGATGTCGCGTAGCCGCCGGACTCACCGCTTCGAACCCGAGGCTTCATCCAGATCGCAAACCCCGTGCAATAATATCCCGCCCGAACCCCTTACCTCCCGCCTGCCCCGCAGTTTACTCTTGAGCATGGCCGTCAAACGCAGGAAGCAAGAGCTGTCGCCGCGAACGCCTCCTCATCTCCCCGCCGAATTGGAGGCGTTGACGACAGTCTTGCTCGAAGCGCTACTCGCCGGAGAGTCCATCGACGGCGCCCTCGCTGAAGCCATGGATCTTTCCGGCCGGAAGCTGGCACTGCTGGCGGCTAGGGACTCGGTATTTCGCGGCGTTTCCTTGTCGCGTTGCGAAATTCCTTCCATTCGGTTGCGTGACGTTCGCATTTCCCGTTGCGATCTCTCGAATGCCAAGTTCCGGGGCTTCGATGCCACTCGCGTCGAGTTCATCGAATGCCGCCTCACCGGGATGAGCGCCATCGAGTGCCACTGGCAAGATGTGCTCGTGGAGGGGTGCGATGCGCGGTATGCGCAATTCACCAACGGGCGTTTCAAGAGTTGCGAGTTCCGGGCGACTCAGCTCGGGGAAGCGGATTTCCGCGGCTGCGACCTCGAAGGCGTCGTCTTTTCCGAGGTGAATCTGCGGCACGCCGATATGAGCGGGGCGAAGCTATCGCACGCGGACTTGCGCGGCGCCGACATCGAAGACCTGATACTCCGGGCCGAGGATGCGCAGGGAGCCATCGTTACGCCGGTGCAGGCGATGGACCTTGCCCGGCTACTGGGGATCACGATTAGGTAGCGGCTGGCGACGGCAGGTCATTAGAGCTTGTTGAACCCTGGCAGGCGAAACCGCCTGCCCCACCCGGCCGCGCAAGTGAATGCGCATACGTGGTGGCGCAGGCGGTTTCGCCTGCGGATTTCGGCGCCGCAATCTGCTGTAATGTTCGCAAGCCGCGCCCGGAAGGCTCGGGGCGGAGATGATTGGAGGCCACGCAATGGACGAGAGGTTTCCCACCCCACGCAATTCACAATTCGCTCTGACGCGCCGCGCCCTGCTTGGCGGCGGAACCGCGGCAGCCGCGCTGGCGCTCGGCGGGTTGAGCCCGGTGCGCGGCTTTGCCGCCGCAACCGAAGTGGTGTTCGAGACTACGTCCGGCAGGGTGCGCGGCACCTCGGTGGACGGGGTCAATATCTTTAGGGGCGTTCCGTACGGCGCGTCCACGGAAGGCGCGGCCCGCTTCCTTCCTCCGCAGAAGCCCAAGCCTTGGGCCGGCATCAAGGATGCCCTGGAATACGGTCCGCGCGCGTGGCAGAACCGTCCGGCCAACGGCAAAGGGCCCGGGCAGCCCATGAGCGAGGATTGCCTGGTGCTCAACGTGTGGACCCCGGCGCTTCGCGATAACCGCAAGCGCCCGGTGCTGGTGTGGTTCCACGGCGGCGGCTTCGGCACCGGCTCGGGAGCTGAGGCCCAAACCGAAGGCTCCAACCTGGCGCGCAGGCACGACATGGTAGTGGTCACCCTCAACCACCGTCTCAACATCTTCGGATACCTCGACCTCGCCGAACTCGGCGGTCCGCGTTTCGCCGAATCGGGCAACGCCGGCATGCTCGATCTGACGCTGGCGCTCGAATGGGTGCGCGACAACATCGGCAACCTGGGTGGCGACCCCGGCAACGTCATGATCGATGGCCAATCCGGCGGCGGCATGAAGGTGGGCACGGTGATGGCGATGCCGCCCGCCAAGGGCCTGTTTCATCGCGCCATCGCGGAAAGCGGATCGGCGGTGAGGGCGGTCACGCGAGAAGGCGCCTACCAGACCGCGCGCGACGTGATGAAGGCCCTGAACCTTCAGCCGAACCAGGTGGAGCAATTGCAGCAGATTCCACCGGACCGCCTCTTCGATGTGATTCGCACTGTGGATAAGGTGGGGTATGCGATGGGCACCCACCTGCCGCTGGCGTTCCGCCCCGTTGTGGACGGCAAGTCGCTGCCCGGTCACCCCTGCGACCCCAAGGCGCCGGCGATCAGCGCCAACGTGCCCGCAATCATAGGCAGCGTGAATAACGAAGTGAGCCCGCTCCCGGCGGGGACGGAACTGGATGAAGCCGAATTGCGGCGGCGCATCGACCCGCTTGCCGGTCCGCAGAACACAGCCAAACTTCTGGAACTAGCGCGCCAGGCGCACCCCAAAGCTACCAACGCCGAACTCTACCCGTTGCTGGCTTCGGAAAGCTTCCGCCTCGACGGCATCACCCAGGCCGAGCGCAAAGCCGCCCTGGGCAAGGCCCCGGCGTACCTCTACCTTTTCACCTGGGAGGATGAAGTGCGGAAGGCGTTCCACACCGCCGAAATTCCCTTCGCCTTCGACAACGCCCAGGTGATCAAGCGCCGCGCCAACGGCAGCCCGGAAGTGGAGGGTCTGGTGAAGACGATGAGCGAGACGTGGGTAGCCTTCGCCAAGACCGGCAATCCCAATCACCCGGGGCTGCCGAAATGGGAACCCTACGACGAGAAGAAGCGGCTCACGATGATCTTCGATGCCGAGTGCAAAGTAGTCTCGGACCCCACGAGAACTGACAGGTTGTTACTGAAGGCGGCCGGACTATAACTCGCGAAGATCAGAAGCGTGGGGCCGGGCATTCCCGAAACCCGAAGGTTCGAGAGTTTCCGGCCCCGCCGCCGAAACTACAGAGACCAGAACTCGTCGGTGGTCGTGATGTACTGCACCGGCACTTCGGGAACCAGTGGCTTCAGCCAGTTGGCGAACCACCCCATGCCCGGGTCTTCGTGGGCTTCGTGGGCGATGTAGATCGCGCCCTTCTTGCCGCCCGAAGTGGCAACGGCGTCGCGGGCATACTCGTAGGCATCGTATTCCTTACAATCGCTGCCTATGTTGCAGTCGTCTTCGGGCGCCGGTTTGCCTATGCCGCGGCCGAAGCCGATCTTGGAAACCCGAAGGTTCGGGTCGCCGATCACGCGCACGCTGCGCGTCTCCAGGACTTTCGCCACATACTTCGCCAGTTCGCCCAGGGTAGTGGGCGGAATCTGCCAGTGTTCGAGGGCGCCATCGATCTGGTACTTCGTCCAGCCCAGGCGATCGTTCAGGCCAAGCGAGATCCCGTCTGGCTTCATCGCATGGATGTGGTCGTGAATGCGCCACACCACGACTTTATTGCTCATCGCATAGTCGAGCTTGGTCTTGAAGAGCGGGTCTGCCTGGCAAGCCAAGTCGCAGAACGTCCCGCCCGATGGACCACCCGGCGGAACCACGTCCGCGTCGGTCCAGAACGTGGGCTCGTGGGTGATGACCATGTTCAGGCCGGCCTTCACCGAGCGCTGCATCATGTTGAGGTTGCTCCCGAAGGTTGTGCTGATGCCCGTGACCGGCGAGCCCGGGCCGCCTATCTTGTATATGTCGCGGAAGCTCATGTCATTCCACGGAACCCCGATGCGACTCTTGATGCGGGCTACCACGTCTCCGGCGGTGAGTTTGGCCGGCGGTTGCTGCGCCTGCGCCTGCGCTTGTGCCGGCGTCAGCGTTCCCGCCGCCAGGCCGGCTCCGGCCATCTGTGCGAACTGTCTTCTAGATAGTTTGCTCATGGTATTCTCCCTCTCCGGTTAGTACGGCATCCAGCACGGTTCGCCCGTGGGGATCCACTCTACGGGAACTTCGCTGACAAATGTCTTGAGCCACGCCGCCACTTCGCCGCTGCCTGGCTCTTCGGAAACTTCCTGACCAAGAAGGATCATGCCCTTCTTTTGGCCTGAAGCCACCACGTCGAAGAAATACTGGGCAACTTCGTTCTCCCAATTGGTCTCGCCCATCACCACCAGATCGACGCCAGGTTCCGCCAGAAGCTTGCGCATATCTGCCAGAAAGAACACGCCGTGCGACAACGCCGCCTTGGTAACCGGCGTTTCGGGGTCCCCGGCCAGCCGCATGGTCTTCATCTTGAGTTTCGTCTTGATGCCCTGCGCGGTGGATCTGAGGGTCCCCGGCGGAATCGTAAAGAAGCCGTTGTTGAGGGCCCAAGGTTGGCCGCCGGAGGGCTTGTAGTTTTGTTCCCAGCCCAGCGCTTTGGCCAGCCCCTGGAGTTGCCCGTCCTGCGGGCGCGCGTTCCAGTTATCGAAGAACCGGTACACCACAAGGTTATTGGCGGCGATGTAGTCGCGCTTCATGCGGTAGACGGGGTCGCTCTCGATGGAGGCCTGCCCGCGGCCCGGGGCCGGGGCTGCGGCTGGAGCCGCACCGGCTGGCGCGGCGCCACGGGCCGCCGCAGG
>CAIYHG010000131.1 GCA_903925975.1 uncultured Acidobacteriia bacterium | reverse complement strand
GTCGGCGACTACATCGACCGACACAATCACAACCCCAAGCCGTTCATCTGGACCGCCTCCGCCCGGGACATTCTCGAAAAGGTCACCCGCGCCCGCAGGAAGCTGGATAACCTTCAAAGCGTGTGAAGCACTCCACTAGATCTGGCATCAATAGGGCAGTATTTCAGACCGATCGGTGCTATATTTGACCTGCGTTAGCCGTGTGTTTCGGTCCTGCGGGATTGGTGGCGTCAAAACCCGGGCTCGCGCGCCAGACCGGGGATCAAGTCAGGAGATTGCATATGAGGATCTCGCGTTCTACGGTCTGTGTTTGCCTTCTCGCCCTAACCCTGCTCGCCTGCTCGGCGCAAGCGGACACTGTTGTTTTCAACTTCACTGCGCAGATCGATCAGGTCTTCGGCGAAGGCTTGCCCGGCGCGTCGGTTGGAAGCCATGTCGCCGGGTCGTACAGCTTCGATCCGAATGTCACGGGGGTGCTGCTGGCTTCGCTGTACATGATGTACTATCAGCCCTCGGGGTCTTGGGAGCTAACTGCCGGCGGCGTACTCTATGCCGACTCACTGTCGCGCATAGGCATTTATGACGAGTACCCGCCCAGCACGGGTGATCGCTACCTGGTCGATGCCGACATCCCGCTGCCCGGCGACTATGCGGATGAATTCAGTATTCAGTTGATGAATCCGGTTAGCGCCGATGTGATTGCGTCGAGCGCGCTGCCCACCGTGCCCCCGTTGCTGGCTCAGTTCGGGTACGCCGGGTTGTACTACATCCACCATATGTACAACCAATTGGGAGACAACGGCTTTTCCGCCACGCTGGACACGTTGACGCTCGGCAGCGGTGTGCCCGAACCGGCAGGGCTCTTCCTGACAGCCGGCGGGTTGCTTGGCATGGCCGGCTGGATTCGCGCCTGGGGAAGACTGCGCCGGAGGCAATAGCCTGCTTCTGGAAGTCTTGCGCGGAGGTTAAGGAAGAAAGCCAGCGCCAATACCGGCTGCGCGCCACAAGCCTTTGTGGCGCGGGTTTTAGCCTGCAGGGCCGAGATTCGTCTCGGCCTTTCATCGCATATTACGGCGCTACCGGTAGCCACACCGCGCTAGGCTGATCGCCCCCTCGGTAAACCGTTTGCGTCGCCTTGATGTAATCGGCCGGCTTCGCCCAAAAGATGTTCTCTACGTATTTCTGCGGGTTGCGGTCGTAGAGCGGGAACCAGCTCGATTGAATCTGCACCATGATGCGGTGGCCCGGCTCAAAGATGTGGTTTGTGGTGGGCAGCGCGAAGCGATAGCGCTGCGGTCTGCCTGCGGGCACGGGCGAAGGCTTTTCAAAACTCTCGCGGTAGCGGCCGCGGAAAATGTCCATCGAAACGGCTAACTGGTAGCCGCCTAACTCGGGCTGGCTAGGGACTTCGTCAGGGTATACGTCGATCAGCTTCACCACCCAATCGGCGTCGGTTCCGCTGGTGGCGGCGAACAGATCGGCGATGGGCGCGCCGCTGATGCGCACCGGCGACGTGAGCACCGGTGTTTCATAAGTGAGCACGTCCGTGCGGTCCGCGACGGCGCGCTGATCGGCGACGAGCCAACTCTTCCAGTGTTCCGAATCCGCGAAGCGAACGGGGCGGGGCAGATACGGCACGGGCTTTGCCGGGTCGGAGACGTAGGAATCCGATGCGTCCGCCGAGGCGGGCTTGTTGAACCCGAGCGCAAAACCGCCATCGAGATATAACGGCTTCATCGGCGCCGCGCAGCCCTTGTCACAGGCCAGAGGCCACTCTTTGAGGCGATCCCAGTGGTTTTCGCCGGTGTTGTAGATGAAGACGGGCGGCGTATCCGCTTTGGGCGCGCCAGGCTTCAGGTACTGGTTGAAGAAGGGTAGCAGGACCTCGCGCCGGAACTGCAAGGCCGTGTCTCCCTCCCACTTCAACGGGCCGAGATTGTAGCCATCGTAGTTCACCTGACTGTGCCGCCACGGGCCCATCACCAGATAGTTGTGGTCGGTCTGCCCCTTCGCTTTGAGCGCCGTGTAGCAATGAATCGCGCCCCACATGTCCTCCTGGTCCCACAGGCCCTGAAGCCACATCGTGGGCACGGAAGATGGATGCTCCGCGACGAGCTTATCGAGCGCCTGCCCCTGCCAGAAAGCATCGTACGCCGGATGTTCGAGAACCCGGAGCGTCCACGGCAATTGTTCCAGGCCGTGGGCGCGAATGTAGTCTCCGGCGGAACCGGCGCGGCGGAAGACGTCGTAATCGTCGTAGGCTTCGCGCACCACGGCATCGCCTCCGTCGGGCTTTACAGTCTGCTCCAGGAAGTAGTCCAGGTTGGTGTTGCGGAAAGCGCCGTAGTGGAACCAATCGTCGCCCATCCAGCCATCCACCATGGGGCTTTCGGGAGCCGCCACCTTGAGCGCCGGATGCGGGCCTAACAGCGCCATCACCACAGTGAACCCTTCATACGAAGAGCCCAGCATGCCCACGCGCCCGTTCGACTCGGAAACGTTCTTTACCAGCCAGTCGATAGTGTCGTATGCATCCGTCACGTGGTCGGTGGCCGTGTTGTTCAGAGGGCCGCGGACTGGGCGCGTCATTACGTAATCGCCCTCGGATTTGTATTTGCCCCGCACGTCCTGGAACACGCGTATGTATCCCGCGCCAACGAACACGTCGTCCCCCTGCGGCAGAATGGCGAGCATGTGCGTGCTGATATTCCGCGAGGTGCGCCGGGCCGCGCTATAAGGGGTGCGCGTGAGCAGTAAGGGCGCGTCTTTCGCGCCCTTGGGGATCACGATGACGGTGTAAAGCTTCACGCCATCGCGCATGGGGATCATCTCTTCGCGCTTGACGTAATCGAACTCCGCCGTTGGAACGGTGAACTTCGATGGGATGTCGCTTGCGGCGGCGCCCGTTGGGCCGGAAGCCGTGGGCGGCGCGGCGTTCGATTGTTGCGCCCTTAGCGCGTGCGTACCGATCAGGCCGGCGGCAAAAGCGATTGCCCCCAGCGTGGCAAGAACCGTTCTGCTTCGAACAACGCGGTCGAAGCGCGGCGGCGTGGAACCCATGACCACGATTCTATCGTGAGCGGAACCAGTCGCAGTCGCCCCCGATTTACCGCCAAATCCCCATCATCAGCGCCTGCACCTTCTCGGGCGATCCCGTGAAGATGCCGATCGGAGGCTGCCGGTACGCAATCATCTTCTGATAGATGGCATCGGCCTTGTTGGAGTTAATGCCCCACCCCGCCAGGTACTGTAGCCTAAGGTCGCTATCGGTATTGATCTCGGCCCCCTTCAGCCACGGGTCCATATCCGCTTTGCGGCCGGCGAAATCGGCGAAGAGATTGAGCGCCGAAAAGATCCCGATCTCCCGCAACGATTCGGCCACGTTCGCGTACGAGGGCTGGGCCAGACGCGCTTCCACGGCGTCCACGTCGATCTTCAACGGTTCCACCTGCCCCAGGAAGACCATGTCGTACCCGCGGCCCTCAATCGTATTCGCCCACAGCGTTCCATTTGGGAAGGCCTCGAAAAACGTGGCGATCTCGCTGCGCACGGTCTGCTCATCGCTTTCATACAGCGGAACGTAGAGCGAGAACATGCCGCCCGGGTTGAGCCGGCGCTTCACGGCTTCGAAATATTCGCGCGAATAGAGCGCCGCGGTTCCCTTGGCGAAAACGTCCAGCGGATCGGAGGCGATGATGTCGAACTTCTCCGTGGTAGTCATCAGGTAGTGCCGGGCGTCGTCCCACACCATGTGCGTCTTGGGATTGTAGAAAACGCGATAATCCTCTTTGCCGAAGTATTGAGACGAAGTGGGCGGGATCACCGGCTCAATCTCGCAGATCGTGATCTTCTCGATGGTGGGATACGTAGTGAACGTTCCCGCCGAAACGCCCGCGCCAAAACCGATGCCCAGCACCGAGCGCGGCGCCTTCTGTAATACTCCCGGCAGGTGCCCCACGGTGCGCTGCAGCTTCATATCGAACGGTTCCGTAGTGGCTTCCACATGGCCGTTGACGTCCACTTCAGTCGAGCCGTCAGGCCACTTCGAAATAGCCACGGTCGAGTTTCTGCCCTCTCTCACGTACACCACGTCGCCGCTCGACGTCATCAGTTTCCGCCCGTAGGCGATCAGTTTCCCTGGGATTGGGTGGATGAGAGAGAGCAGCGCAATCGCCCCTGCCATGGCAGCTACCAGCGCTGCCGGCCCGAGCCGCGATTGCGTCCGCCGGAAATGCGGAATCAGAGTGAATAGTCCGCTCGCTGCCGCCACAATCAGCAGCAGCCGCTCGGTCTGCTGGGCGCCGATCCACGGAATCAGCGCCAGGCTGGTGAGAAGCGCGCCCGCGATTGCGCCCAGCGTATTGGCCGCGTAGATGCCGCCCACCACGCGCCCCGGGTCTTCGCCGGGCCGTGCCGCCGCCGCGCACGCCAGCGGAAAACTGGCGCCCCACAGCAGCGCAGGTGGCAGGATCGCCCACAGGCACCGCACCATGTCGAGCTGGAACATGTGCCAGGGGTTGAGCGTCAGCATGGGGTCAATGGGCCAGAAGGGCAGGGAATCGGAAATCATGTAAGCGGTCCACGCGATTCCGGCCGCCAGCAGTATCTGGCACCAGCCCAGCGCCGCGCGCGGCGATGCCGACCGCAGAATCCACGAACCCGCCAGGCTGCCCAGTGCGAGGCCGATCAGAAACACCGCCAGAATCACCGAGAAGTTGTACACCGTCACGCCCAGCAGGTACCCCATCAGCCGCGTCCACACCACTTCGGCGCCCAGCGCTCCGGCTCCCGAAAGCGCGATCGTCACGTAAATGGGCCAGCGGCTTCCGTCCTCGGAGGCGTCAACCGCGCGAACCGGCTCCTGCGGGGTCTGGCCTTCTTCCTCAGCCTTCATCACGCGCGGGATTCGCGCCGCCGCCGCGAAGCTGATGCCCGCCACGGCCAGATTGATGGCCGCCGCAACCAGCGTTCCGGTGGTGGTGTTGTACATTCGCAGCAGGTAGAACCCGGCCAGCAGGCAGCCGAACACGGCCCCCACGGTGTTTCCGCCGTAGAGCAAGCCCCAGGACGTGGCCGCGCGCGGGCTTCCTTCGGTCCAGCGAACGATTGCGGGCAGCGAGGCTCCCATCAGGGCCGTCGGCGGCAGCAGGCAGATGGCGCAGACCAGCCCGCGCAACAGCATTCCGCCCAGCCCGTGAGCGGCGCCAGCGAAATAGACCCGAACCACCAGCGGCAGAACGGCCAGCGTGAGCAGCCCGCACACCGCGATGCCGGCCTCGAGCGCCGCATAGACGCGGAGTGGGTGCTGCCGCAACTTCAGCCGCGGCAGGGCCACCGAGCCAAGGCAAAGGCCGCCCATGTACGTGGCCAGCAGCACGCCCATGGAAACCGAAGTCGAGCCGATCGCCAACTGCAGCAGTTGGAACCAGACGATCTCGTAGATCAGCGCGGAACAGCCGCTTCCGGCGAACAACAATATGAGCAGGGAGAGAGGTTGGGATGCGTTCTTCCGGCCGCCGTTGGAATCCATTGGATTCTCCAGTGTTTTGGGTAAGGCCCATAGTACTACCCGGCGCACTACAATTCAGCGGGGTAGGCGGCGCATTCCCAGCGCCCGCCATCAGACGCCGCGCCCGGTACGCAAGACGCGGGCCAATCGCGATTAGTACTTGCGCCTCCTCGGGGCGTACCATTAAGGTATGGCCAGAGGTTGGGAAAGTAAGTCGGTCGAGGCGCAGATCGACGAGAAGGCCAAATCCAGGCACAGCGCCACTTTGGAACCCATGCCCGATCCGGGCAGACTCGAACTCATACGCCGACGGGAATCGATCCGTCTCTCCCGCACCAGAGTGGTGCGGGAAATTAGCGCAACCCAAAACCCCCGCTATAGAGCTTTGATGGAGAAAGCCTTGGCGGATTTGGATGCGCAACTGGCAACACTCGTAGACTAGCGGCGCAGCCCACTGCCGTCTCGCGCACTTCTGTGCGCGAAAGGTTGAGTAGCAGGGGATGGCCACAAGCGTGCCAGCCCTCTATTCGTTGGTGCGCCATGCGCGGCTCAGGCCCGGGTTGCGCCCTATAATGGCGGGATGGAGGCGGGACGGATGCGCCAGACCAAACGCGTACTGCTATGGATGGTGGTTGCGCTTGCGGCCGCGCAGTTGTACCGGCCGGCGCGCACGAATCCATCGAGCGTTCCCTCCGAGAGCTTTGCTCAGTCCTCCGGCGCGCCGCCTGCGACCGCCGCGATCCTGTCGCGCGCCTGTGGCGATTGCCATTCCAACCAAACCGTATGGCCGTGGTATGCCAAGATCGCGCCCGTTTCCTGGCTTGTCGCGAGGGATGTTTCGGGCGGGCGCAGGCGCATGAATCTCTCCGCGTGGAGCACGTACGATGCGGCCGGCCAGACGCGTCGCAAGCAGGCGATCTGCCGCGATGTGCGGTCGGGCGAAATGCCGCCCTGGTTCTACATGCCGCTCCACGCCGGCTCGCACCTCACCGCGCAAGAGATCTCCGCGCTGTGCGCTGTCGCGGGCGAGTGACGGGGCGTGCCATACTGGCCTCATAAGAATGTTCTCGTACTCCGGAAACGATTTCTATTGCGAACAGGTCCCGCTCGCCGACCTGGCGCGCCGCGTGGGAACGCCCGCCTACGTTTATTCCAGCCAGTCGATCCTCGACAATTTTCGCGCCTACGACGAAGCCCTTAGCGGTCTTCCGCATTCGGTCTGCTACGCCGTCAAAGCCAATTCCTCGCTGGCCATTTTGTCGATTCTCGCCAAGGCCGGCGCGGGTTTCGATATCGTGTCCGCCGGAGAACTGTATCGCGTGATTCAGGCGGGCGGCGATCCGTCCAAGGTCGTCTTTTCCGGCGTGGGCAAGTCGGCCGATGAAGTGGAGTACGCGCTGGCCAACGGCATTCACAGTTTCAATTGCGAGTCGGAATCGGAACTGGAACTGATCGACGCGCTTGCCCGGCGCCGCGGCGTGAAGGCCGGCTTCTCCATCCGCGTCAATCCGGACGTGGACGCCGCTACCCACCCCTACATCTCCACCGGCTTGAGCGAGCACAAGTTCGGCATCGATATCCGCGAAGCGGCGGATGTCTACGAAAGGTCGCAGCGGTTCCTGAATCTATCCGCCGAAGGCGTGAGCTGCCACATCGGCTCGCAGATCCTCGACCCGAGCCCGTTGCTTGTCGCGTTGCAGAAGCTGATTGCCATGGCGAAAGACCTCTGCGCGCTCGGGTTCCCCATCAACCATCTGGACCTCGGCGGCGGCTTGGGCATTGCCTACCACCACGGGGAGAAGACCCCGGAAATCCGCAGCTTCATCGAAAGTATGAACGCGAGTCTGAAGGAGAGCGGACTGGCGGTGATCGTCGAACCCGGCCGCTCGATCGTGGGCGCGGCGGGGGCCCTGCTGACGCGAGTGCTGTACCGGAAGCGCAACGGGGCGAAAGAATTCATTGTGGTGGACGCAGGGATGAACGATCTGATCCGGCCTTCGCTATACCGCGCGCATCACGAGGTCGTCCCCGTCCGGCGCAATTCGCTTCCGCTCGTGATGGCCGACGTAGTAGGCCCCATCTGCGAAAGCGGAGACTTCATGGCGCGCGACCGCCTCATGGCCAATGCGATGCCGGGCGATTATCTGGCTGTGTGCACCGCCGGAGCTTACGGCTTCGTGCTTTCCTCGAACTACAATTCCCGTACTCGTGCTCCCGAAGTGCTGGTGGAGGGCGACAGGTGGCGGATCATCCGCAGGCGCGAAACCTTCGAAGATTTGGTGCGCGGCGAGTCAACTTAAACAAACTAAGGCTACAAAGCGGTCTGCTATACTAGCTTATAGGCACTGAAAGTCCGGAATGCAACCACATCCTAAAGGCGCCCGCGCCCGTATTCTGCTCTCCTCTGTTTTCGGCCCCTACGCTCAGGACGACGAGTTTGGAAGCCGCAAGATCAACCCCATGGAGCTGTATCACAACCAGGTAACCCGGGAACAGGGGCCGTTTTCGCTCCGCATGTTTCATAGGTCCTGGGGACTGTTGATGATCCAGCAGAATATCTCTGCGCCCACAACGGTACTCGATTTCCCCACGCGCGAGGGCTTTGAAGCGGAACTCGCGGCCAACGAGTACGACATCGTCGGGATCTCGTCGATTATCGTGAACGTCGGCAAAGTGCGCGAGATGTGCCGCATCGTGCGGCGCGTTTCCCCGAAATCGACGATCATCATCGGCGGCCACGTTGCCGCGATTCCGGGCCTGGAAAAGATGGTGGACGCGGACCATATTGTCCGCGGCGACGGCATTTCCTGGATGCGCGCCTATCTGGGCGAGGACGACAGCGCTCCCATCCGCCACCCCGAGATCGTTTCCGGCTTCGATACCCGCACGCTGGGGCTGAAGATGCCGGTGGATAAGGGAAGCATCGCGGCTACAATTATTCCCTCCGTGGGCTGCCCGATGGGCTGTAACTTCTGCACCACTTCCGCGTTTTTTGGCGGCAAGGGCAAGTATCTCAACTTCTACGACACCGGCGACGAGTTATACGGCGTTATGGCCCAGATGGAAGACAGAATGGGCGTAAAGTCGTTCTTCATGATGGATGAGAACTTTCTGCTGCATAAGCGCCGCGCGATGCAGCTTCTCGACCGCATGAAGGAACACAACAAGCCGTGGTCGCTTTACGTCTTCTCCTCGGCCAACGCCATCAGCCAGTACACCATGAGGGAACTCGTGGAACTGGGCGTTTCGTGGATCTGGATGGGCCTCGAATCGCCGAAGTCAAACTATTCGAAACTCAATGGCGCCGATACGCTGAGCCTCACGAAGGAACTGCGGAAACACGGCATCAAGCTGCTCGGCTCCACCATCGTGGGCCTGGAGCATCACACGCCGGAGAATATTCAGGGCGAGATCGAGCACGCCGTTGCACACGACACCGACTTCCACCAGTTCATGCTCTACACGCCGGTTCCCGGCACGCCGCTTTTCGCCGAGATGACGGAACAAGGGCGCATGCTGGAGGGCGTTGACCTGGCCGATATTCACGGGCAGGACAAGTTCAACTTCCAACACGCCGCCATTTCCCGCACGGATTCCAAGAAGTGGCTCGATTGGGCTTTCCGGCACGATTACGAGAGCAACGGCCCCAGCATTTTTCGCATCTGCCGGACAACTATGGATGGCTGGCTGCGTTACGGAAACGATTCCGACCCGCGCGTCCGCGCCCGTTTCGCCACGGAAGCCACCAAACTGCGCGGCGCATACGGAGCGGCGCTCTGGGCCATGGAAAAGCACCTGCGGCACACCAACGTAGCCGTAGCCGAGAGGGTCCACACTCTCCGCAAGGAAGTAGGCCGGGAGTTCGGAGCGCTCAGCCGCATGTTCACGCGCGCCGCGGGCCTCCTGCTGCTATGGACCGTACGGCGCGAGGAACGCCGCCTGGCGGCGGGCCAGACCTACGAGCCGCGCACGATCATCGAACGGCGCAATTGGACGCTCCCCACACAGTTGCCCGCGCCCGTAGTGCCGATCGGCGCTCGCGAGCAGTTCTCCGACGGCTGAGGAGTCGGCAGACCCCAATAAGCGCTGCCTTTCAGGCGCCAAATCTTGTGGCGCAAGCCGCCAGGCTTCGAGAATCGGCTGTCGAGCCGACTTTTCAAAGCTGAGACGACTGTCGACCCTGACGCCTTTTACGCGGAGCGCCAATACGTGCTCAGGTGCAGCCGGATTGAGTCGATCGGCGAGGAAGCGCACAACGTGGTCTGGGGCAATCCGAAGCCCTTGAAGAGCGCCTCCGCTCGCTGGGTGAGTGGCTTGCGTTGGAGGAGGGGCTCGGTTGAGGGGCTTACAAGTTTCCGATAACGCCACTTCGCGGCCACTAAACCGCGGGAGTACGAGCAGGGCGTGACACATCAAGTTTGGGGGAAAAAGGGGATACCCGCAGGTCTTGCTGTTTCCCTTCCCGCAAGCCGGCCCATCTATCGGCGCTTGAGCCAAGTGAGCAATCTGTCCACCGAGGCCCACCAATGCAGTATTTCCTCACCATCGACCTGATGCAATACGTTCTTGTCATCGCGATAGACCGGATCTGCCCTATGCGCAACTTTGTTGCGGCACCGAAACAGAAAATCGATGTGCTTATAGTCACCGGGTGAGACATCCTCGAAGCCTTCTCCAAAGGCGCGATGAGCAGCACCACTGATTAGTTCGATCGGGGTAATACGAATACCACCTTTGTCTTCCAGGTACTCGTATGCCGCGGTTGCCGCCGTCGATTGTCCAAAATATGCGCGCTTGATAGCAACCTCACAGGCAACAGCCATTTCGAGCACCGCTCGGCGGAAGTTCCCCTCAATGATGGCAGCCTGAGCATCAGACAGCAGTTCCTCGTGTATTTCGACAGTGAGATCACCTTTCAGTGCCTCTTCGAGGTCTGGCTCCTCCTGTGGCGTCAACTCCCTGGCACCGAGCCTATCCAACTGAGACGGCTTCGCGCCGTCGATGACGCCCATGCACCTAATTCCTTGGAGCGGTCGGCCCGCTCCGTCAGTCCATGCTGGGTCTTCAAACCCATCGGTCCTCAAGCTGAGTTCTCGCAACGAGGGATTGCGCAAGCGGTACTTATAGAAACGGATCAGGCGATTGACTGCGATCAATGCGGCTTTCTGGTACCCCGGTTTTCGCTCCTCCAGAAAGTCTGATTGCGGAGTCCAGTCCTGCATCCCAGTCGGATCGGCCGCGACTTCTGGCGGATCCAAGCGGTCCTCATGCGACACCGCGATTTTCAGAAAATTCGCCTCGTGAATCCACGTTGATTGCCCCGCGAGTTTCCAGCGTCCATCGTCGGTTGGCAATAGGCACACAGAGACATCGAAGCCGTCGATTTCGGCGTCGTATCGGCGGACTTCCGCGAAGCTGGTCAGGAGAGGCGACGGGAGAGGAATCGTGAACTCTGCAGTTAGGCGCGCCACTGAACGGATTCTAGCGTGTGGCGCGCCGCGACGAAAGGCACCATGGGCATCTTCTTTACCTCCCAACGATTGCATTCCGTGACGCTGATCACGGCACCACGTGCTCGTTTGTCCCCATTGCGGAGACCCAGACCCTCGCGACAGAGGCCGCTCATCGCCTTCGGTGCGGCCACAATCTGCCGCGTCAATAGTCCGCGACGGCAGTGTGGCCGACAAACGGGATTCAATTCCTTCGACATTCCGGGCGGCAAAGCGGATCGACGGGGTCCGCAATCGCGAAAGTCGAAGTACGAGATGCCCACTTCACGACCACTAAGCCCAAATCTGAGTCATGGCCGTCCCTTCTGATACGCTATTCATTCAATGCACTGTAGTTTCGGAGCACCCTCGTCGGCATCAGCAGCCTTGAAGTGGCCCAGCCTCCTGCTGTTTACGCTTATGGTGACTTCATCAGCTTTATCGGGCCGTGAACTGACGGGTTCAGTGTTCTGGGATCACAGCGGCCCATCTGGTCAAGGAGTGGGCCAGGTCGCACTCTCAACCAGAAACGGCTCTATCGTCATTCATTACCAGAAGCCTGTCAAAACCATGTTTTCGGATGAGACTTGCGAAGAGCTTGGAGCCATTTGGACGGTCCAAACGAAGCAGAGTCCCCGCGCGACAGAGGAGTTGGTTTCCGCGAAGTGCGACGGCGGCCTAGATGCAACTGTGCACGGAGCATGGCTGGCTGTACGTGAGTTCCTCCGCGTTGCGGCTGAGAGTGCAGGGTACAAGATCGGCTTTGACCCGAACAGGCGTGGCCCGGTCAGACTGCGATTGGGACAAGTCGAGAACGACATCTCTGGCTACCTAAATTTTGGGTTCAGTGGCATGTGCTTGGAAATGAAAAAGCAGGTCGACCAGCGGACGGTCCTAATCCACGGTTCGGCAGAGTGTTACTTCATGCCGTTGCTTGACTTCACGGTGGAACGAGACGCCTCATCTGAATGGCGCGTGACGAGTGTAGCCGAAGTGACGGAGCCCAGTTTTGACTGCACGATTGCCAAATCGCCTACTGAGATACTTATTTGCGACTCTAATTCACTTGCCGCGCTGGACAAGGCTATGGCCCTCGCCTATTTCCGCGCACTTGGGAGACTCTCAAAACAGGAAGCCGACCGGCTCCGGCGTGAGCAATTGGTTTGGCACGGGCAATATGTTCGCGAATGCGACGCTGCGACTTCGGACGCTCTCCGAAAAACGTGCGTCACGCGCTATCTGACCGTGCGCACGCAGCAGATGAACGCACTCCAGAATTAGGAATCTCCGCTGACCGATGGCTGTTCATCGGCGGCGATGTTGTTGTCGAAAAACGGGAATTGCGGAGAAGAACACTGTCTGGGCTTACGGCGTCCTTGCGGAATCTGTATGGGACGAAATACGCTCCGAGATTGATGCCGCGTTGCCAAAGAGGTGGCGCATGTCCCGTCGAGCCGGACCACCGTTTACAGGGCTGACGTGAGGGTGACGGAGAATTGCCCATCGCAGCCGCCGATAGAACAGCCACCGCCGCTTGTGCGGCGCACAATATAGCGTCCAGTAATCGGCTTCGGTGCGCTTCTTCAATGTGGTTGCCATCGCCCTTCCTGCGCCCTTCAATAGCAACCATTATCCTCACGCGATGTGATCGGGAATGGGAAACGGGGTTCAATTCCTTTGACAATGCGGGCGCGAACGAGACCGAAGGGGTCCGCAATCGGCAGGGTCAGTGAAGCCCACGCCCGCTCGAACGCAGGCTTGCGGCGGAGATCATCACAGCTATCGCAAACTCCGGAAACGGGCCTAGCTGGGCCAGGTAATGTCCCCGGCCCCTACGTACTGGATCCGCTTGACGGGAGTGTTGATTCTCACCGATGAATCGACATGCAGCGTTGCGCCACAGCAGGGACAGATGATTCCGCCGGTTTCATCCTCTTCGTTACGTAAGAGGTTGTTGTTGGAAAAAGTCCCTTTGCAGACGCCGCAGCGCATTTCCGCACCCGCTAATTCTGCATAGTTCGCTGGATGCGGCCTTGCTGCCGCAGCAACGTCTGCCGGCATCGTTGGCATAGGAAATCCTCCTCTCGCTCCAGGCGCTTCTTTTCAACAAGGATAATGACACCTGTTTACCCGAAATTGCAAGAATGACACCGTTACGCGAGGTTTTCTGTGCGCCCCCAAACGGCATCGCGCCTAATGAGGTCCCGGAAGTGTTCACTGGCCGGTATGGGCACGCGGAGCCTCTAGCGGAAGTCCCGCCCCGCGCGGGATACGTCCGCGCGGCCGTCCAGCGTGGCCAGCGCGCCCGCGGGCGAACTGGTTATGGCAATCGGGCGGGGGTGGATTTGGTTGTGCTATCGGGTTGAGGGTGTTCGGGTTGTTTGGGGGCGTCGGCTGTCACCGGACCGCCGGGCTATGCCAGTTATGGCATATAATGGACTGTGCCCGAGAAGCTGCGAGAGCCGCGCAAGTTGGTTTGGCTGGCGGACTCGCTGGACCGGCTGGCGGGCTTCCCGCCGATGGTTCGATCCAAACTCGGTTTCGCGTTGTACCAAGCTCAGATTGGGCAGAAGCATGAGAGCGCGAAGATGTTGCGCGGCTTCGCGGAATCGGTTTGGCAGGTACGTGCGGACGGCCCAAGCGGTACGTACCTTGCAGAGTACGTCGCGCAGGTGGGAGAAGCGATCTACGTACTTGATGCCTTCCAGAAGAAGTCGACGGCGGGGATCGCAACTCCGAAACGAGAATTGGACCTGATTGAGCAAAGGCTCCAGCTTGCCCGAAAGTTGGCCCGAAAGTGAGGAGAGGGAAGATGCCTAATCGAGTGTTTACGCCAAGCTCCGGAAATGTCTTCGCGGACTTGAACCTTCCACATGCCGATGAGCTGCTGGCGAAAGCCGAATTAGCGGCGAAGATCATCGCGGAGATTCAGCGGCGGCGACTCACGCAGAGCCAAGCGGCCGCGATTCTCGGGATCGATCAGCCCAAGGTTTCCGCGCTCAAGCAGGGCAAACTTTCAGGCTTTTCGATAGAGCGGTTGATGCGGCTTCTGCTGGTACTCGGACGCGACGTAGAAATCACAGTCAAACGAAGATCCAGGCCGGGGACGGTAGCGAGACTGCGGGTGGCATAACAGTTGCGCGTCCGATTCCGCTGGCTCAGGCTTACTGCAGCGCCACCTTCACGTAGCTCATCGCCCCATTCCGGATTTCTACTGAACTGGACGCCTGCTTCCCGCCCTTCTCCACCATCACCGTGTGATTTCCCGGCGCGAGCGAGATCTGCGCGGGGGTGGTCTGCGGGATGCGGCGGCCATCGATGGTGATGGTGGCGCCGTCGGGCAGGCTGGTGAGCATCAGGGTACCCGAGGAGGCCCGCATCGCTACCAGCGGAAGCTCGGCTCCGCGCGACCCTACGTCCACATCCCGCTGCTCCGGTTGATACCCCTGCATAGTCAGCGAGATCGCGTGCCGGCCGGGGGGCGCATCGAGCGAGCAGGGCGTCGAGCAGGATACATCCGCACGGCCATCGAGCGTAGCCAGTGCGCCCGCGGGCGAACTGGTTATCCCAACCGGCAGCGTGCCGGGGCGGATGGCGGATTTGGTGGCGGTATCGGGTTGCGTCGGTTCGGCCTCGGCAGGCGCCGGGAGCTCGGCCGGGCGCGGCATCGAGCTGGGCTTCGGCTCCACTTCGGCGCCGGGCGCCGGAGCCGCTTCAAAAGGAGCGCTGGCCGCCGGCTCAGGCTGGCGCGCGGCCCCTCCCAGGCCCAGAATCGCGGGGATGCGATGGGAAAAGTCCCACACCTTCTCAGGCAGCGCCGGGTCGGCCTGCCAGCCACTCAATCCCAATAGGACTGCGGCAAGCAGCGTGGCGAACAGAAAGGCGCGGAAGGCAAACTTACTCTTGGGCGCGGGTTTCTCAGTCGCCGCCTCCCCCTTCGGCACGGGTCTTGCGGGCGGCGCCGGCGGCTTGGCGGCGTCCACTGCGGTTGCCGCGCCAAGCCCGCTGCCGCGAGGCATCGGCCTCCAACCGCGCGTCGCAGCACACGCCTTTTCAAGTGCGTCCACGAACTCCTGCGCCGTGCGATACCGGAGCCCGGGCTTCTTTGCCAGCCCTTTCTTCAGGACGGCTTCGATGGGGCCGGCGAGGCTTGGGTTTAGTTGGCGCGGCGGCACGGGCTCCTCGGCCACGATGCGGTAGACCACGGTAGTCAGGCTCTCGCCGGGATAGGGTTTGTCCCCCGTGAGCAGTTCAAACGCCATTACCGCTAGAGAGAACTGGTCCGAGCGGCCGTCGAGTTTCTTACCCTGCACCTGCTCGGGAGACATGTAGTGCGGGGTTCCCACGATGGCGCCCGTCACCGTGAATTGCTCGGATGACGTAATCTTGGCGATGCCGAAATCGGTGATCTTCGCCGTGCCGTCGGCCGCGATCATGATGTTGGCGGGCTTGATATCGCGGTGGACAATTCCCTTGTGGTGGGCGTAATCGAGCGCGGCCGCGATCTGGGCCAGGATGTTGAAAATGCGCTCGGGCGCGAGCGCCTGGTCCGGTGTTATCAGATGGTCGAGCGTCGCGCCGTCCACGTACTCCATGGCGATGTAGGCCAGATCGCCCTGCTGATCCACGTCGTAGATTGTGACGATGCCGGGGTGGGAAAGGATGCCGGCCGAACGGGCCTCCCGAAACAGGCGGTCGCGCATCCGTTCGCGGTCTTCGGGCTTGCCCCCGAGTTGGATCGTTTTGATGGCGACGGGCCGTCCGATGTTGGGGTCGATGGCGTGATACACCACGCCCATGGCTCCGCGCCCCAGTTCCCGAACGATTTTGTATCGTCCAATGCGATCCATTCCAGTTCTAGTGATAGCACGCGCCAGCCCGCCGGTGAGGGGAAGCGTACGCCCCTGATCCGTCCGTAAGGTAAATCGGAGTCGAGCGGAATGAGAGCGGGGCGCAGGTGCGGCGGAGTGCGGCGTTTCACCATTTGGGTGCAGAATTGCTGCTACTGGGACGATGGGTATTCCTCGCAAGCAGAAATCGTC
>CAIYHG010000130.1 GCA_903925975.1 uncultured Acidobacteriia bacterium | reverse complement strand
TGCGGCGACGTGGGATTCGGGAAAACGGAGGTCGCCATGCGCGCGGCCTTCAAGGCGCTTGGAGACGGGCGTCAGGTGGCCGTGCTGGCGCCTACGACCGTGCTCTGCTTCCAACACTTCGAGACGTTTAAGAGGCGGTTCGCGCCGTTTCCGGTGCGGGTCGAGATGCTGAGCCGGTTCGTGTCCTTGAACGACCGCAAGACCGTGCTCGCGGACCTGGCCGAGGGCAAGGTCGATATCGTGATCGGCACGCACCGCATTCTGTCGAAGGATGTCGAGTTCCGCGACCTGGGCCTGATGATCGTGGATGAGGAGCAGCGCTTCGGCGTGCGCCACAAGGAACGGCTGAAGCAGATCCGGAAGAACGTCGATGCCCTGACGATGACTGCCACGCCGATCCCGCGCACACTGCACATGTCGCTGCTGGGGCTGCGCGACATGTCGGTGATCGAGACGCCTCCCAAGGACCGGTTGGCCATCCACACGGTGGTGGCGCCTTTCGATCAGGGTGTGATCCGAACCGCCATCGAGCAGGAGATCGGCCGAGGCGGGCAGGTGTATTTCGTACACAACCGGATAGAGTCCATCTGGGAGCGGGCCGCCGAAATCCAGCGACTGGTTCCGAACTGCCGGATTGCGGTGGGCCACGGTCAGATGAGCGAGGGGCAACTGGAGAAGGCGATGTTGGGTTTCATGCGGCACGACTACGACATGCTGCTATGTACTACAATTATCGAAAATGGCCTAGACATTCCGCTCGCAAATACTATGGTAATAGATAATGCTCAAAATTATGGACTTTCCGAGCTTTATCAGCTTCGCGGGCGGGTAGGGCGGTCGAATCGGAGGGCCTACGCTTACCTGTTGGTGCCCCCCTTGAAGGAACTGACCGAGATTGCGAGGAAGCGACTGGCGGCGTTGAAGGAGTTCAGCGAATTGGGGGCGGGATTCAAGATCGCGGCGCTCGACCTGGAGCTGCGGGGAGCGGGGAACCTGCTGGGCGGGGAACAGCACGGGCACATCAACTCGGTTGGATTCGACATGTATTTGAAGCTGCTGGAAGAGACCGTGATGGAGTTGAAGGGGGAGGAGGTGCCCCTGGAAGTGCGGACCAGCATGAACCTGGGGTTGGACATCCGCATCCCTACCGAGTACGTGTCCGAGGAGCACCAGCGGTTGCGGGCGTACAAGCGAATTGCGGAGGCCTCGGATCGGGAAAGGGCCGGGCAGATTCTGGCGGAGTTGCGAGACAGGTACGGGCCGCCGCCGGCGGCGGTTTCGGAGCTGATCGAATTCTCGGTGCTGAAGTCGCAGGCGCAGAAGTTGGGCGTGGAATCGGTGGAACGGCGGCAGGGATTTCTAAACCTGAAATTCCACCCGGAATCGCGGATCGATCCGGCGCGGTTGATGGATCTGGTGCGGCGCACGCAGGGGGCGCAGTTCACGCCGGCCGGAGTGCTTCGGTTGCCGGCAACGGCGGGGACCGCACCCGGCGAGTTGCTGAGCGGTCTGCGGGAATGCCTGCAAGGGCTGGCAGTGGGGACAGGCTGAAGGGCTGTCCTACTCGTGGGCCTGTGTGCGGTTACAATAAGGACATGGCAGTCAGTATTCGTTTGGCACTTCTCTCGTTTCTCGCCTGGTCGCTCATGGCGAGCGATGTCAAGGTCGTCGAGCTAATCGTCGCGAAGGTGAACGGCGACATCATCACCACCGGCGAACTCGC
>CAIYHG010000129.1 GCA_903925975.1 uncultured Acidobacteriia bacterium | reverse complement strand
ACTCGGATTGGCTACACTCTGTCATAGCAAAGGCCGTTCTCTCTTTGGCGTTAACTGCTGTGTGGAAACTCAGTTATGCCATGAAAGACGGCCTTTTGCCATAAATTGGTGAGAAATGGCGGCTAAGACCCGGCGGCGGGCAGGATTGCCCTCCCCACTGGGAGCCGCATCCCGGTTGAGCTGTGTCACGTCTGATCTGTCGTCGCTAACCCACTCACCTCCAGCTACTTACCCCAACCGTCGCCGTCGCCCTCGCCTGCTCCTCTGCTACCCTCTTGGTCGAGAAGCCATGGCCGCTAAACGTCAAATCGCAGCAAGCCGCCGCAACGCGGCCAAATCCACCGGTCCCCGCGCCGCCGAGGGAAAACCCGCCTCAAATGGCTTCGTTTTGCCGCCCGCGCCGGCGGCGCAGCGTGCTCCACCCGGGCGCGCAATCGAGTCCATCCCTATGAAAATAAAAGCACCATTCGTTCCGCCCGCTGAAATCTCCGCCCCTTGGAATGGCTTCGTTTCGCACTTTCACGCAACGGAATGTCTCGCTGCCGCTCACCGTGGCCCCCAGACGCCTAGGTGCCCTCCTAAACCGCCACTTCGCCGCTTCGCGCGCCCCCGAACGGCATTACAATACGGTCGTATTATCTGAAACCCGATTACGGGCGGCTTTTCTGCTCGCTCGCTCCGCCGTCCCGAGGAGTCGACATATGGACGATCCCAAGAATAACGATCGCGAACGGATCGATTTAAGCCGCCGCGGCTTTATCGGCACGGTTGCCGTCGGCGCCGCCGAAACCACTCTGCTGGTGCACATAGCCGAAGCCCAAACGCCCAGGCAGGAAATCACCCCGGACATGGTGAAACTGACCTTGAACGTGAACGGTCACGACCATGCGCTCATGGTGGAGCCGCGCTGGACGCTGCTCCAAGTCCTCCGCGATCGCCTTGGCATGACCGGCACGAAACAGGGCTGTGAGCGCGGCGAGTGCGGAGCCTGTACGGTTCTGATCGATGGCGTCGCGCGATACGCCTGCGTCACCCTCGCTCTCGAAGCCGCGGGGACTCAGATCACCACCCTGGAGGGACTGATGCAGGGCGAGCAACTTGGCCCCGTGCAACAGGCTTTCTGGGAAAAAGACGGCTACCAGTGCGGCTTCTGCTCGCCCGGCCAGATCATGTCCGTCGAAGCGTTGCTCCGCAAGAACCCGGACCCCACGATGGATCAGATTCGGGAGGGCATCAGCGGCAATCTCTGCCGCTGTGGGGCCTATCCCAATATCTACCGCGCCGCCCAGCGTGCCGCGGAGCTTAAGAAAGCGGTGAGGTGAGCCATGCCGGATGCCACGCCAAAACCCTGGGGTGAAACCACTATCGTGGGGAAGCCAATTCCCCGCGTGGATGGCGATGAGCGGCTGAGCGGGAAGGCCACCTACTCGCTCGACCTGTACCTTCCCGATATGCTGTACGGGGCCACCGTCCGGTGCCCGTACCCGCACGCCAACGTCAAGAAGGTCGATCTGAGCGAAGCGCTGCGCATGCCCGGCGTCCGCGCCGCCCTCAGCGATGCCGATAAGGAAGCCAACATTCCCTGGTACGGCGCTCCCGGCGGGCGAAGCGCCAGCCGCCTCTTCGACACCCATTGCCGCTTCGCCGGCGAGGAAGTGGCCGTGATCGTCGCCGAAACCCAACAGCAGGCCTGGGATGCCGTGCGCCAGGTGCGGGTGGAATACGAGCAATTGAAGTTCACCACCGATTTCGAGGCCGCGCTGAAGTCCGACGCCCCGCCCTTGCACGACGGCGGAAACCTAGCCGCCAATCCCGTGAACGTGACCCGCGGAGATGTCGCCAAGGGATTCGCCGAAGCCGATCTGGTTCTGGAAGAAACCTATCGCACGCCCACCCAGATTCACACCCCGCTCGAAACTTTTGGCTCCGTGGCCAAGTGGGATGGAGACGAGCTCACCGTCTGGGATACCACGCAAGGCGTGTTCCCGGTTCAGAACTCGCTGGCCAATCTGCTGAAGATGCCTCTGAGCAAGGTACGCGTGATCGGCCACTACATGGGCGGGGGGTTCGGCGCCAAGCTGTCCCTCAGCAAATACACCGTAATGGCCGCCTTGTTGGCGAGGAAGACGAGTCGCCCGGTCAAGCTATTCCTGACGCGTGAGGAGAGCTTCCTCTGTGTAGGCAACCGCCCCGCGCACGCAATGACGCTCAAAGCTGGCGTCAAGAAGGACGGCACGCTCACCGCCCTGGAGTTCACTGGCGTGGGCGAGGTCGGCGGATACCCGGGCGGATCCAACGCCGGATATCAGGTGCAGGATCTTTGGAAGTGCCCCAACATCCACGTGGTGGAGCGTTCGGCGATGACGCCGATGGGCCCCGCCCGCGCATTCCGCGCCCCTGGCTTCCCCCAGGGGAACTGGGCGCTCGAACAGATGATGGATGCGTTGGCCGAGAAGCTCGGCATGGACCCCATCGATCTGCGCCTCAAGAATTATTCCCCCATGTGCCAGGTGGAGCAGAAGCCCTACACCTCCGCCGGCATCCCTCAGTTGCTCACGGAAGGCGCCAAGGCGTTTGGCTGGGCAGAAGCGCGCGCCCGCGCCAAGGGCAAGGGTCCTCTGCTTCGCGGCGTGGGAGTAGCCAGCGGCATGTGGGGATCGCCCGGCCGCCCGCCATCCACCGCGATCGTCCGCTACTACCTGGATGGCAGCGTCAACCTGAATATGGGGGCCGCCGACCTCGGCACCGGGACCAAGACCGTGATGGCTCAGGTAGTTTCCGAAGAGCTCGGCGTACCTTTGGAGAGGATTGGGATCGAGTGGGCCGATACGGGAACCACTCAGTACACCAGCGCCAGCGGAGGCAGCAAGACCGTTGCCTCCGATTCCCCCGCAGTGCGCGCCGCTGCGCTCGACGTAAAGCGGCAGCTTCTCGCGCTGGCGGCCGAGCAATTGAAGGTTCCGGCCGAGTCACTGACGTTGAAGGATACCGAAATCTCCGGCCCCGGCGGGTCGCCCAAAGTGACCACGCGGGAACTGCGGACCCTGCAGACCCAACAGGTGCTCGTGGGCGTGGGCATCCGCGGACCGAACCCCACGGATAAATCGGTGCGTCCCTTCTCGACGCACTTTGCCGAGGTCGAAGTGAATACCAGAACCGGCGAAGTGCGCGTGGTTCGCATGCTGGCCATGCACGATAGCGGGCGTGTGATGAATGCGGCCACATTCGCAAACCAATGCTTGGGAGGCATGACCCAGGGCATCGGCTATGCCACCACCGAGCGCCGCGTAGTGGACTCCAACACCGGCACAATGGTGAATTCAAATTGGTACGACTACAAGATACCGACCTCTAAGGACATACCGCCCGATCTGGACGTCATGCCGATCGATTTGCACGACCACGAGTGCGATACCACCAGCACGAAAGGCCTCGGAGAACCGGCCACCATTCCGGTTGCTACGGCCGTCGCCAACGCTTTCTACAACGCCACGGGCGTTCGTATCAAAGAAGGGCCGATTACGCCTGCGAAGGTTCTGATGGCGCTGGCCCAGAGGAAGGGGTAAGCCATGCTGCGGAAATTTTCATACGTACGAGCTTCGTCAATTAAAGAGGCCGTCACCGCGGCGGCACGCCCTGGCGCCCGTATTCTCGCCGGCGGCACGGACCTTCTGGTCTGCCTTCGGAACGGGATTCTGGCGGCCGAGACTGTGGTGAGCATCAACGGCATCAAGGAACTGAAGGGCATCGGCCCGAAGCCGGGGGGCGGGTTCCGGATCGGCGCCCTCACTACCCTCACGGAGATCGCCGAGAACAAGCAACTGCCGGAGAACTACACGGCCCTGGCGCAGGCCGCGGCCGCCGCCGCAAGCCCGCAACTTCGCAACCAGGGGACCATCGGCGGCAATCTCTGCCAGCGGCCGCGCTGCTGGTATTTCCGCGGCGACTTTCAGTGCCTCCGCAAGAGCGGTGACCAATGCTTCGCCATGTCCGGCGAGAACCAGAACCATGCCATTTTCGGCTGGGACCGTTGCGCGATGGTGCATCCCTCCGATACGGCCGCCGCGCTGGTCGCCTTCGACGCCAAGGTGACCATTGCCGGGCCGAAGGGTGTGCGCACCATTCCCCTGGCTTCCTTCTTCGTGCTCCCAAAGGAAAGCGTGCTGAAGGAGAACGTCCTCGCCCCGGGAGAATTCATTACCGAGGTCTCTTTGGACGCGCCGCGGCCCGGTACGCGGAGCGTCTACCGCAAGGTCCGCGAGCGCGGAGCGTTCGATTTCGCGCTGGCCGGCGCCGCCGTCGTGCTTACCAAATCGGCGGACACGGTTCAATCCGCTCGCATCGTTCTAAGCGGCGTGGCTCCGGCGCCGTGGAGAGCCGCCGCTGCCGAACAGGCGCTGGCAGGCAAACGCCTGGGCGATGAGTCAATTGCCGCGGCTGCCGCGGCTGCCGTCAAGGACGCAAATCCGTTCGGCGATAACGAATTCAAAGTCGCGCTCGTACGGGGCATTCTCGAAGAGGTGCTCTCTGGTATGGCCTGAGACGCCTGAATGCCGTATCTTTAGTTTCATTACCGGCCTTGCCGCCGCCGCGAGTGTAAAATTGATAGCGGACGTGAAATGCGACGTTTACTCCTGGTCTGTCTGTGGGCCGGCATTCTTACCGCGCAGGACGCCGAGAAACTGGCGCCTTATTACCCGACTCCGGAGACCATCGTGCGGCAGATGCTGCAACTCAGCGGGCTGAAGGCCGGCGAAAAGCTCTTCGATCTCGGGTCGGGCGACGGTAGGATCGTGATCATGGCGGCGCAGAAGTTTCGCGCCAACGCCGTCGGCGTGGAACTGGATAAGGATCTCGCCCGCCTCAGCACGGAAAAGATAGGGAAACTGGGCCTGGGGAAGACCGCGCATATCATAAACGGCGACCTCTTGAAGGAGGATTACAGTTCGGCGGATGTGGTCGCCGTATACCTCTTTCCCGGTTTTATCGATAAGGTCCAGCCTCTGCTGGACGCCCAAATTAAGAAAGGAGCGCGGGTGGTGTCGCACGATTTCGAGTTCAAGAACTGGACGCCTGAAAAAGTGCTGAACATCGCCGATGACGGCGAAGGCCGCAGCCACACGCTCTACCTTTACCGGAAATAGCCCGTGCTGACATTCAGAAAACTCGGTTGGGCGGAACTCGTCGCGGGCACGCGCGTCCTGCTGGCGGCCGGCGGCATTTTTGCTGCGTACCACTATCTGGACGCGCCCCCAGCCTGGCTCGCCGTCCTGGGCGGATTTCTTATCTATGCGCTGATACTTGCCGTGCGCGGGTTTGGGCAGAGAGGCGCGCTGGGGTTGCTGGCCCTGTTCGTCGATACCGTTTACCTGATGGCGCTGATGGGCTACAGCGGCGGCAGGCTCGCGTGGGCCCCCTTCATCTTCCTGCTCTTCCTGCTCACCGAAGCTCTGGCGTTTCACGGCCCGGTGGAAGTGGCCCTGGTCAGCGTAGCCACTGGAGCGCTTTGCGCCGTGGCCCCCAACCCCCCGTACGGGCCGGGCGAACAGACCGTGGCTCTCGCCGGAATCCTCGCCTGCGCGTTCGCGCTGCACAAGCGCCGCCAGGCGGCCGCGCTGGAGCATCTTCGGGAGGAACTGAAGGAATCCCACAAGGCGTCCGATAAGGCGCGCGAACTCGAGCGGCAGCGTATCGCCTCCGATTTTCACGACGGCCCGCTCCAGAGTTTCATCAGCCTTCAGATGCGCCTGGAAATTGTGCGGAAGCTCCTGGAACGCGATTCCAACGCCGGGATGGAGGACCTGAAACAGCTCCAATCGCTGGCTCAGGGACAAGTGCGCGATTTGCGCGCATTCCTGAACAGCATGCGGCCCTTGGACGTGGATGGCGCGAACTTCGCGGCCACCGCCAGGCGCACTGCCGAAGCCTTCCAGAAGGAAAGCGGAATCCCCGTCGCGGTTGTCGGCGCGGACACCCCGTTCGGATTGCCCCGCGAGACCAGCCTGGAAGTGATTCAGATGCTCCGCGAGGCTCTGCACAATGTCCAGAAGCACGCCGGCGCCACACGCGTGGCGGTCGGGCTTAAGAAGACGGACCGCGACCTGGAACTCTCCGTCGATGATAACGGCTGCGGCTTCAACTTCTCAGGCGCCTATTCCCTGGAGGAGCTCGAACTGCTCCGCCTCGGCCCGGCCAGCCTGAAGCGCAGAGCGAGATCGTTGAACGCGGATATGATGCTGGAATCGCGCCCGGGGCGCGGGGTTGGGATGAAGTTCAGCATCCACCTGCAATGAGGCGAACGCGATTACATATTGCCGGCGTTCCGGCCGGCCGCGCGCCCGTCTTTTCGCGCAAGACTGATTCTGTGGAGGCCCTTTGAACATAGGCATTACGTGCTATCCGACGTACGGAGGCAGCGGCATCGTCGCCACCGAATTGGGAATGGAGCTTGCGGCTCGCGGCCACCAGGTCCACTTCATCACCTATTCCAATCCCATTCGTCTCGACCCGGGGATCCCGCGCATCCACTATCACGAAGTTGAAGTCTCCACCTATCCGCTGTTTCAGTACCCGCCGTATTGCCTGGCCCTGGCCTCTCGCATGGCCGAGGTCGCCGAATCTTACGAGCTCGACCTGCTACACGTGCACTATGCGGTGCCGCACTCGATATCGGCGATGCTCGCGCAGCAAATGATGGCCGCAAAACGGCGCCTGCCTTTCATCACCACGCTCCACGGCACGGATATTACGCTGGTCGGCTCCGACGCATCGTATTTCCCCATTACGAAATTCTCTATCGAGCGCTCCGATGGAGTCACTGCCATCAGCGAGTACCTGCGCCGGCGCACCGTGGAGGTGTTCGACGTCTCTAACGAGATTCGCGTCATTCCCAATTTCGTAAACTGCGAACTCTATCAGCCGGATAACGCCAGAAAGGGCGCCTCGGATTATGCCCCCAACGGAGAGAAGCTACTCATCCACCTCTCCAATTTCCGCCCCGTAAAACGCGTGGCGGATTGCATTCACATCCTGCACGAAGTTCGCAAGAACACGCCGGCGCATCTTCTGATGGTGGGCGACGGCCCCGACCGGGGCGCAGCGGAGCATCTGGCTCATCAGCTCAAGGTGGAGCGGCACATCACGTTCATGGGCAAGCAGAACCATGTGGAGCGGATTCTTCCGATGGCTCACGTCTTGCTGCTGCCCAGCGAAAACGAGTCCTTCGGTCTGGTGGCGTTAGAGGGCATGGCCTGCGGCGTAGTGCCGGTAACCACGCGCGTAGGCGGGCTCCCTGGAGTGGTTACCGACGGTGAGGACGGCTTTCTCGAAGCCGTCGGCGATGTCCCGGCGCAGGCAGCGCGGGTGACGTCACTCCTCACCGACGACAACCTGCATTACCGCATGTCCAAAGCCGGCCGCTGGAATGCCGCCGAGCGATACTGCTCGGATAAGATCATCCCGATGTACGAACGCTACTACGCCGACGTACTGGCTGGATCGCGCTAGCGCCCATGCCCGCGGCGCCGGGCAAAGTTCCAGGCATGCTCCACGATCGTCACCGGGTCGCGGTACTCCGGCTTCCATCTCAGCGTTTGCCGCAGTTTTTCCGAAGCCGCCACCAGGGCCGCCGGATCGCCCGGCCGCCGCGGCCCGATCACGTAAGGGACCTTCTTCCCCGTAACCTGTTCCACGGCGCGGATAATATCCATCACGCTGTACCCCGCGCCCGTCCCCACGTTGAACTGCTCCGTGGCCCCGCCCGCCATCAGGTATTCGAGCGCCAGAATGTGGGCCTGTGCCAGGTCGTTCACGTGGATATAGTCGCGAATGCACGTGCCGTCAGGCGTATCGTAGTCATTGCCGAAAATCGTGATCGGCTCGCCCGTTATCGCCGCGCGCAGAACTAGTGGAATCAAATGCGTCTCGGGGTCGTGCAGCTCGCCCAGACGCCCCTCGGGGTCGGCCCCGGACGCGTTGAAGTAGCGCAGAGACACGCTGGCGATTCCATGAATCTCGTCGAACCAGCGCAGCATGCGCTCCACGATGACCTTCGATTCGCCGTACGGGCTGAGCGGCTGAATCGGAAAATCTTCTTCTATTGGCGTGGCCGCCGGGTTCCCATACACCGCCGCCGTGGACGAGAACACGATACGCCGGATTCCAGCCTCGCTCATCGCCGAGAGCAGGGAAAGCGAACCGCCCACATTGTTCTCAAAGTACCGGCCCGGCTCGCGCATGGATTCGCCCACGGCGATATACCCGGCGAAATGTACGACCGCGTCGAACTGCGCCTGCCGCATCAGTTCGCTCAATGCCGCGCCGTCGTTGATGTCCAATTCATGCAGCCGGCCGGCCGGAACGTTCTCGCGATACCCTTTCGATAGATTGTCCGCTACCGCCACGTCGCAGCCGCGGTCGAGCAGCGCCCGCACCGTGTGAGACCCGATATAACCCGCCCCGCCCGTCACCAGGATCTTTCGCAAAGCTCCAGCCCTCGAATTGATTGTAATAGCCCCGCGCCCGCCGCGTCGCCGATTTGGGTAGAATTGTAACGTCGGTCCGCAAAGTGAATAATCATCAACCTCAACAGCCGCGCTTTACGGTCGCTCTCTATCCGGGCTCTTTTGACCCGATGACGAACGGCCATTTGGATCTGATTCAACGCGGGTCCCGTCTCTTCGACCGCCTCATCGTGTCCGTGCTGCGCAACGCCAGCAAAGATCCCCTATTTTCCGTCGAAGAGCGCGTGGAGATGCTTCGTGAAGTCGTAATTCCATACGCCAACGTCGAAGTTGATTCCTTCGACGGCCTGTTGGTGCAGCACGCCGCGGAGAGTTCCGCTACGGTCCTGCTGCGCGGCATCCGCGCGATATCCGACTACGAATACGAGTTGCAGATGGCCCTGATGAACCGGCGCTTGCGGCCGGATATCGAAACCGTATTCATGATGGCCAACGAAGCGTACTCGTTCATCAGTTCGCGGCTGGTGAAAGAGGTCTTCAGCCTGGGCGGCAACATCTCCGGGCTGGCGCCGCTTTCGGTTGAGGCGCGCATGCGCAGCCGAATGTCCATGAAGAACATTAGCAAGGGAGTGTAATCGACATTATGCAGGCAGTCGGAAATCCGATCGCAGAACGTATCTCTCGAATCAGCGTGTCTTCCACCATGAAAGTGGCGGCTGACGCAGATAAGCTCCGCGCGGAAGGCGTGGACGTGGTAGATTTCGGAGCCGGCGAGCCCGACTTTCCGACTCCGGATAACATCAAACAGGCCGCCGTGCGCGCCCTGGAAGCGAACCTCACAAAGTATACGGCCGCTTCCGGAATCATGCAGTTGAAGAAGGCCATCTGCGAAAGCCACGCCAAGGACTTCGGAACGGACTATAAGCCGAACGAATGTATCGTCACGGTGGGCGCAAAGCATGCCATCTTCAACATCACTCAGGCCGTGCTCAACCCGGGCGACGAAGTAGTAATCCCGACGCCGTACTGGGTCACGTTCAAAGACGTCGTGAATTTCGCCGGCGGCTCCTGCGTGTTCGTCCCAACGGATGAAGCCAAGGGCTTTGAGCTAACCGCCGCGATGATCGAGGCCGCCCTAACCCCGCGGACGAAGCTGGTCATCATCAATTCGCCGTGCAATCCGAGCGGCGCTATTGTGGAGCGCGATGAATTCGAGAAGATTTTCCAGCTCACCTCCGAACGGGGCATTTACCTGCTCACCGACGAGTGCTACGGAAAGTTCCTCTACGACAGCGAGCCCTTTTCCATCGCTTCGATGCCTGGCGCGAAGGAAACCGTGCTGGTGGTGAACGCCCTCTCGAAAACCTATTCGATGACCGGGTGGCGCGTCGGCTACGCTCTGGCTCCGGCGGCGTTGATTACCGCCATGACCAAATTGCAGAGCCATTCCACGTCAAACCCGACTTCGTTCGCTCAGTGGGCCGGAGTGGAAGCGCTGCGCGGGCCGCAGGATTCCGTTGCCGCGATGTTGGCCGAGTACCGCCGCCGCCGCGCGTTCGTGATCGAGCGCTTGCGCGCGATACCGGGCGTCACCTGCGCGGAACCGAGGGGCGCGTTTTACGCGTATCCGAATCTGAAGGTACTGCTGGGCAAGAACGGCATGCAGACCATGCTTCAGGTTTCGGAGCGTATGCTGGCCGAAGCCCACGTAGCCGTAGTTCCCGGTGAGGCCTTCGGAACCACCGAACACGTTCGCATCAGCTACGCCTCCTCGATGGAGAACCTGAAGAAGGGCCTAGACCGGCTGCACGAATTCGTGGTGAAGAACTCGTAGTCGAGGCGGGCTTCGGCCCGCCCCGCGCTCTGGCGCGCCATGACAAATCCTGTTCGCCTCACGCCGTCGCTTCGCGAGAAGGTGTGGGGCAAGACTCACCTCGCCCCCTGGTTTCCCAACTCGGAAAAGCCAGTGGGCGAGGCTTGGTTTTTGGGCCCGCGCGAACTCCCGCTGCTCGTCAAGTTCCTGTTTACCGACGAACGCCTGTCGGTTCAGGTGCACCCCGCCGACGGCGAGGACGGCCCGCGCGGCAAGACGGAAATGTGGCACATCCTGGAGGCCGCGCCCGGCGCAACCTTAGCCCTGGGATTCCGCGAACCCATCACCCGGGAGCGGCTCCGCGAATCGCTCCACACCGGTGAGGTAGAAGAACTGTTGAACTGGATGCCTGTGAGCGCGGGCCAGACATTCTTCACGCCCGCGCACACCGTTCACGCCATCGGCGCCGGAATCGTGCTTTGCGAGATTCAACAGAATTCGGACATCACCTACCGACTGTGGGACTATGGCCGCCCCCGCGAACTGCACGTGGAGCAGGCCCTTCCGATCTGCGATCTCGGCGTCCACCCCGGCCCGTCCGCCCCGAAGGCCCTGTCGCCAGGACGCGATGAGTTGATCCGTTGCAGTCACTTCGCAACGGAACTGATCACTCTGCGCGCCGGAGAACAGATCGCGCCGGGCGCCGCGGAATCCGAAATTTGGATTGCGCTCGAAGGCGAATCCCAGGTAGGCTGCGAGGGTCTGCGAGCGGGTGACGCCGTGCTGATGCCGCGCGAGGGGGAACAGCCGCTAGTTCGCGCCGAGACCGCCTCGCGCTTCCTGCGAACCTACGTCCCCTAGCGGGGCGCTCTGCCCCCGCTTCCACATCGCCTTGAAAACCCCGGGCTCGCCCGCTACGCCCGCGGGTGCGCCGCGAAGTACTTCTTCGCCGAATCCAGGCACCGCCGTGCGTGTTCGGCGTAGCCCAGTTCCTTGACGCGCTCCAAGTGCGGCAGTTCGATCGAATACGGAACCACGGGCATCCGCTTGAGAATCGCAGCTATGTCGATGCCGCCTTCGCCCAAATAGAGGCGGGCTTCACGCGCGGTGAAGATCAATCCATCGTTGGTAGTTGGAATCTCGCTGGGAGCGTCGCAGATATGCGCGAAGTGGAACCAGTTGCGCGGCACCGCATCCAGTTCCTCGAGCTTAACCCGCGAGCGGCTGAAGTGCAGCATATCGATCAGCAGGCCGCAATTATCCTTATTAACTTCCTTGCACACGGCTATCGCCTGCTGCAGATTCGTGACATTCGCGAACGGCACGAATTCCAGATCTACCGTCAGCCCCACCTTCTTCGCCAGATCGCAAAGCTGGGCGAAGCTGTCGACAGCGTAGTTGCGGTTCGCCGTCCAGATGCTGCTGATCACGTGCTTGGCGCCCAGTTCAGCGGCGGTCTCCAGGGCGGGAACGTAAGTCTTTACGTCCTTATCGTCGGCGATGCGCGCCAATTCGATATCGTTGACCTTCAGCCCTGTGTCGGCCAGTGCCTTCTTTGTCTGCCGCAGCATGTCCGCGTTCTGCGCCAGCGCATAGTTCGGCTCATTCGCCAAACCCATGTAGATGATGCGATAGCTGACGAAATCGTAGCCGGCGCGCGCGGCAACGTAGGTCATCTCCGGTGGGGGGCACCCCAGCACGGTGAGATGAGCCAGGCTGAATTGGAGCGACGCGATCTTCTGTGGCGGCGCGGCGTTCCACTGCTGCGGACCAAACCCGAATGCGGTCGCGCCGGCGCCCAGTGCGGAAGCAGTTCTCAAAAATGACCGGCGACTAAGGGCTTGCTTCGTCATGACTTCACTCCCTCTATCCACGCGAATTCCGAGTACCAATCGAACGTTAGCAATTAGCCCGGACGAGTCACAATGAGGTAACCGTAGCGATACTGTTAAACAGTCTCGCTATCAAGGAGATAGAATCCGCCGAGTTCGCCTGAAGCGGAAGGCGGGTTTGGAACCTGGAATCGCAGGAAGAACAAAGGCCGGATCGCTTCGTGGGCGATCCGGCCAAAGTATCAAGCCGAAGATGCTACAAACAAGTTGCGGCGCGAAGCCCGGTTGGCGGCGCGCCGCTTCCTGTCTCTAGAACACGTATTTCAAAGCAAACTGCATAATGCGGGGATCGGCTGCCGTCGTAATCTTCCCGAATGTCGAACTGGTGCTCATTGAAGTACCGGGCGCATTCAGGTTAACCATGTTCAGGACATTGAACGTTTCCCAGCGGAAATGCAGCTTCTGTCCTTCGCGGATGTTGAAGATGCGCGACACGCCGATATCGAACTGGTACGAACCGGGGTTCTGGATGTTCAACGGAGCCAGCGTGCTGAGCGTACCCGTCGCCGGAACCACGAAAGCTGCCCGATTCAGGTAATTGGCGGCCGTGCCGTCTCCGTACGGGTTGGCGTCGATTTGGACGGGGCGTTGCAGGCCGGTGCTGCCCATCAAAGCGTTGTCCTGGCCGGTCGTGAGGGTAGAGAATCCGCCCGTTTGGAACCGGAAGATGTTCGAGAGCTGCCAGCCGGTCGCCAGCATTCTGAGAGCCTTGCTCTCAAAGTTCGGCGAGTTGGCAACCAGCGAAACGTTGACCAGATTCCGCCGGTCGGCCGAGCAATTCGCCCGGTCTCCGCTACGGTTGTTCGGGTTCAGATAGGTCGGACCGGTGATTTCCGTGGTTTCCGGATCGCTAATGCAATGCGACCAGGTCCAGTTGGCGTTCACGCTGAAGTTGTTGGCCATGCGGCGCTGCGCGGCGAGCAAGATGCCGTGATAGGTCTGCGTTCCGCCGTCATCCGCCTGCCCCATTGTGCCGATGTACTGGCCGTTGGTCTGGTTTTGGAGATACAACTGGCGGCGGTAACTCGAGTTCGAGGTTTGCGAACAGTTGCCGGCCTTGGTGAGACCGTACTGGCCCGCAACGCAGGTACCCGGGATGTAGACGGCCGGGTTCAGTTCTCTTCCCGACCAGAGGTGAATGGCGTGGTTACCAAGGTAGGTAGCGGACACCATCAGGCTGTCGCCGACCTGTTTCTGAACGGCGATATTCCACTGCTGCAAATTCGTCGGGTTCAGATCCAGGGGAATGTTCACGAAAGTTCCGAACTGCGGGAACGCGAGAGTCTTCCACGTGGTGGCGTAAGCCGGGAAGGGATTTCCGCCCGGATAGCTGGCCCACGGATTCAGAGTGGTGCCTTGGTTTTGAAGCGTGACTTGCGCACCCCATGGCGGATTGTTCGCCACGCGGGTGAAGAAGAATAACTGCGGGGAATCATAGAACATACCCCAGGACGCCCGGACCGTCATACGGCCGTCGCCTTTGGTGTCCCAAACCATCCCGAAGCGCGGGGTGAAGTCCATCAGCTTGCGGTTGACTTCCGACTTGCCCGGAAAACCGCTGTCCCCGGCGAAAAGGAATCCGGCCGGAGCTTGCGGATAGACCGTGCTCTTAGCCCCCGAGTTGAACCGCGCCACGTCGAAATTCATGGCGTAGCTCTTGGTGTTCGTCTGCGGGAAGAAAGGCTCCCAACGCACGCCGTAGTTCACCGTCAAGCGCTGGCTCAATCTCCAGGAATCCTGAATGTACATGCCGAAGTACTGGGATTCGTCGTCGTCATAGACCGGGTTGCCCTGCGTGAAGCTGCCGAGCATTCCCAGCATGAAATCCGCATACCCCAGGCCGGTGTAGGAACCGTTATAGGTAAAGCCGCCGTTGGTGGGACGGTTGTTGAGCGTCTTCATCCGCGAACCAATCCAGTTCACGCCCACCGCGAATTGGTGAGAGCCGCGAACAAGATCCAAGTCGTCGGCGATCTGAATCGAAGTCGAATTGAAGTAGCCGGGGTTGTTGCCGCCGTTCCCCATCGAGAATCCGCCGGTGACGCTGACGCCCATGAAGCCCTGGATCGGGCTGTAAACGTTGATCCCCAGACTCGCCGGATCGAAGTAGGTGGGCAGTGTGCGCTGATTGCGGGTCCGGTTGATGGTCGCGTGCAGCGCGTTAATTGTCGTCGGGGAGAACAGGTACGTATCGCCGTAGACGAACGACTGCGCCCGGTTGGCCACGGCGGTCTTGTTGGCCGTCAGAAGGTTCTTGCCATCGAACGGGTCCGGGTTGCTGTAGTCGGCTACGAAATAGCGGCCGTAGAGTGTGTGCTTCTCGTTGGGCTGATAATCGATGCGGCCAAGAATCTGGTGCTCGGTGCTGCTGTCGGGAATCGCCACGCGGTTGGAGCCGCACGGGTCCGTCGAGATCGGGACATACTGCAGCATCTTCTTCGCGGCCGAATCATAGAGCTTCGGGTCAATCTTGTTTCCCGAGAATCCGTAACTCGTCGGCAGGGTGACCACCTTGTTCTGACACTGAACGGATGCGAAGGATGTCCAGTCACCGTCCAGCATTGCCTGGGTGGGAGTGAAGACCAGCGTGCTCGGCTGTGCCGAACGCCGGATGGTTCCCTGGTAGCCGGCGAAGAAGAAGAGCTTGTTCGTCACAATCGGGCCGCCCACGACGCCGCCGAGTTGGTTGCGCTTCAGGTTGTCGCGCGCCGTCGCAAACGTATTGCGCGCGTTGAACATGTAGTTGCGAAGGAACCAGAAGCCGTCGCCGTGAATCTCGTTAGTGCCGGCCTTCGTTACGCCGTTGACCGCCGCCGAGGCGTGCTGGCCGTAGCGTGCCGGCAGGGCGCTGGTTTCCACCTTGAACTCCTGCAAAGCATCCGGGAAAGGAACCGGCAGGTTCAGGTTATTGAATGGATCGTTATAGGAGCCGCCGTCCAGGACGTAAGTCATGCCCGTCGGCAGTCCGCCCGTGACGGAAATCGTCTGGGTCGGATAGTTCTTGTTTGAGTTCAGATCGCCCGCGGGGGCCGCTGTGGCCGCGCCCGAAAGAAAGATCAGGTCGGTCGCCTGGCGGCCGTTCAACGGCAATTCCACCACGCGCGCCTGATCGATGACCTGGCCGATGGCGTTGCTATGGGTTTCCACCATCGCGGCGCTGGCCTGGACTTCAATCTGCTCGGAAACCGAGCCGATCGTCAAACTGATGTTGATGGTCGGGTTTGAGTTCACCTGCAGGACGATGCCGGATTGCGCGTACGTGGCAAAGCCCTCTTTGGTCGCTTCCAGCTTGTATGGCCCTACGGGAAGATTCACAAATGAATACGCCCCGTCTGCCGCAGCTTCCACGGTCCGGGTCAGCCCCGTCTCCGTCTGCGTCACCTTGACCGATGCACCCGGCACGGCCGCACCCGACACGTCTTGCACGGTGCCGAGTATTTGTGAAGTGGATACGCCTTGTCCGAACAGGCAGGCGCAAGCTAGAAGTACCGTAAACGCAGTTCTACACAAGTTTCGCACTTAAGACTAACCTCCATCAGAAAAGAGAACACGGATCCCTGATTGCGGATCTCCACGCAAGCGAGAGCATGGAAGTCCCTAGCGCTGATGGAAGTTACGATAGCAACTAGCTCAGACGGGCCACAATCACTTAACAGTAGCGATACTGTTAAAGATTTTCGATTTACGGAAGGCGGAATGCGCGGCGTTCGTTGAATGCTGCGAACTACTTAGGGACCGTAATCGGAGCAGAGACGAAGGCCGATTATTTCGCGGGCAATCCCGCCGAAACAGAGAGCCGAACATCGTGCGGCCGAGTAATAGCGTGTGGCGTCGAGGCGGTGCTACGCCTTCTTGTCTCCGGCGCCACCGCCGCAAAGCGAACCTCGCCACGGGAACCGTCGCTGCCCTCGGCCGCGGCCCCAGGCTCGCATCGGCATGAGCAGGGCGCCAAGCGCCGGACCACGCCTGCAACCCGATACGCCGGCGGGCGTCCGTGGCATTAGTTGGCGCTCGTATCTCCTCTTTTCTCCCGTTTCGCTCCGTAGGCAGTATGGAGCGAGTTATGGCGCTTCGCTCAAACTGCGAATTTTCATACGCGAAGCCGGACCCTTTAGGGCGCCGGGACCTCACGGGGAGGGCGCAACCCGCACGCCGCGCTGGACTCCGTTGAAAACAAATGTGTTGCCTATTTCCCGGCCTAAGCCGCCTTAACCGTATCGGAACGGTTACACCGTTGTGGGGCACGCGGCGAGCAGATACTATTTAGGTGCAATCCTATGTCAACCGCCACAGTTCATAAGTCTGGTAGCTATTCGAATATTCCTGAAAAGGACCTTGGCGCACTGTCGTTGCCCCAGGGGAAGATGGGCGAGACCGCAACTCTGGGCCGCCCGATCGGTACTGAGGAGAGGCTAGCAGCCTACCTGCTTACCGACTACCTGGAGAAACTGGGGGTCGACGTAATCTTCGGCCTCTGCGGCCATACCGTCATCGCTCTCCTGGATGCGCTTGGCCACAGCAAGATACGGTACATCACTACCCGCCACGAGCAGGTGGCCGCACACGCGGCCGACGGGTATGCGCGAGTCACCGGAAGGCCCGGCGTCTTGATGACGCATCTCGGCCCCGGCATCTGCAATGCGGCGACCGGCGTCGCAAACGCGGCGCTCGATTCGATCCCGATGGTGGTGATCGCGGGCGACATCCCGTCGTATTACTACGGCCGGCACCCGCACCAGGAAATCAACATGAATATGGACGCGGACCAGTACGAGGTCTTTCGTCCGTTCTGTAAGCGCATCTATCGCGTGGATCGCGTGGACGATCTGCCCCGCACCATCGAGCGCGCGTTCCATCTCTCCATGAGCGGCCGCCCCGGCCCCGTGCTCGTGGACGTTCCGATGGATCACTTCTCGTCGAATCTGTTCGTGGATGCCTTCGCCAAAACGCCGCCTCCGGTTGCCAAACCGTGCCTCGACCCCGGAACCGCGCAGAAGATCGTGGAAGCCCTGGCGGAAGCCAAACGTCCCGTCCTCTATATCGGCGGCGGCGTGATGTCCCCGCTGGCGCAGGGCGCCCCTCAGGTGTTGGCCGAGTTGGCGGAAGCGCTCCAGGTGCCCGTGGCGCACACGCTGATGGGCAAAGGTTGCTTGAGCGATCAGAATCCGTGGCTGGCTGGCCAGACCGGTTTCTGGGGTCTCCCCATCGCTAACGAGTTGTGCCGCGAAGCGGACCTGATCGTCGCCATCGGAACGCGGCTGGCGGAAGCGAACTCCAGTTCGTGGGATAGGCGCTTCACCTTCCAGATCCCGCCGGCGAAGCTGATCCACATCGACATCGACCCCGCCGAGATCGGCCGCAACTATCAAACCACGCTGGGCGCCATTTCCGATTCGAAGCTCGCATTGGAACAACTGCTGGCCGCCGCCAAGGGCGTGAAGCCCAGCGACCGAGGGAACCTCAAGGAAAGGATCGCCACAGGCCGCGCCGCATTCTCCGCCAATTTCGGCGACAACTACAAGTCCGACCAGTTCCCGACCCGGCCGGAGCGCATCCTCGCCGAACTTCGCAAGGCCATGCCGCAAGACGGCTACATCGTCACCGATGTGGGCTGGAACAAGAACGGGGTTGCGCAGCAGTTCCCGTTCACCATTCCGGGCACCTTCATCACGCCCAGCGGTTTGGCTACGATGGGCTTCGGCCCCAGCGCCATCCTGGGCGTGAAGTATGCCAGACCGGACCGCGCCGCGGTGGCCCTGGTGGGCGACGGCGCCTTCGGCAGCAACATGTCGGTGGTCGCCACGGCCATGGAAGCTAAGATTCCGGCCATCTGGGTGATCATGGACAACTCCGCGTTCGGCACTATCGCCGGCCTCAAGAAGGCGAAGTACGACTGGAGTTTCGGCTGCCTCTTCCAGCGCGATGGCCAACCCTACAGCGTTGACTATGCCGCCGTAGCCCGTGCCTGCGGAGCCAACGGCATCGATATCAAGGCTGCCAGTGAAATCGCCCCGGCCCTCGATCAGGCGTTGAAGTCGGATCTGCCGACCGTCATCCGGATCCCCATGGAGAACGCCCCCACGCCGACTCCGGGACACTGGAACATTAACGATATTTATCGCAAGGCCAAGTAGTCCGGCTTCGTGATATTCTCAAAACGCCCTCTTCCCCCAATTCGGAGGGAGAGGGCGTTTTTCTTTTTATGGAACCCTTCAACCAAAATCTCGCCGTGTCCGTGGACCGCTACATCGAGGCGCTCTTCGCTCCCGAGGATGAGGCGCTCATCGAGAACCGCGGCGCGTCCCAAGCCGCCGGTCTGCCCGATATAGCCGTATCTCCGAATCAGGGCAAACTGCTGTACCTCATCGCGAAGCTCGCCGGCGCGCGGCGCATCCTGGAAATAGGCACTCTGGGCGGCTATAGCACGACGTGGCTCGCGCGCGCCCTGCCGGCCGAAGGAACGCTCGTCTCCCTGGAGTGCGAACCTGTGCACGCCCGCGTGGCGCACCAGAATCTGGAACGCGCCGCCGTGAGCGCACAGGTTCAAATCCGTGTCGGCCCCGCCGGCGAAAGCCTTCGCGCCATGATCGCGGCGCGGGAGAAGCCGTTTGACTTGATCTTCATCGATGCCGAAAAGCCCGGCTATCCCGGCTACTTGCTTCAATCCGTGGAGTTGTCCCGTCCCGGGACGGTGATCCTCGCCGACAATGTCATCCGCAACGGCTTGGTCATGGAGGAATCCCCCGCGGACGAGAATGCCCGCGGCGCGCGCGCCTTCAACGCCGCTCTCGCGGCGCACGCAGGCCTGGAATCTATCGTGCTCCCCATCATCAGGGATAAATTCGACGGCATGTCAATTTCTATAGTGAAGTAAGTGTGGCAGTCCGCGTGGCCGGTGCCACTGAGGCTTCGCGAGCATTCTGTAAGCTGCTGATTGAACGTGGCGCGCGCTTCAGCGCGCCGTCGTGGGCTTCAGCCCACGATCAGCCCTGGGCACAGCCGTGGCGTCTTAGCCTGAATTCCGAAGTTGATTCTGGAGAATGACCGACGCAATCATCCTGCGCCGCGCAAGATCAGACCCATGGTTTGTATCAGGGCACGGCTTCAGAGGAACTTGCAATATTAGCCAACTTATGCAGAAATGCCGCCAAAAGCCCTCGAAAGCAAGGCGGCGACTTTTGCAAGCCTATGAAAACGCGGCAATGGCATTTCTGCCGTATCGCGGCCTTACGGGATTCGGTTATTTT
>CAIYHG010000128.1 GCA_903925975.1 uncultured Acidobacteriia bacterium | reverse complement strand
GTCCTCACCTTGCTGCATGCCGGCTGGGAGGTTGGCTATTTCCCCGAACTCGAACTCACCCACTTGATCCCCTCCGATCGCCTTGATGGTGAGTATCTGGCCCGGCTCAACCGCGGCATCCAGGCGTCCTGGATGAAGGTGCTGACCAAGCACGGCGCCAATCCCTGGCCTTCGATCCCAGCCTGGACAGTTGCCCCGCGGCAACTCAAGGCGTGGTTCACGCATCGCGGCTGGCAGCGACCTGCCGGCCGTATCCGCTGGCAGGGCGCCTGCGGGCATTTCGAGGGGCGTGCGGATTCCAATCTGACGTGAGTAAACTCAAGACTGCCGGAACAATCTTGTTCAAGGGTGATTGGGCCGGCTTCAGGCGACTCACCGGTTTGAATTTGCGCCGCGTCCGCGCCAACCTCTCAGGCGGGCGCCCCTTTATCCACCGACGTCTTGGTTTCGACTTTTGTTGCTACCCTGAAAACACCGACTCGCTTGAACTCTATCTAGGGGGGACCATCGACCGATTGGAGCTCTCTCTCCTGAAAATTTGGCTGGAGCAGGGTGATTCAGTGATCGATGTCGGCGCCAATTTCGGTGTTTATGCCGTGGCCGCGGCCCAAGCGGTCAACCGCCGAGGGAAGGTATTGGCCATCGAAGCATCTCCACAACTCGCGGAACGCATTACCCAAACGGCTGCCCGGCTCGGTCTGATGACGCTACGCGTCTGCGCCTGCTGCGCCGGTGAAGCCAGCGGCAGTGTCGATTTTTTTGTCGCTGATTCAAAGGCGTATACCGCCGAGCAGTCTCGCCAGGTCGCTCCCGAACGTCGGGCGGGTTATCGCAAAATCTCGGTGCCGATGCTCAGCCTCGATCAAATCGCCGCCGAATATCTGGGGAACACCGCCCCGGCGTTCGTCAAACTTGATATCGAAGGGGCGGAGGTGCTGGCTCTTCGCGGAGCGCCACTGATGCTTCGCGCGTCCGACCCCCCATTCTGGTTGGTGGAAATAAATCCCCCGGCGCTTCGCCGCTTTGGCGCTTCGGTCGCAGACCTGCTCAGCAGCTTTCCCGAAAAGCAATTTGAACGATGGCTGATTCCTCAGCATCCCCGTGTCGCCGGCCGGCACTTGGCGCCCCGGCCGTTGAATGAGGCCGAGCGCTTTGACGACGCCGTATATTACAATCTGGCCGCCCTTCCCCGTCGCGGACGCTGGGCCGGACGCGTCGCAAAAGTGCGACCGATGCTCGCAAACACATGAGCGCGCCAACCCCGTCACTTTCCGTTGTGATCCCCGGCTATAACCGCGCCGAGCCGCTCAAATACACGTTGCGTAGTGTGGCTCGCGCAGCAGGGGTCCTCGAAGCGCCGGTCGAGACGATCCTTGTAGATGATGGCTCAGAGCCAACTTTGCAGATGCAACTTGGGACTTTCGACCCGGGTATCGCCGTAACTCATATCCGTCAGATCAACCAAGGATCGATCGTTGCGCGTCTCGCCGGTCTTGCGACGGCCAAGTCCGACTATGTGCTTTTTCTCGATTCCGACGATTTGGTTCACCCACAAAAATTTCGGCAGCAGTTTGAGACCATGCGAACCGGAAGCGTGGACGTCACTTATTCTGACATGGCTCGGGCGACTCTCGGGCCCGACTATACTGCCACCGACTATGCACCGGCCGATGTCCTCGATCACGCCACCGAGCCCGCTGATCTCTATTTGCGGGTCCAGCCTGCGCCACACGGCCCTGTCTATCGCCGCGACTATCTTCTGACCGCGCTCGCCGCTCCGATCGTGCCGCCGGTGCGTGAGATGGATGCCGTGGGAGACGTCTGGCTCTACTATAATCTCGCTCCCCACCCTGCCCGGATTGTGAAAGTCCCGGCGCC
>CAIYHG010000127.1 GCA_903925975.1 uncultured Acidobacteriia bacterium | reverse complement strand
TTCATGGCAACGAAAACCGAGTATTCCTTGTGCTGATCACATCCGATAAACTGTCGCATAGCGCTGCAGCACCTCCTAGATTTGGCTGCTTCGCCAGTTTACCGGCGGCAGCCCGCTGCAGCGCTCTCATAGGATCAAATCGAGCAACAGTAGTGCGGCGCCGGCTTGAGCGCCGGGGCTCCTATGGTTGCCTTCCTCAGTGGAAGGAACGAAGCCATCAAGTCATTCTGACGGAACGATCAAAATCACGGGCGAGGCGCAAGGCTGCACGCCTCTTCGAGGCGGGTCGGACCGGGGGGTCCGGCGCATGCCGGGGGGCCTGCCCCACTGAGGCGGAACGAAGTTGGTTGGGAGGGCGCATTGCGGCCCCTGAACCGAGTATAGTCCGTGAGCCCCGGGGCGTACCGGTTAAGTGATTGCAAAATAAGGCTGGGATTGCGTGTGATCGCGCAGGCAAGGTCTGCTCCCGGGGCGGCTTCAAATCGAACTCGGCCCGCGGTAGTACCATAGTGCTTCTTATGCGCCTGCCTCTTGCTGTCGCACTCTTTTTGGTCCCCTGCCTGGCGGCTCAATCGGCGGCCGAGTTGGAAGCGGTGGTCACCACCGATCTGGGCGCCTTCCGAATCGCGTTCGCGCCGGATAAGGCCCCGAAGCATGTCGCGCAATTCATCGAGCTATCCCGGAAGGGTCATTACGATGGCAGCGGCTTCCACCGCGTTCTGGCGAATGGGATGATCCAGGGCGGCGATCCGCTGCTGAAGGACCCCAAGACGCCTCGCAATCTCTGGGGCACCGGCGGCCTCAACCTGCTGCCCGCCGAATTCAGCGATCTGAAACACGAACGCGGCGTGGTGTCCACCATCGGCATCCCCGGCAAGCCAGATAGCGACGGCGCCCAGTTCTTCATATGCCTCGCCGCGCAGCCGCAGTTCGACGGCAAGTACTCGGCATTCGGCCGGGTGATCGCGGGAATCGAAGTGGTGGAAAAGATCGCGCAATCGCCCAGCGCCGCCGACGGAATGGCGGAGAAGCCGGTGCGGATACTAAGCGTCGCGATCGAGAAGAAGGCGCCGCAGCCGTTTGCGGATACGCCGGTTACGGAACTGCGCCGCAAGGTGACGCTCAAGACCACGTTGGGAACCATCAAGCTGGAGATGGAACCCGATTGGGCGCCGAACCACGTGCGCGCTTTCCTGATGCTGGCGAGCACCGGATGGTACAACGGAACGGCGTTTCACCGGATCTCGAAAGGCTTCGTGGTGCAGGGCGGCATGGGGAACACGCGACAGGATGGCGCGGGCCATCCGTCGGACCGATGGGTGCATCCCCTGAAGGGCGAGTTCCGGCAAGAAGTGCGGCACGTGCGCGGCATAGTCAGCATGGCGCATGGGGACGACCCGGATTCGGCGACGACGAGTTTCTTTCTGATGCTGGGCGACGCGCCTTACCTTGACGGCCGGTTCTCGGCCTTCGCACGAATCGTGGAAGGGCTGGATGTGCTGGATGCGTTCGAGAAGGAAGAAGTGAACGAAGAGACGCCGAAGCGGCGGCTGGAGATTTTGGAGGCGACGGTGGAGTAGGGGGGGGTGACGGGTGGTGGCGTACGTTTTCTCTTGTCTACATGACGGGCTCTCCGCCGACCGCGAAAAGGGAGCGTTGGGCCTCCTGTTCATCGAGGGGAATAGGTTTCCTCAAACCTGACGCGGGGCGATGCTGGAGGAAACACCGGCGAAACGCCGGAAGCCGGGATGAATCCCGGCTCTGCAAGCTGAAGCTTGCGCCACGGGGACGGGGCGCGGGCTGGGCGGGGGTTAGGGTTGTAGCTTGCTTAGGATGCGGTCTTTGATCCAGTGCTCGTCCCACCATTCGCGGGGGTTGATCTGGACGCCGTCGATCTGCATGCCGAAGTGCAGGTGGACGCCGCCGGCTGGGCCGGTTTCTCCGGCGATGGCCATGCTCTGGCCCTTCTTGGGCTCAAACGGGAAAGGCGCATCTATTTCAAAAGTCAGCTGAATGCTCTCGTCGTGCGGTGGGTTGCTTGCGTGCGCGCGGGCGCTAAGAATGGAATAATAGAGAACCAGAGCGGCAATGCAGAACACGCTAATCGATGAGGTGGTGCGCCGGCTGGTGGAGTTCTATCAGCCTGAGCGGGTCTACCTGTTTGGCTCGGCAGCGCGTGGCGAATCGGGGCCGGACAGCGATTTCGATTTCTGCGTTGTGCTGCCGGATAATGCGCCTTCGGACCTGTACCGGCGCAGCGTCCACAGCCACCTGTGGGGAATGCAGGCCGCCGTGGATCTGGTGAAGCTGTCGAGCAGCGATTTCGACAGCCGCGCCCTGCACGTGAAGGCTTCACTGCCAGCTACAGTCGTACGCGAGGGCCGGCTACTCTATGACGCCAGACGAATTGCTGCGTAACGAGGCGGCGATGCGGCTGCGGGAGGCGGAAAGAGACCGCAACGCCGCGCTGTTGCTGGTGGAAGCAGAGCCGTCCCGGTCCGTATTCCACAGCCAGCAAGCCGCCGAGAAAGCGATCAAGGGCTTTCTCTCTTAGCATCAAGTGGGCTTCCGCAAGACTCACGACTTAGCCGAACTCGGCGTTCAGTGCGCGGTCCTCGATTCCAGTCTCGAAACCCTGCTCAGGCAAGCCGCGGACCTCACCGATTACGCGTCGGCGTTTCGATATCCCGATGCGCCGTACGAACCGGGAATCGAGGACGCACGGGGCGCGTTGAGTAAGGCCAGCGCGCTGGCCGAAGCAATACGGGTGCGGATTACGAAATAGGCTGTGAGTGACGGGGACTGCACGTTTTCTATTGGCTAGGTGGCGGGCTATGCGCCGACCCCAAGCCTGAATTCCGAAGTCAGCCTCGGCGAAGTTGAATTTCCGCAGCATGATGCCATGAGAAGTCGAGCCTTGTATCAGGGCACGGCTTCAGCCGTGCCGGACCCGTCGGAGAAACTCAGGCTTTAGCCGCCGAGAAAGCCAGCTGAAACGCCAACTCCCGGCCCAGACAAGCAGGGCCGGGGGCTAAAGCCATTTGACTACTGCGGTTTGCGGCACGGCTGAAGCCGTGCCCTGATACAAACCACGGGTCTGATCTTGCGTGGCGCAGGATGATTGCGTCGGTCATTCTCCAGAATCAACTTCGGAATTCAGGCCAAGAAAGCAGCGTTGGCCTCCTGTTCATCGAGGGAAACCGGATTCCTCAAATCTGGCGCGGGGCGATGCTGGAGGAAACACCGGCGAGACGCCGGAAGCCGGGATGAATCCCGGCTCTGCAAGCTGAAGCTTGCGCCACAAGAACGCTGCGCGGCAGGCGCGGCGGTTAGGGTTGTAGCTTGCTTAGGATGCGGTCTTTGATCCAGTGCTCGTCCCACCATTCGCGGGGGTTGATCTGGACGCCGTCGATTTGCATGCCGAAGTGCAGGTGGACGCCGCCGGCCAGGCCGGTTTCGCCGGCGATTCCCATGCTCTGGCCTTTCTTGACTGTGTCGCCTACTTTGACGTTGATCTGGCGCAGGTGGCCGTAGATGGATTGCAGGCCGTAGCCGTGGTCCACCACGATGCAGTTGCCGTAGATGCCCAGGTCGGAGGCCCAGACCACGCGGCCGTCGTTGGCGGCGGCTATCGGGCCGTCGCGGACGTCGGAGAGGTCGAAGCCCAGGTGGGTCTGCTGATCCACCTTCTGGCCGTGATAGACGTAGTTGCGGGTATCGGCGAAATCCGCTTCTTCCTTGCCCCAGTGCAGGAAGGGGCCGTTCCAGAGGACTTTCTCTTCCGTCTTGAAACGGAGATCGGCGAGTTGCTGGTTATTCTTCCGGCGCAGTTCGCCGTTGATATAGAGGAAGCGGGAGAGCAGATCTTTTCCGGGCGCGAGCGTGCCGGTGGGGTCCACCGAGTTCACCAGTTTTTCCATGAGCGCGTCATCGATTACGAAATCGCGCACGCGGAACTTCTTGGGAAACACCTTCAACCAGAACTGCGCGGTGGCTTCCGTTCCCGCCGCGTTGCGCACGAATACGCGCGTGACCACTTCTGGGGGCAGGTCCCACGGATAGGCGAACATGGCGAAGCGCTCGCTGGGGGGACGGCCGGGCAGAGCGAAGCTGCGGAAGGAGTACGTGCCTACCTTCACGCCGGCTTCATTCCAGTTGCCGCTGGTGCTCATGGTGACGAGCTCCATGCCGCCCTGATTGATATAGTGCTGAGCCCCATCGGGAGTGGCGTGGGGAGGCGTGAGCACCACGGTGACATCGTACCCGGCGGCGTCCTGCCGGGCGCGGAAATCGTTCGACACGGCTTCCACCACCAGGCGCGCCTTGCCTTCGCCCAACTGCGGGGCCTTGCTCTTGCCTATATCGAACTTGACCGTGCGCGCCGGAACGTTCCGCGCCCAGAGAAATCGCTTGGCCGGCGCCGTCTCTTCGAACACCACATAGCGGGCTCCGTTCTGTTCGAGATAGGCCGTGAGACTGCGGACGCCGTGCGGATTCGTCACCTGCACGGAGACCGGCGTGCTGGCCCCGATAGCCGCAGGCGCAGGGTTGACGGCTAACGCCGTTTGAGACCCCATCATGTAAAGCGAAGCGGCCCCCGCGGCCGCCAGCAGCACCACCACGAGCGCGAAAATCTTCACTTTTCTTTCACCCAGGAATCAAGCCATTCGACAAACGTGCGGTACCAGAGAAGACTGTTCTGCGGCTTCAGCACCCAGTGCCCCTCGTCGGGAAAGACCAAGAGCTTCGAAGGAACCTTTTGCATTTGCAGGGCCGTGAACAACTCCAGGCTCTGCGAATACGGAATCCGGAAGTCCATCTCGCCGGCGATGACGAGGGTGGGCGTCTTGAACTCTTTGACGTAGGTACTCGGCGACCACTTGGCGTACTCCTCGGGCTTGTCCCAAGGCGTGCCGCCCATCTCCCACAGCGGGAACCACAGCTCTTCGGTGCCGCCGAACTCGGCGGCCATGTCATAGACGCCGGCGTGCGAGATCAGCGCCTTGAAGCGCTGCGTATGGCCGAGGAGCCAATCGGCCATGTAGCCGCCGTAAGAGCCGCCGGCGGCGGTGAGGCGCGCGCCATCGGCATAAGGCAAGGTGGCCAGAACATTATCCGTGACGGCCATGACGTCGTCGTACGGCTTGCCTCCCCAATCGCCGTTGATTTCGTCGATGAACTTCTGGCCGTAGCCGGTGGAGCCGCGCGGATTGGGCTCAACCACCAAGTAGCCCGCGGCGGCGAAGACCTGCGCGTTCCAGCGGTAGGTCCAACCATGCCCCCAGTTCCCCTGCGGGCCGCCGTGGATCAGCATCAGCACCGGGTACTTCTTTTCGGGATCGAAACCGTAAGGCTTGACGACGAAGTACTGGATGCGGGCGCCATCCGGCGCGTCGGCCCAGTATTCTTCGAGCGGCGCGGTTTGGTGGGCGTTCAGCGTCTGCTCATTCAACTTGGTGAGCGGCACGGGCGTTCCGCCCAGCGATGAAGCGGCGAAAATCTCCACGGGGGACACGCCGGTCTGCTGGGTGTACACCATGGTCTTGCCATCGCGCGTGAGCTGCATGTCGTCGAGATCGTTATCGCCGCTGGCGGCCATGCGCACGGTTCCGCCGGTCACGGGAATGCGCTGGATGGCTTGCCGCCCGCGGTCGCCGGTGGTGAAGAACAGGGCCGCCGAATCGGGACTCCACTCGAAACTGTTGACCCAACGGTCCAAGCCTTCGGTGAGGTTGGTGACTTTGCCGGTGGCGCGTTCGAGCACGATGAGGCGCCAGCGGTCGCTCTCATACCCGGGGCGGGTTTGCGAGCGCCAGGCGATGTACTTGCCGTCGGGGGAATAGCGCGGGCCGGAATCGGCGCCCGGAGTGGAAGTGATCTGGCGGGGCTCTCCGCCTTTGATGGAGACGGCGAAGAGGTCGGTATTGGTGCTGATGGCCGGGACTTCGTCGTTGTTCCGGGCGTAGCAGACTTCGGAGCCATCGGGCGAGATATCGTAATCGTCAATTCCGGCCAGAGAGAACGGCGGCACATCGCGGTTGCCGGGCGTGAGGTCTTTCGGCTCCCCGCCCGCGGCCGGGACCACGAAGATGTGCGTGCGCCGCTTGGTTTGCCAAGCCGTCCAGTGGCGGTAGAGCAGCTCGGTATAGATGCGGGCTTTGACCTTTTCGGCGCTCTCGGCGTCGAGGTTCTTCTTGTTGCAGGCGTCGTCGGCCCCGCAATCGGGGTATACGGAACTGGTGAAGAGCAGGTTGGCGCCGTCTTGCGAAAAGAGCACGCCATCGGCCTCGGTGGCGAAGCGGGTGACCTGTTTGGGGTTCGTGCCGTCGGCGTCCATCATCCAGATCTGCGAGGAGCCGCCGCGCGTGGAAAGGAACGCGATGCGCTTTGAATCGGGAGACCAGCGGGCGCGCATATTGTCGCCGTCATAGGTCAACTGGCGGGGCGCCCCGCCCGATAGAGGGACTATCCAGACCTGCTGGGGTTTTCTGTTCGCCGCCAGATCGACCGTCTGCACGCCGAAGGTGACCCACTGGCCGTCGGGGGAGATCTTGGGGTCAGACAGCCGCTTCAGTTCCATCAGGGCGTACACGTCGAAGGGCTGCTTCTGAGCAACAATCGGCGTGGGAGCCAGAAATGTAAAGAGGAGGGGGAGAAACAAAACGCTGCGACGCATCAAAGACGATTGTAACGCCGGGCGAAAGTCAGGGGTCGGAAGGGCGTCTAAATACAGTAGAATGGGCTTCTAATTTCCGGAATGCGGGAATTACCGCAGGCGGGCGGACGGAGGGCCGAATGAGGGCCGGCGAAGCGGAACAGTCGCCTTCGGGCGGGGTGACGGGGCGGGCGCCAGCGGAGAACCATTTGGGGTGGCGGGTCGCGGCTGGAAGTCCCGTGTTCCTGGCGGCTTTGGGCATCGCGTGGGCTGCTTCGGCCGACGCTGGTTGGTCCTACGACAATCCTCTTCTGCTGATAGCCCTCAATCTGGCCTTCACCGGCCTGGTTTCCTTCCTGATCGCGTTCCTGGTGGGCCGCAGCTTCCTGATTCGAGCGACTCCGGGTCTGCTATTGCTGGGGTGCGGCGTTGTGGTGTGGGGGCTGGGGGGCACGCTGGCGGCTACGGTGGGCGGCCTCAACGCCAATGAGACCGTCACCATTCACAACCTGGGCGCATGGGTTGCGGCGCTGCTGAACCTGGCGGGGGCTCTGCTTTCCGTCCGGCCCGGCAAGGCATTAACGGGCGCCGCCGTGTGGCTGGTAGCGTCATTTGCGGCGGCCGCCTGCCTGGTGGCGCTGATCGCTTATGCCACGCTCGGCGGCAGCTTGCCGGTGTTCTTCGTTCAGGGCCAGGGCGGCACGGCGATACGGCAACTGGTGGTGGGGTCGGCCGCGGCGATGTTCTTTCTGACGGGGATGCTGCTGCGCGTCGCGAACCGGAAGGCGATTTCCTCGTTTGTTCAGTGGTACTCCCTGGCGCTTTTCCTGATCGCCATTGGATTGCTGGGGGTAATGATCCAGCACGAATTTGGCGGCGAAGTGAGCTGGGTGGGCCGGATCTCGCAATACGTGGGCGGGGTCTATATGCTGGTAGCGGCAATCGCTTCCCTGCGGGATGCCGAGCGCTGGGGCATATCGATTGAGGCGGCGCTGCGCGAGGCCGAGCGCCGGTATGACGACCTGTTCGATCTGGCCGCGGACGGAATCGCGCTGCACGAGATGTGGCCGGAAGGCGGAAGCGGGCGCATCCTGCGCGCGAACCCGGCGGCGTGCCGCATGCTGGGCTACTCCAAGGATGAAATGACGGCGCTTTCCGTGCCCGAGTTGGTGGTTCCGGAAGGACACCGGGCGCTGGCGGAGGCGGTGCAGAGCCTGGCACGGCACGGCTCGCACAGGTTTGAGCAGACGCTCATGGCGAAAGACGGCCAGAGAATTCGCTCCGAGATTCACAGCCGGGTGTTTCACGAAGGGGACAAGCTTCGCGTGCTCTCCGTAGTTCGAGAAACCGGCGCCCAGAAGCGGCTGGAGGACGCCCTAACGGCAGGCGCAGAGCGGCTGCGGCTCGCGCTAGCCGCCGGAGGAATGGCCACCTGGGACTGGGACATGCCGAGCGGGCACGTGATCTGGAACGAGGAGCACTTCCGAATGCTCGGCTACGAACCGGGCAGCGTGGAACCGAGCTACGAGGCTTGGATCAACGGCGTACACCCCGACGACCGCGCGCCCGTGGAACAGGCTCTGAAGCTGGCGCTGGAGCAGGGCGGCGATTATCTTTCGGAATTCCGCGCGGTCTGGCCGGATGGAACGCTGCACTGGCTGGAAGCGCGCGGCCGCTCGGAGCGTGATGCGGCCGGGCGGCCGGTCCGCTCTTACGGCGTAATGATGAACGTTACGCGCCGCAAGGAAACCGAAGCGCGGATACGCCATTACAACGCCATGCTGGAGGCGCGCAACCGCATCCTGAAAGATTCGCTGGCGTGCGATACGGAAGACCAGGCGGCGCAGGCGTGCCTGGCCATCGCCGAAGACCTTACCCAGAGCAAGTTCGGTTTCCTGGCCGAGATTGGGCCCGACGGGCGCTTGAACGATATTGCTCTGACCGACCCGGGCTGGGACGCGTGCCGCATGAGTACGGCGGAAAAGCTCAGGGCTCCCACGGGCTTCAAGATCCACGGGATCTACGGCCGCGTGGTGCTCAGCGGGAAGGGGCTCTTCACCAACGATCCACCTTCGCATCCGGATTCGGTGGGAACGCCTGAAGGGCATCCGCCTCTCACGGCCTTCCTCGGCGTGCCGTTGAAGGAGGGAGACAAAGTCTTCGGCATGATCGCGGTGGGCAACAGGCTGGGCGGATACCGGCAGGAAGACGTGGAAATCATAGAGAGCCTGGGGGTCGCGTTCGTCAAAGTGCTGATGCGAATGAGGGCCGAGAGCGCGGCCCGCGCCGGCGAGGAGCGGCTTCGCGACGCACAGAAGATGGAGAGCATTGGCTTGCTGGCGGGGGGCATCGCGCACGACTTCAATAACCTGCTGGTGGGGATCATCGGCAATGCCAGCCTGGCCTCGGAGATGATCGAGCCGGGCGGCCGGGCGGCCGAACTCTTGGACCGCGTGGTTCAAGCGGGACAGCAGGCCGCGCACCTGACCCGCCAAATGCTGGCCTATGCCGGAAAAGGGCGGTTCATCGTGGGCCCGGTGAACCTCTCGGTTGTGGTGTCGGAAACTATTCCGCTGATCCAAAGCTCGATACCGAAAAAGATCGCGCTGCGGACGCAACTCGACGCGGCGGTTCCGCCGGTGGAATCGGACTCGAGCCAGATGCAGCAGATCTTCATGAACCTGGCGCTGAACGCGGCCGAAGCGGTGGGTTCCGCCGCCGGAACGATTATGGTTTCCACGGGGGAGGCGCAGATCGACGCGGCTTCCGCGCAACAGGATTTCGCGGAATGGGCGCTCACGCCGGGGCGCTTCGTCTATCTCGAAGTGAGCGACACCGGATGCGGGATGGATGCGGCAACGCGCGCCAAAGTCTTCGACCCGTTCTTCACCACGAAGTTCCAGGGCCGGGGCCTGGGACTGGCCGCCGTGGCGGGCATCGTGCGCGCGCACAAGGGCGCGATCCGGCTCACTACGTCGCCGGGCATGGGCAGCGCATTCCGCGTGCTGCTACCGGCGGCCGGCAGCGGCGCCGTAAGACCCGGGCAGGCGGCTGAGGCCTCCGCGGCGCCGAACGGCTGAGCGTGCCCGCTTTCGCGGCATGTTAGCATGGAATCTTCCAAACACCTTGATTAAAGCCGTCAAAGGAACCAGGGATTTACTACCTCCATCCACAGAGGCGTGGAACCGCGTGGAAGCCGTAGCGCGATCTGTCTTTCGCGTCTACAACTACCACGAAATCCGCACGCCGATACTCGAAGAAACGCAGCTCTTCGCGCGCGGCGTGGGCGCCGATACGGACATTGTCACCAAGGAGATGTACACCTTCGAGGACCGCGACGGCTCTTCGCTGACGCTTCGCCCGGAGAACACGGCGTCGGTGATTCGCTCGTACATCGAGCACCGCATGGACCAGCTTCCGGGAGTAAAGAAGCTGTACTACATGGGCCCGATGTTCCGCCGCGAGCGCCCGCAAAAGGGACGCTACCGCCAGTTCTATCAGATTGGGGCGGAGGCGATCGGCTCGGAATCGCCGCTGGTGGACGCGGAAGTGATCGAGATGGTGGTGGAGCTGCTTTCCCTCGCCGGCCTCAAGGGTTTCAAGCTGCTGATCAATTCGGTGGGAGACAAGCACTGCCGGCCGAGGTACGTCGAAACGCTGCGCGAGCGCCTGAAGAGCGTGGCGCCGGGCATGTGTGGCGATTGCCAGCGCAGGGCAGAAAGCAACCCGCTGCGCGTGCTTGACTGCAAGGTGGCAGCGGACCAGCCGGTTATCGAAGCGCTGCCCTCGATTCTGGATTATCTGTGCGCCGAATGCGGCGAGCATTTCGCGGCGGTGCGCCGGCGGCTGGACGATGCGGGAATCGAATACGAAGTGACTCCGCGCATGGTGCGCGGCCTGGATTATTACATGCGCACCACGTTCGAAGTGGTGCACGGAGCGCTGGGGTCGCAGAACTCGGTGCTGGGAGGCGGCCGTTACGACGGGCTGGCCGAATCGCTGGGCTCGAAGGTCCCGGCGCCCGGCATTGGTTTTTCGATCGGCGAAGACCGGTTGGTGATGAGCGTGGAAAGCGAGCAGGCGGCCTCCGCTCTCGATCTGCTGATCGCTCCGCTTGGCGAAGCCGCGCAGAAGTGCGGCGCCGCGATGGCTCGCGACTTCAGGCGCGCGGGCATCAGCGTGGAATTGGCCGAAGGCAAGCTCAAACGCGCCATGGAACTGGCGAACAAGGTTGGCGCGCGGTTCGCCCTGATTGTGGGCGACGACGAACTGGCGGCAGGCCGGTACGCGCTGAAGAATCTGACCACGGGCGAACAGGAGAGCCTTACGGCCGGCGAAATCGCCGCCCGGCTCGCCCCGCCCCGCAATTGAACTGAAGAGAACGATATGGAAACCTCCACCGAAACTTCGATTACGCTCGACTTCCTCGGCGAGCTGAGGCGCACGCACATGTGCGGCGATTTGCGCGCCGCGGACGCCGGCAAGACTGTCGTCCTGATGGGCTGGGCTCACAAGCGGCGCGACCACGGAGGCGTGATCTTCATCGATCTCCGCGACCGGGACGGCATCACGCAGGCGGTGTTCCACGAAGATGTGGGACCAGCCGTGCACAAACGCGCCGAAGAGGTCCGGCCGGAATACGTGATTGCCGTCGAGGGCGTGGTGACGCCGCGCGGCGCGAACGCCATCAACCCGAACCTGGCCACGGGCGAGATCGAAGTGGTGGCGTCGAAGATCTGGATACTGAACGAATCGCGCACGCCGCCATTCCCCATGGAAGACGAAGTGGACGTGGCCGAGGACGTGCGGCTGAAATACCGCTACGTGGACCTGCGGCGCCCGCGCATGCAGCGCAACGTGATCCTGCGGTCGAAGATCGCGTACGCGACGCGCGAACTTTTGAACTCGCAGGGGTTCCTCGAAATCGAGACGCCGTTCATGACGCGTTCGACGCCCGAGGGCGCGCGCGATTATCTGGTGCCGAGCCGCGTGCAGCCGGGCACGTTCTACGCGCTACCGCAATCGCCGCAGATTTTCAAGCAATTGCTGATGGTGGCGGGCTACGAAAAATATTTCCAGATCGTGCGCTGCTTCCGCGACGAAGATTTGCGCGCCGACCGGCAGCCCGAGTTCACGCAGATCGACTTGGAGATGTCGTTCCCGCAGCAGGAACGCATCTACGAAGTGATCGAGCCGCTGGTGCAGCGCATCGCGGAAGTGGCGGGATACAAGATCGAAACGCCGTTCCCGCGGATCACCTACGCCGATGCGATGCGGCATTACGGCATCGACAAACCCGACCGGCGCATTCCGCCGATGCATCCGGTGGAGGACATTTTCCCCGAACTGGCGAGCGCCGGGCTGCCGGTGGTGGCGATTCATATTCCGGCGGTGGGCTCCGCCAGCCGCAAGGAACGCGACGAAATCAAAGCGTATGGGCAGGAGCGCGGGCTGCGGGTTTACGACGACTCGAAGCGCCTGGAACGGGACTACCCGGAACAGATGGCCAAGGTGCGCGAGCGCTGCGGAGCGGCCGAAGACGCACTGCTGATTCTGGCGGCGTGGGCCGGCGAACCGAAGGGACAGCGTCCGGAAGAAACCGTCTACCAGGCTTGCGGGCAGGTGCGCCTCTACTGCGCGCAGAAATATAAGGACCGCCACAAGCTGCTCGACCCCAAGAACCTGCAATTCCTTTGGGTGGTGGATTTCCCGATGTTCGAGTGGGACCAGGAAGATAACCGCTGGATGGCGGCTCACCACCCGTTCACCTCGGTGCATGACGACGACCTGGAGAAGTTGACGGCCGACCCGGCGCGCTGCCGCGCCAAGTCGTACGATGTGGTGCTGAACGGGGTGGAGTTGGGCTCGGGCTCGATTCGTATTCACCGGCGCGACGTGCAAACGAAGGTCTTTGCCGCGCTTGGGTTCAGCACCGAAGAAGCGCACCGGCGTTTCGGGTTCCTGCTGGAAGGTCTGGAATACGGCGCACCACCGCACGGCGGCATCGCGCTCGGCCTGGACCGGCTGGTGATGATTCTGGCCGGCGAAACGTCGATTCGCGACGTGATCCCGTTCCCGAAGACGGCGCGCGGCACGGACCTGATGTGCGAGGCTCCCTCCACGGTGCCGGAGCGGAGTCTGAAAGAGCTGGGAATTACGTTCACGCGGCCGGTGAAGTAGGGCGCTCGATTAGCGAAGACAAGAACGGCGCTTCCGCGACGCAAAGGCGTTCGGGAGCGCCGTTTTCATTTGCAGGGGTTGACACGATTAGCGGAATGCCGGTTGCGATGAAGAGATGGACTGGCCCAGGTATTCATAGCCGCTCGCAGGCAATTCAGCGCCCCTAGGGCGCTGAATGCTTACGACGGACGGGCAGACCGATACCGAAGTTCCGCTGCCTGATTCAGTCAGGAATACATTAGGCAATAATTCCCGGGGGAATATGTTGAGGAAGCGCTTGGCTTCCCGGTTGGCGCGCTAGACCGGCAGCGCGGCGGGGGGCGGTGCGATCTGGATCTTCAGCTTCTTGCGCAGTTCCTCGCTGCGCAGGCGGCGGGCTAACTTGCCCTTGCGCACGCGGAAGTATCTTGATTTATCTCCAGTAAGGCCTGACATGGTGCCCCAAGGGTAGCAGATATGGGTGGGGGCGCGCTCGAAATCGGGTGGATGGAGGGGCTAAAGTGCACAACGGGGAGGAGGCATCGGCGCTTAGTGCCTTCTGCCCGGAAATGAAGATGGGATGAAGATGCGAAGGGAGTAGCGGCGCCGCGTTTCCACGCGCGGCTTGGCCGATACGGGCGGAGTGTCAGTCCAGGCGAGGCTGTTTCACCCTCCCCATTCGCGCACTGAGCAGCGTAGTGATAGAATCGGCTCCGACCATGAGACTCACTTACTTGAAGTATGTTGTCCTGACGCTCGGCTGTACCCTGGGAGCGCTCTGCGCGGCGGATGTCGCGAAATACGATTACCGGCTGCTGGCCACTTCGAAGACCTCAACGATGGAAAAGGAACTTAACGAGGCCGCGGATGCCGGATTCACGTTCTCATCGGTGATGGGCGGGGAAACGGGGATCGGCGGAAAAGAAGTGGTTGTGGTGATGGCCAAGAAGACGGGCGCCGAAGCGCCGGGGATGAAGAAGTATAAGCTCCTGGCAACGTCCAGGACTTCTACGATGCAAAAGGAATTGCAGCAGGCCGGCGACGAGGGTTATGACTATTGCGGGCAGACTGTTTTCCAGTCGACTTTCGGCGGAAAGGAAGTCAGCGTCATTCTGGAGAGCAACCCATCGGCCCCTAAGCGGCGAATTGAATTCAAACTGCTGGCGACGTCGCGGACTTCGACCATGGAGAAGGAACTCAAAGAGGCCGGCGACGCGGGGTTTGAATTTCTGGACGTGATGGTGGGCAGCACGGCGATGGGCGGCAAAGAAGTAGTCTCGATTCTCAGACGGTATTTGGATTGAAGGAGAGGCTGATAGCGCGCGCATGAAAGCGCTGGGGGGCGTGAATTCGGTGCGGGGAGGCACCGGCCTGCGGCCGGTGGACCGACCAGGGGGTCGGTTCGCAGGCGAGGGCGCCTGCCCCACTGGGCGGCCAGGGGGGCGGACTGAGAGTAAAAGACTTATCTGACGATTCGTGCTGACTCGCAGCCGGCCTATGGCGGCTGGCTATTCGAAAATTGAGCGCCAATAAGGCGCCAACGCCGCCGAGGCCGCCGGGGGTGTGCAGCGCGGACGAGATATTGGCCAGTGCATCGCGAGGCTGCCCGCCGTCTGGCTGACGATGCACCTGGAGTGGGTGGTAGGCCACTCAGAACGGGTCCGCGTGCGTTCCCGTGCGGACGAGGTGCAGGTCTCCGCCGTCGATCTTGTAGATCAGCAGCCAATCCGGCTCGATGTGGCATTCGCGGAAGCGCTTCCATTCGCCGCCGAGCGGATGGTCCTTATAGCGCGGCGGCAGCGGACTGCCCTCGATCAGCAGCAGGATCACATTGCGCAACTTCGCCATGTTCTTGCCGCGCTTCTGGGCGAGTTTCACGTCGCGCCGTAATTGCGCACCTTCTACGGGGTTCCGCACCGGATCAGATTCCCAGGTTCTTGAACAGTTCGCCCGCGGATTTCAGACGCTTTCCCTTGCCCTTTTCGGCGGCGCGCATCGCCTTCGCGGTGGTTGCGTTCGGCGCCTTCACTTCGAACGGCAGGGCCTTCTCGGCGGCCACGCGGACCAGCAGCATGCGCACGGCGCTGGACACGGAGATGCCCATCCCCGCCAGTGTCTTCGCGGCCTTCTGCTTCGTCTTCTCATCCACACGAACGTGAACCATCGTGGTTGACATGATTAGTTCTTCCCTGAGATACATTGTATCTCACCACCCGATGCGCTCAAGAATAGGGAATACGGCAAGTCGATTGGGCGGCGTGAGGTATGTGCACAGTATGGGAATCCGCCGGCCTTCGGCTGTCTGGACAGCGACGCGGGGTTTGAATTTCTGGACGTGATGGTGGGCAGTACGGCGATGGGCGGCAAAGAAGCAGTTTCGATTCTCAGACGGTATTCGGACTGAAGGGGAGGCTGATAGCGCGCATGAAAGCGCCGGGGGGCGTGGAGTCAGTGCGGGGATGCGCCGGCCTGCGGCCTGCCCCACTGGGCGGCCAGGGGGCTGCGCGCAACGGCCTGAGTGTTCTTCAGCGATGGCTTATGGGTATTGGGCTTGGCGGGGAGATCGCTGGCGGAGAGGGGGGGATTCGAACCCCCGGTAGAGTTTTTGACCCTACGACGGTTTAGCAATGCTCGGGTGATAATCCCTAGTAGTCCCGATGAGTACCTATGTGATTGGTGCATCTCAATCTCTACTAGTTGGGGTGCCATTCCGTGTTGGGTGCTGCCGGGGGGTGCCCGGATGGCCGGTAGCATTCGGGTAGCAAAAGAAGTTCATCCTGCGTAACGGTAGAGGAAATGGCGCGACATGGGTCCGGCTCCGGGGCTTGCCGCCAGTGTCCTACAACCCCCACGGCCGTAACGGCGCCGCGGTTGCGAAACTTGCGTTGGAAGGATGTTATGAACGGTCCGGCGGCGATCGCCCCATCGCGCTCACGCATACCAGGGGTGACGTCGCGCTTCGGCGCATCAAGACCAAAACTACCTGAATACTCCTGCTTCCCGGTGGTCGCTCAAGCCGGACTTTATCTCCGTCAAAGTATCCAAGCTGTTGGCGCACTCAGGCAACGAAAGACCAAAGGCGCTCCTCGCCAGCTACTACGGGCATACTACTGCTTCGCGCATGCCCGCCAAAACCGTGCTCCTGCCAAGTAGGTCAGTCATCGGCGGAATCGAAAGACAACCCCACCCTCAGTAGCGTAGCGTTCACTAGAAGACCCCAATCGTCCCAGTAAACGTTACCTTGAACTGCCGTTACATAGTCCCTTTCACATTCGGCAAACCCCACAATGTTCGGAGCTGGTTGCATCTGGCAACCGGCGGCGAAGCAGTATTGGCTCGAGCGTTAGGAACGCACGGATCAAGGCATCGAGATAAACTTGCAGACTTTGTGCACTTCTGTTTTGTGTAGAATATTACATATTAGTTTTTGGGCCCTATTAATTTGATATGGGGTGATCGAATGGGATCTCCAAGACACAAGGGACCCGAGAAGCTCGCTATTTGGATTAGCGAGCTACTAGCATTCTGCGCACGTCCGTTCGCCGACGCCGGAAGTCTCGCCGCCTACTCTGATGCGGGATACGCACTACTTGGTCTAATTCTATTCGCGGTCTATTCAGTCCTTTTTTCCGAAGCTGTGCTTTCGGTCCCCATAGCGCATCTCCCTATATTCCTCAAAACGCTCCTTGACGCAGTCACGCACTCACTGGATCTCGCCCCGACGACTAGCGTCCTCGCGCTACCGGTCCTAATCTGGGCAGTGGGCTGGACACATAAGGGTCTGCGCCGATATTTCGGCGAACGTACGGCGAATCTTCTGTTCCTATGCCTGGAACGTATTGTCTCTCTGGGCGAATGGTGCATGGAACATCGCTGGGCCTCGGTCGGCCTCATCATCGTATTGGCGTCGGGTCTAGCTGCTGGGATCGGCATCTACATCGAGAACCAAGCCGCTAAACACGAGATCGAACGCGATCTTCAATCATGGTACCAATCCGCAGAGCAGCTGCTCTTGGAAACCCCACTGACGCGCCCAGAAGTCGTTCGTTATAGGGAAACCGAAGCTCACTGGCACAATAGCTTCTCCAAGGTGCTTCCCAAAACGCATCCACTCAATCGACTTCATGATTTGCTTCGAGCTCTCTTTGAGGAGACCAGTGAGGGCGCCTGGGCGAAAACGATCAGTTTGAAAGAACAAGAGATCAGCAAGCTAACCGACCTCAGTGTTGGCACTCCATTTCCGTCCGGCTCGTACTACGCGAATGAGGCGCGGGCGCTTTTACTCCTGACCCGTGCACGGCTTCTAGTCAGAGTCGCACGAGTCGATAAGAATCCACAATTGCTGACCGAGGCTCACCAGCGGCTCAAGTCCTCAGCACTTAACACTCTATTTGTATCGGCTACCGAAAACGCTCTAGGAACTTGTTGAAAAACCCGAGCTGATCTCTTTGCGGCGAGAACAATGATTGGGACAATTGTTCTATGCGCGGCGACGATCAGCAGCAATCGGGAATGTTCAGCTACGTGTCCTTGGAGGACCGGGTGCCACAGGATC
>CAIYHG010000126.1 GCA_903925975.1 uncultured Acidobacteriia bacterium | reverse complement strand
GCCCTTTGAATTCAAACTCGGATTGGCTACACTCTGTCATAGCAAAGGCCGTTCTCTCTTTGGCGTTAACTGCTGTGTGGAAACTCAGTTATGCCATGAAAGACGGCCTTTTGCCATAAATTGGTGAGAAATGGCGGTTAGCCAATGCGCTCTCTCTCGGAAGCTGGAGCACCACATCGCGGCGATCTCGCTGCATTCCAAGTAGTACAACTTCTGCCGCATTCATCAGATACTGCGAATCACCCAAGCAATCTCGGCCGGCGTCCCCGGCCGCGTTTGGGGAATCGGTGAAATCGTTGCGTTGATAGATGAAGATCGGGCCGGTGGGGACGCCGAACGGGAGGGGAGTGGAGACTGGCACGATCCGCTGCGCCAGAAGACTAGTCCCAGCGGTTACGCCCCGGAAGCAACGGGCTTGGCTTTGAAGTGTTTTTCGTACATGTCAAGGTCAAATCGTCCTGCGGATGCAATACTACTGACCGGAATGACCTTGGTAAGGGACTCCGGTGGGCCATCCTCTTCCCAAAGCGGCATGTAGTCGGTCGTAAAAACCACCACGTACGTATCGCTATTGCGGTATCCGCTCATCACTGGCATGACCACAATGTAGGCCATCTCAGTCTTGAGGTTGGGCGATTCCCAGACATATCCCACGTACACCTTGCGGCTATTCAGGGAGACAAGCACCGGGGCCTGTTGATCTATCGAATCCATCAGCAGCGATAGGAGCTGGTCCCCGGTTTGATCAATTGCAATGTCTTTTGCCGCTACCTCATCAATCGAACGGTTGATGAAGTACGCCAAAACGGGCCCCCACGCGAACGCCAAGATTGCACTTCCGAAGTACTGGAATGGCGCGGCGCTCCGATAGACTTCAGCCGCCCAAGCAATCAGCGGATAGCTGGTCAACAGATGCAGGCCGGGGTGAAGCGCCATCGCCGAAAGCCGTCCAAGGATGGCTACCAGTACCCCCCAGACGCCGGCCTCGAATAATAGACGGTAACTTTCAAACCGTTGAAATTGAATGCGGTAAAAATGGCAGAACTTAATGAAGATGAATCCGCCGAGCAGCGGAAGAAACAGCAGATTCCACGGGATCACCCTTTGGCCGCAACCGCCTGGGCGGATATCCGGCCTAGGCGCTCGCGCTGCGCGTCGGCCTGCAATTCCTTGGCAAACTCCTCGCGTTTAACGCGCGTGACGCCCTGCGAGTTCGTCACCGACACACGGCGAAGCCTCTCCCGCGCCTTGGCCGGCTTTCGGAATATCGCGCTGAATACCGTCACTTCTGACCTCACCTTAAGTATACTAGACGCACTATACGGCTTTCGGGTTCAGACGTCAATCCCAGCCGCGGTTGTGTCGGATTCCCGCAAGGCCGTACATAGATCTTATCGGCAGTTTCAGTCAGGCGCTTTACTGGGGAGGAATCTTCAAACTGAGCCACTACCACTGAGCGCCGGGCAACCTCCGCCGCGCGCGCATCGCGGTATGGTGGGTTATGCCGCAGGGCGCCGGATAGGTTGAAACGGCGCGGCGGGCGTCGCCATGCCTCGCATTCTTTTGATTGAGGACGAGCCGGGACTCGTCATGACCATCAGCGACATGCTCTCCACCGAAGGCTATGAGGTGGAATCAGCCGCCGACGGAGACACGGGATACCTCAAAGCGTCCGCGGGGCTTTTCGATCTGATCGTGTTGGATCTGATGCTTCCCGGAAAGCCGGGCCTCGATATCTGCCGCGAATTGCGGGAGCACGGCGTAGGCACGGCGATCCTCATGCTCACGGCCAAAGCCCAGGTGGCCGACCGCGTGACCGGACTGCGGAGCGGCGCCGACGATTACCTCACCAAGCCCTTTGACCCCGCCGAACTGATCGCGCGAGTGGAAGCGTTGCTGCGCCGCATCCCCAAGACCCCCTCCGTTTCCGCGGGAGTGTTTCAGTTTGGCGATGTGCGAATCGATTTCGAGCACGCGGAGGCGAGCAAAGCGGGCCGCCCGGTGGATATGGCCACGAAAGAAATCCAACTCCTGCGGTATCTGGTGGACAACTGCGGGCGCGTGGTGCCGCGGGATGAGATTCTGCAGCGCGTCTGGGAATACTCGGGCGACGTCACCTCGCGCACCGTGGATGTGCATATTGCGTGGCTGCGCCAGAAACTGGAACGGGACCCTCAAAGGCCGCGGCACATCCTGACCTTCCGGGGCAAGGGCTATCGTTTCACTCCTTGAGGAACATGCGAAAGCGCAAGCAGAGAGCGTGGCGGGCGTGGGCTTCCTGGAGCCTTCTGGCCGCCCTCTGCGCCGCGCTGGCCTTTCTGCAATACCAATGGATCGGCGAGATCAGCGGAGCGCAGCGCCGCCTCCTGCGGGAGGATATCGACGCGCGGCTTGACCTGCTGCGGCGGAGCTTCAACGAGAGCCTGCTGGCGGCCGGCGCCGCCCTGGAACCCGATGCCGCGCAGATCCGGCAACTGGGCAACCAGAAGGCCTATCAGCTCCGTTTCGAAGAATGGAAGGGCCAGGGGCGTCCGCTATTTCGGAAGGTTGCGCTGGCCGAGGTGCGGCAAGGGTCTTCCGTTCTCTACCAGTTTGATTTCAACACCGGCCTGTTGAACCGTGCGGAGTGGCCACGGGAATGGGCCGCCGTGCGCCAGGATTGTCTGGAGGCGGCCCCGTGGGTGGCCCGCGCGCCGCAATATCCGCTGCTGCTCGAATCGCGGTTCGATCCGCCCGGCCAGGGCGCGCCCGGTGAGCGCGATTGGCTGATCCTCGAATTGGATACGGCCTACGTTTCAAGAACCTTGTTTCCCGAACTCCTGGGCCGGTACCTGCGCAATTCCGGCAAGTTGGATTACGAAATCGAAGTGGCGCTCCGCGAAGCTCCCGCAACGGTAATTTTTCAATCGGAGCCAGGCGCAAGCCTAAGCGCGCGCGGGGCCGCGGATGCTTCGACGCTGCTGGTGGAAGGATATCCGGGGTTTGCCGAAGGCGGCCGTGGCAATCAGCCGGGCCGGAATCCCGGCGCCGGACCGCCTCCGGGCGGCCCGGGCAGGGCTGGTTTCTCCGGCCGCGGACCCGGCGGAGAGCCGCCTCAGGCGCGATCCGTCATGACGGGTCAGGGTCTGGTGATGACGGTGCGCCACAAGGCCGGCTCGCTCGATGCGCTGGTAACACGCGGGCGCCGGCAAAACCTGGCCTTATCGGCGGGAATGCTGGTATTGATTCTGGCGACCGCGGCTCTGCTGGTGCGCGCCTCCCGGCAGGCGCAGAGGCTGGCCGAACTGCAAATGAATTTCGTGGCCGGGGTATCCCACGAACTGCGGACGCCGCTGACGGTGATTCGCACGGCCGGATTCAACCTTCGAGGCAGCCTTGCCGGGCGCCCCGAGCAGGTGCAGCGCTACGGCAAGCTCATTCAGGACGAAAGTGAAAGGCTCTCCACCCTGGTGGAGCAGGTGCTCCGGTTCGGCGCGGCTTCCGCCGGCAGCCTGGTGCGCCACCGCGAGCCGGTTGCCCTGCCCGCACTCATCGAGGAGAGCCTGGAAGCGCACCGCGAAGCCCTGCAAAAAGCCGCCGTAGCCGTCGAAACCGAATTCGCTCCGGATCTTCCGCCCGTCCTCGCCGACAAGCTGGCCTTGAAGCACGCTCTCCAGAATCTGATCGATAATGCGCTGAAGTTCAGCGCGGCGGGCGGGTGGATCGGCATCACCGCGTCCACGCTTCGCGGCCACGCCGGACCCGCGGTGGAACTACGCGTCGCGGATCGCGGAGAGGGCATTCCCGAGGAGGAGCGGAAAGCCATTTTCGAGCCGTTCTTTCGCGGACGCCGCGCGATCAAGGACCAGATTCACGGCGCCGGGCTGGGCCTGGACCTGGTGAAGAAGATCGTGGAGGCGCACGGCGGGTCTATCTCCGTGGAGAACGCTCCAGGGCAAGGCGCTGCGTTTGTACTGCGGCTCCCCGCGGCGCAACCGGACTCTAGCCAATCCTGATCCCGGGGTTTTCCGCTCCGGAACCCGGAGCGGAAATGCCTGAGGCGCCCAACACTTCATCAGTCATCGGCAACGGAACTGTGCCCCGTCACGCCAAACCGGCGCTTACCGCTTGACCGTGATGTAACCGCCCCCCGGCGAGACAAAGCCGTTCACCGTAATCTTCACCGGCTGGTTGCCGTCCAGCGTGGCATCCGGCACGTGAATCCGAACCTCATAGACGCCGGGCTTGGATGGCGACACTCCGATGTACTTCACATCGGCGGCTGCCAAATTAACGCCTCCGAAGGAAACCGAGGCTTCGCCGGTGATCGGGCCCTCCTTGTCGGGCAACACTCCAGCGGCATAGGCGGGGTTCGTGACCCCGAGGCCGGTGGCGTATAGCGTAAGCGTGTCACCCGGCTTGGCCGGTGCGAAGGTCGATCCGGCTACCAGTCCTTGAGATCCAACGAACACGCCGGTCGCGTAGTTCATCCCCGCGATCGGGTTCTGGCCGTTCGCGTTGTGAACGAAGTAGAAGAACTCGGGAGAGGCGCTCTGGACCGGAACGATTACGGCATCGCTCCGCAATTCCTGCGCGGTTCCGCAGCCCGTCACCACTTGCACGGCAACCGTGCCCGAAGTGGAGATCTGCGGGACCTGGAAGTCAATCTGCGTAGGCGTCAGTACGAGGATCGGCGCGGGAAGCGCTCCCACCAGCACGCACACCCCATCCACCTTGGTGGGGACAACTCCATCGATCAGCCTGTCGGGAACCACGACTGCGTTGGTTCCGTCGGGAGCGAACGCGCTCCCATAGATGCTGGCTACCGCGTTCGGAGACAACGCCGCTACAGGCGGCACGCTCGCGCCTCCGCCCACCACGCCGCCGCTGTTGATAACCCCCTTGCGGAGCTGCGACGGCACAAACACCGCTTTCACGGATTTGGGCGCGTTCATCACAAGCTGGCAGGCCCCGGTTCCGGAGCAGCTTCCTTCCCACCCTGCGAACGCATATCCGCTCTTGGCAGTGGCCTGAAGGGTCACGGCCGCTCCCGCATCCTGCCACGCCGCGGCAGGCGTCACCGAGCCGCCGTCATCCACGGCCACGGCAAGTGCGTACTGCGCCAGAAAGCTTACCGTCGCCGTCGCCCGGGCCGGCCCGCAGGTTACGTCAATCGTCTGGGAACCGGTGCTCAGGTAGCGGATTCCGCGCGCTCCGGCTTGGGGGCTGGGCGCAATCAGCTGGTGGCGCGTGCCCGGGAGCCAGCTTGCCGCGATGGGAGACGCTGAAACCTGGCCGTCCACCGAAATCTGCAGGCCGTCGGGAACCGAAAGTATGGTGAAGTCAACGGCCGTCTGAATCTTCCGAATTCTTTGATTTCCGGTATCGGCGACCAGAACGCTGCAACTCGTGCCGACGGCCACCGCGGCAGGCGCACTGAGTTGATACGCCGTCGCGGGACTCCCGTCGCCGGTGAATCCTTTGACTCCCGTGCCGCCGATCGTCGTGATAATGCCGTCCGGTCCCACGCGCCGTATGGTGGACCCGCTCGTGTCGGCGATATAGATATTCCCCGCGGAATCCGTCGAGATTCCCGTGGGCCCCGCAAGCGTCGCGGAAGTAGCCGGTCCCCCATTGCCGGTGGAGCCGTAATTCCTCGAGCCGGCCACCGTCTTGATGATGCCATCGGCGGACAGGCGTCTGATTCTGTTATTGCCGGTATCGGAGATCAGCAGGGTTCCCGCCGTCTCCACCGCCAGGCCTTGAGGAGAGTTCAGTTTCTGGTTGACTCCCATGCCCGATTCCGCGTCGGGGGCGCCCGCCGTTCCCGTTCCAGCGATGGTTGAGATCAATCCGTCGGTACCGACTTTGCGAACGCGGTGCCCCGATTGTTCCGCTATGTAAAGATTCCCGTCCGAATCCACGGCTACGGCCACGGGCACATTCAGCGATCCCGAAGTAGCTGAAAAGCCGTCGGAGATCGTAAGGGTGTCGCCGTTCCCCGCCACCGTACTGATCTTGCCGTCGGTGGTAACGCGGCGCACTCGATTGTTCCCCGTATCGGCAATGTAAAGGTTCCCCGATTTATCCAGGGCGATGCCGCGCGGCGCGTTCAGGCCGGACTTGGCGGCGGTTGTGGCTTCGCTGTACTCGGCGCGGCCGTTTCCCGCCACAACCGTCAGCTCCCGAGTGGTCACGTTGTACTTGCGCACCCGGCTGGCGGCCGTGTCGGCGAAGTAAACGTTGTCTCCGTTGACAACCAATCCTTTGGCGGTAAACCCACCCCAACCATTGCCGGCAACGGCATCGATGATCCCATCGGCAGCCGTCACGATGCGCACGCGATTCGTCACGCCGTCGGCGATCAGCAGATTGTTCTGCGCATCCATCGCGATGCCCATCACGTTCAAATTCGCGAATCGGGCCCACCCGCCGTCGCCGGACGTTCCCAGCGTGGTCGTGCCCGCATACGTGCTGATCTTGCCCGCCGTCGTAATTCGCCGCACGCGGCCAATTCCGTATTCCACGAAATACAGATTCCCGGTGGAATCCACCGCCATACTGGACGGCGATACCAGACTGACGCTCAAGGCAAGGGTGGTATCGGTGGTGGTGGTGCTGCTGGAGGCTACGCCCCCGAAGAGACTGATCGTTCCGTCCGCCGCAATCTTGCGTATCCAGGCGTTATTCGAATCGGCGATGTAAATCACGCCGGCGCCGTCTACCGCCACGCCCTTGGGCCCGTTCAGCTTGGCTGCGGTGGCGGCGCCCCCGTTCCCGGAGTTGCCGGCGTTCCCGGTCCCCGCGATCGTGGAAATCACCCCGCCCGGCGTGATCTTTCGAATCACGTTGTTCCATGTATCGGCAAGCAGAAGGTTGCCACTCCGGTCGAAAGCCAGCGCCGTGGGGTTCCCCAGTCCGGCTGCCGTGGCTGGGCCTCCGTCCCCGGTCCGTCCGGATTTGCCGTTGCCCGCGAAGGGCCTGATGATTCCGTCGGTTCCAACCACGCGGATGCGGTTTGCGTCCGAATCGGCGATGTAGAGATTGCCGGCCGCGTCGAAGGCGAGGCCCGCCGGGGTCGTAAGCGTCGCATCGGTCGCCTTACCGCCATCGCCCGATGAACCCTGAACCCCGCTGCCGGCCACCAGCCGGACAATTCCGTCCTTATCGATCCGCACCACCTGGTGGGAGCCCTTCAGACCAGCGTATGTAACGCCGTTCTTATCGCTCGCAACGGAGCAGGGGATATTCAGCGTAGCTAACGAAGCGGAGATGCCGTCGGGCGTACCGCCGATCAGCGTACTCACAACGGACTGCGCCTGCCCGTATTCGGCGGCAGTGAGAACGATCAGGATTCCGGCCAAAAATCTCAATTTCATATCTCCTCGCTCGGCTTCAGAATGAGAACCCCAGCCCGACTTCAATCTGGTTCACGGCCGAATGATAAGACGGCCCTTGGAAAGTAGTTCCCCGCCATCGGACGAACCGCGCCTCGGGCATAATCCGCAGCCCGGCGTCGTCGATGGAACGCATCCCTATTCCGGCGATAAACCCCAATTGATTGGCCGATACCGGCTTGGGCGCCGTCCCCGTGGTATCGGATGTCCCGTCCGCATACGTGTTGCTGAAGGTGCCCACAACGCTCGCCACCCGGCGGTATTCCGCTCCGCCGACCAAGTAGGTTCGCGAAAACAACCCCTTTCCGCCGAAGGGAAGGTAGCGCGCCACCATCGGAACCTCCCAATAGCGGGCCCGCGTGTCGGCGATGAATGTGTTGACGATGCGGTCGTCGTAATTCGCGTTCGGATCCACCCGGCCGCTCAGCATCTCGGTGGTTTGGGTATACCTGACGTGATGAAAACGGAACTCAAGGCCCAGCGAGAAGCGCTCCGTAAAACAATGCTCGATTGTCGGAACGCCCGTCACGGTGAGTTTCTTGGTGGAGGACTCGTAGGCGTAATCCGCGGCAGGCTTGGTCGTCGTGGAAGTAGCCGCGCCCGTATCGAAGAGCGTTCCCGGCACCAGTTCGATTCTGAATCCGACTGGCCATCGCCGGAACTTCGCGGCCTTGCGCACGGGCGCCGGCGTCGGCGCGGCCGCTGTCTGCTGGGCGAAAAGGCAAGCCGGCAGGAGCCAAACGCACAGGGCGGCCTTCGCGAGCTGCTTCCTAGGACTCATCGTTAGACTCCTTGTTTCTGAAGAGGGGTAACCCTGTAACGTATTTTAGCTGGCTTTACACAATCCATACGTGCCGGTCTGAATCGCAAGGTACGGCGGGCCGCCGCCCCGGACGTAAAGATTTGTTAAGAGCCGCGACGCCGGGCTACCCCGCGCCGACCCGAACCGAGTCGCTAAAGCCAGCACCTTCAAGGTTTGGGACCGGCCGGGGCTCTGCATTACGTCCAAAGTCTAGCCTAGCAAATCGCGCCTAGCGGGCGAGGACCGCGGCTTCTCCAATTCGGGGAACCTCAATCGTCGACACCCGGACCGGGACATCTTCGCCACCTGCCCAGGCGATCTATTGCTTGATCACCGTGCCATCCGGCAGGCGAAGGTCTCCCCAACCGCCGTTCAGGCTCCCGCGCGCCCCGTCGCCCGAGCCGAACGGGTATTTCGCCGCCAGTTTCTCGTCTACCTCGATTCCCCAACCCGGCGCCGAACTCGCCCACAGGTATCCGTCCTTAAAGGTGGCGCAGCCTTTGAATATCTCGGCCTGGACTCCGGTGATGATGCCGCCCTCTTGAATGCCGAAGTTGTAACTGGAAAGATCCATGTGGAGCTGGGCCGTGTGCCCCACCGGGGAAACGTCGCCGGGGCCGTGCCACGCCGTCTTCACGCCAAACTGCTCGGCCAGGAGCGCCATCTTCCGGCACGGGGTCACGCCGCCGGCCTGCGAAACGTGCACGCGGATGTAGTCGATCAGCCGCTCCGTGATCAGCGGCATCCATTCGTGCGGGCTATTGAAGAGCTCGCCCATGGCAATCGGCGTGGCGCACTGCTGCCGGATCTGGCGGAAGTAGGCCAGGTCCTCGGGCGAAAGCGGGTCCTCCAGGAAGTAGAGCTTGAACTGCTCGCAGTCTTTCACGAACTGGATCGCCTCGCGCGGGCCGTACCGCTCGTGCATGTCGTGCATCAATTCGATATCGAAGCCCAGTTCCTTCCGGCATGCCTCGAATACCTGCAGCATGCGCCGCAGCGCGGGTCCCCGTTCGAAGACCGCTCCCTCGTGGAGGCCAGCAGCGGCGGGCGCGTTTCCGGCGCTCACCCGAACGTGCTTGTAGCCGCGCGTCATCGACTGTCGGACGTTCTCCACCACGTCCTTCGGCGTCGCGCCGCTCGCGTTCGAGAACATCCGCGCGGCCTCACGGCATTTTCCGCCCCAAAGGTCGTACACCGGCATGCCCGCCTGCCGGCCCTTAATGTCCCAAAGCGCTTCGTCAATGCCGCTGATGGCGTTGTTCAGCACCGGGCCGTTCTTCCAGTACGAGCTGTCGTAACACATCTGCCATGTGTCTTCGATGCGGTCCGTGGGCTTTCCCAGCAGCAGCGGCCGCAGGTACTTCTCAATCGCCGCATTCACCAGTTCGGCGCGTTGCGTAAACGTGGCGCAGCCGTAACCGTAAAGGCCGTCCTGATCGGTGGTGATCTTCACGACGGTGAGCCGCGAGCCGGCGGGCTGCGTGGCGATCACAGTAATGTCCTTGATCTTGGGCGCTGCCATGCCGCGCGTGGCCTGAGCCGCTCGCTCCTGCGCCTGCGAACGCCGCTCCACGGAGAGAGCCGCCGCGCCTGCGCCCATCATCTGAAGCCATCTGCGCCTGTTCATCGGATTGCTCCTTCTCTAGCCGCTCTAGCGGCCCGCTTTCCTGCTATTGGAACACCTTTGCCTCCAGGCTGGCGATCCTCGAAAAACGGTCGGCCCCGGCACTCTCCGCCGGATGACAGCCCTGCCGCAATTGGTTACTCTCGTTCTATTCAGGGAGACTTGCTTGAACCATCGAATCCTTGCCGCTATCTTCGTCTGCGCGTCCTTCGCCTTGGCGCAGGAACCGGCCGCGATGCCGGACGTTCCCTACGTTCCTACCGCCAATCCCATGGTGGACGCCATGCTGAAGCTGGCCAAGGTGAAGAAGACCGACGTGGTCTACGATCTAGGCTGCGGAGACGGCCGCATCGTCATCGCGGCTGCGCAGGAGTACGGTGCGCGCGGAGTAGGCGTGGATATCGACCCGGAACGAATCCGCGAAGCCAATCGCAACGCGAAGCAGGCGGGAGTGCAGAGCAAGGTCCGTTTCGAACAGAAAGACCTGTTTGAAGCAGACATCAGCGAAGCCACCGTAGTGATGCTCTATTTGTTGCCGGACATCAATCTGCGCCTTAGGCCCAAGCTGTTGTCAACGTTGAAGCCCGGCACGCGAGTTGTCTCCCACGATTTCAGCATGGGGGACTGGCAGCCCGATCAGCGTGTTTCCACCGGTGCGGGCGTGCTCTACCTCTGGACGATTCCAAGAAAACGATGAATAGCCGGCCCAGGACCGGGCGGCTATGCCTGACTTAAGGCTTGGATGCGCCAGACCCGCCCCATCGGCGTCCACGGCGGCCGTAAGTTACTGTGTGATAAAGAAAAACAACAAGAAGTACAGCTAGTGTAGTGCTTCATAAATAGTAGCGATAGTGTAACGTGGCGCGTCTATACAATTAGAGGTGCTCCGATGCGCGTTGCGCGGCCGGTCGTTCTTAATTCCGAACAGATCCACCAGTTGAAGCAGTGGGCGCGTGCGCG
>CAIYHG010000125.1 GCA_903925975.1 uncultured Acidobacteriia bacterium | reverse complement strand
TTGCCCGACCCGTTGACGCCCACCACCAGCACCACCGCCGGAGGCTCGGCTACATGCGCCGGCGCGCGGTCGCTGGCCTGCAGGATTTCGAGCAGGTGCTCGCGGATCAGCCCGCGCAGTTCCGCCGCGTCATTGAGCTGATGGCGCTCCACGCGCTCGCGTATGCGCTTGAGGATTTCGTCCGTGGTCCGGACCCCCATATCCGAGGAGATGAGCGTAAATTCCAGCTCATCGAGCAAATCGGCGTCGATTTCCTTCTTGCCCTGAATGACGTCTTCGAGCGCGGAGACTAATCCGGCGCGCGTTTTTTCGACGCCGCTCTTCAACTTATCCAGAAGGGACGGTTCCTGCTCCACGGAGCCAAATAGCGATTGAATCATTTTGCCCCTTCATTTTAGCAGCGGGGAGCAAGCGAGCTGCGGAGTTACGCAATTACCATGCGAGTTAGAAGGAGAAGAGCCAACCAGCCCTCAGGCGCGGCGCACGGCGGAGCGCAGAGCCTGCCCCAGCAGCTTCACGGCTTCGGCGCAAAGGGCGGCTGCGTGTCTCGAAGCCTGCGGAAGCCCGCCCAGCGCTTCGTCGATAGCGCCCTGGTCGAACGCGGCCAGTTCTTCCAGAGTCTTTCCCTGAAGCCATTCGGTGAGCGCAGACCCGGCGCCAATCGAAGCCGTGCATCCCAGTACGCTGTACCGCGCCTCGGCCACCGCGCCCGCTTCCACTCGCGCGGAGAGCTTCATCACGTCGCCGCAGGCGGGGTTCGAGGCCACAACCGTGACCGCCGGAGGCGCCAGTTCCCCTACGTTGCGCGGATTGCGGAAGTGGTCGAGCAGCCGTTCCGGGTACACGATATGTTCCAATATTGGCATGCTTCAGGTTGCCGCAGCGATCATCGAACGCGATGGCCGCGTCCTTATCTGCCAGCGCGCGGAACACAAGAACCATCCGCTCAAGTGGGAGTTCCCCGGCGGCAAGGTGGAGCGTGGAGAAACGCCCGAACAAGGCCTGACCAGGGAATTGGAGGAGGAACTCGGCATTCTGGGCGCCGAGGGCCGGGAAATCATGCGCTACGAGTTCGCCTACCCGGGCCGGCCGCCGGTGACGTTGATCTTCTTCCGGGTGATCGCATTCGCGGGCGAGCCCAGGAACCTGGAGTTCCGCGACATGCGCTGGGAGCCGGTTGTTGGTCTACCCGCATTCGATTTCGTGGAGGGCGACCGGAAATTCCTGCGGCAATATGTAGGGAACAATACCAAATCGCCCGCTGCCGGGTTCCCCGGCATCTAGTCGCCGAAGCCCGATCCCTATACTGGTCGTATGGTTACAGCGATCAAGATGGCGGACCCCTCCGGGGACGAGTTTCTAGCGAGCCTGGAAGCAAGAAGCGGCCGCCCCAATCATTTCTTCCGTACCATGGCCAACCGCCCGGAGGTTTTGAAGACCTTCGTGCCGTTCTATGGCGCGATCACGGGCCGGGGGTCGGTGGATCGCCGGCTTAAGGAACTCGTCTACCTGGCCTGCTCCTACGCTAATCAGTGCGTCTATTGCACAGCGGCGCACGTGGCGTCGGGAAAGAAGGCGGGAATTACCACCGAAGAGATGCAGGCGATTCAAAGCGAACAGGACCAAGGGTTTTCCGCTACCGAGCGCGCGGTGATCCGTTTCGCCCGCGAACTCACTCGAACCGCCACCGCGAACGAGACGCGCGCCGAACTCGCGCAGCACTTCAACGACGAGCAAATCGCGGAGCTGACCCTGTTGGCCGCGATGGCGAATTTCACCAATCGCTTCAACAACGCGCTCTCGGTTCAACCCGAGGAGTGATCGGGCGATACAATGTGGGGCCGGCACTCCTGCCGGCAGCCGCCTCTCCAGGCGGCTGAAAAGTGAGCCGAAAACGCTGGCCGCAGATCAACGCAGATTGAAAGAACACGACTTATCTGCGTTTATCGGCGGCTATTGGACTTTTTCAGCAGACGATCCCTACTGCAAGCGTTCCCAGTTCATACTTAGTTCAGATGGCGATATTGAGCGGTATTCACCCGGTTGCGGAGGCACTGCGGGCCAAACGGCCGCTGGAACGCCTCCTGGTGGCGCAAGGCGCAGGCGGCCCGCGATTGCAGGAAATCATCGATCTGGCGCGCCAGGCCAAGCTCCCCGTCCGGTTTGAACCGCGTTCGGCGCTGGACCGCCTGGCCGGCAGCCCGGCCCATCAGGGCGTGGTCGCCATGGGCGCGGCCACCAAGTACGCGGGCCTTGATGACGCAGCCAGTTCCGAACTCGTGGTCGCGCTCGACGGCGTGGAAGACCCGCATAATCTCGGCGCCATCATCCGCACCGCTCACGCGGCCGGCGCGGGCTCGATCATCATCCCGGAACGCCGGGCCGCAGGGATAACGGACGTGGTGGCCAAAGCGGCCGCCGGAGCCATCGAACACCTGCCCGTCGCCCGCGTCACCAACCTGAACCGGGCCCTCGACGACCTCAAAGAGCGCGGCTTCTCCATCTACGGTCTGGACGAGCGCGGAACTGAGACCTATGACAAGGTGGAGTTCGCGGTCCCGACGGCGCTGGTGTTCGGCGGCGAAGGCAAAGGCCTCCACGAAAAGACGAGAGAACGCTGCGACGCCCTGGTGCGGATTCCGATGGCCGGCCAGATATCGTCGCTCAACGTCTCCGTGGCCGCCGGCATCGTCTTGTTTGAGTGGAAGCGACGCCACGGCAAAGTCACATAGTAGAATCGAGTTGATGCGCCGCCTCCCGCTTCTGCTGCTTCTTGCAGCCGTTTGGCCGGCCCAGCCCGCGCAGCCCGTGCGGGCGCGCCACGGCATGGTGGTGGCTAGAGAGACCCACGCCACTCAGGTGGGGCTTCGCACGCTGCAATCCGGCGGCAATGCCGTGGATGCGGCGGTCGCGGTGGGCTTCGCGCTGGCGGTGACTCACTCCTCTGCCGGCAACCTGGGCGGCGGCGGCTTCATGCTGCTCCGTCTGGCCGACGGGCGAACCACCTTTGTAGATTTTCGCGAGTGCGCTCCGGCGGCGGCTTCGCGCAATATGTACCTGGACGCCTCAGGCAAACCCACACAGGATAGCCTGGTGGGTTACCGCGCATCGGGCGTGCCCGGCACGCCGCGCGGCCTGGAATACGCGTGGAAGAAATACGGCAAGAAGGCGTGGGCCGATCTTGTCCGCCCTGCCGTGGAACTGGCGGCCAAGGGATTTCCGCTCTCCTACGCTCAGGCGCAGTCGCTGCATTCCCAGGGCCTGGCCCAATTCCCCGAATCGAAGCGCATCTTTCAGCGCGGGGGCAAGTATTACGAACCGGGCGAGATCTTCGCGCAGCCGGAGCTTGCTCACACGCTGGAGCGCATTGCGCAATCCGGCGCCGCCGATTTCTACGAGGGCGAAACCGCCCGCCAGCTGGCCGCCGACATGGCCGCGAACGGCGGGCTCATAACTCTCGATGATCTGAAGAACTACCAGGCGATCGAACGCAAACCCCTCACGGGCAAGTACCGCGGCTACGAAGTGGTGACATCTCCACCGCCCAGTTCTGGCGGAGTGGGGATTCTGCAGATGATGGGCATGCTCGAAGGAACCGGGTACGAGAAGTCGGGCGCCGGGTCCGCCGCAGCCGTCCACTATGTCGCGGAGGCGATGCGGCGCTTCTTCGCCGACCGTTCGGAATACCTCGGCGATGCGGATTTCTTCAAAGTTCCCTTGGGCTCATTGCTCGACCCCGGCTACATCGCCACTCTGCGGAAGTCGATCGACCCGGAGCGCGCCACGCCGAGCGCCCAGGTTCGCCCCGGCGCGTTGCCGCGGGAATCGATGGAAACCACGCATTACACGATCGCCGATGCCGAAGGCAACGTCGCCATGATTACGTATACCCTGAATGGCGGATACGGCAGCAAGGTCATGCCGCCCGGCCTGGGCTTTCTGCTCAATAACGAAATGGACGACTTCGCCGCCGCGCCCGGCCAGCCCAACGGCTTCCGCCTGATCCAGGGCGAAGCCAACGCTATCGCGCCCGGCAAACGGCCGCTTTCTTCGATGACGCCGACGCTCGTCCTGCGCGACGGTAAGCCCTACCTCGCGGTTGGCTCTCCGGGCGGACCGACGATCATCAGCACGGTGCTTGAGACCATTCTTAACGTGGTGGATCTTGGGATGAACGTGCAAGACGCCGTGGATTGGCCCCGCTTCCACCATCAGTGGATGCCCGACGAACTGCAACTGGAGCGGGGATACTCGCCCGACACCGCGGCGCTTCTCACCGCGCGCGGATACGAAATCAGGCGGACGAACTCAATTGGCGACGCAGCCGCTATCCTGTTTGAGGACGGCTGGCTCGAAGGGGCGCCCGATCCACGAACCGAAGCCACGGCGGAAGGATATTGACCCGATGAACCACGCGTTATCGACGCACCTGTTCGTGAACCACCGGCTTACCACCGCGCTCCTGACGAAGATCGAGCAGGCCGGCATCCCCGCCGTGGAGATCTTCTGCGCGCTCCAGCATCTGGACTATCGCAACAAGGCCCAGGTTTACGAACTCGCCCACTGGTTCCGCGAATCCGAACTGAAGCTCAATTCCATCCACGCCCCCATCTACACGGACGAGATATGGGGCCGCTCCGGCCCGCAGGCCCATCTCAGCATCACGCAAACCGCCAAGGCCAAGCGCCTGGAGACGGTGGATGAGATCAAGCGCGCGCTCGAAATGGCCGAGCTCATTCCGTTCCGGTACATGGTGCAGCACATTGGCGTCGGAGGCGAAGAGTTCGATATGCACAAGGTGGACGCGGCGTTCACGGCTCTCGACGAACTGCGCGTTTTTGCGCGCCCACTCGGCGTGGAGATCCTGCTGGAGAACATCCCGAACGATCTTTCGAGCGCCACGCGTCTGGCACAGTTCGACGAACTGACGCACTTGCATATGAACTATGTCTTCGACGTCGGCCACGCGCATATCGGCGAAGGCATCGAAGCCGCCTTCCATTCCATGCGCGACCGGATCCGCTCCACCCACGTTCACGATAACGACGGGAAGGAAGATGTACACCTGTTCCCCTTCACCGGCACTGTCGATTGGAAGAAGACGATGGACCTGCTGAAGAGCCGTGAGGGCCAGTACCCGCTGCTGCTCGAATTGCGCGAGCGCCCGGATCTCGCCCACCCGCTCGATGAAGTGAAACAAATTTTCGAGAAGCTGGAAGAACAATAGGACCTACCCAAACCTATGACTCCGCGAATCACCATCGATGAAGCCGGCAAACACGCCGGAGAGACCGTCCAAATCGCCGGGTGGTTGTATAACCTGCGACGTTCGGGCAAGATCGCATTCCCGATCCTGCGCGACGGCCACGGCCTGATGCAATGCGTTGCGGTGAAGAGCAGCCTGCCCGAGGAGCTGTTTGAGACCGTCAAGAATCTCACCCAGGAATCCTCCATCATCGTCACCGGCAAGGTCCGCGCGGAGCAGCGCGCGCCCGGCGGCTATGAAATGGATCTGGAAGGCCTGGAAGTGGTGCAGCGCGTGACGGAGGCGGACCCCTACCCCATCACGCCCAAGGATCACGGCACCGAATTCCTGATGGACCACCGCCACCTCTGGCTGCGCAGCCAGCGGCAGCACGCCATCATCCGCGTGCGCCACGCAGTGATCAAGGCGGTGCGCGACTATTTCGATTCGCACGGCTTCACGCTGGTGGATACGCCCATCTTCACGCCCGCTGCGTGCGAAGGCACAACCACGCTTTTCGAAGTGGATTACTTCGACGACAACAAGGCCTACCTGACGCAATCCGGCCAGTTGTATAACGAAGCCACGGCCATGGCGTTCGGGAAGACGTATTGCTTCGGCCCCACCTTCCGCGCGGAAAAATCGAAGACCCGCCGCCACCTCACCGAGTTCTGGATGGTGGAACCGGAAATGGCCTACGCCGGCCTGGAAGACGTGAAGCGCGTCGCCGAGGAAATGCTGGTGTACATTGTCGGCCACGTGCTCGAAACCCGCGCCGAGGAGTTGAAGCGCCTGGAGCGCGATGTCGCCAAGCTCGAAGCCATTCAGGCGCCATTCGCCAGGATGAGCTATGACGAGGCCATCCGCATCCTGCAAGCCAAAGGTAGCGAGATCCAATGGGGCAGCGATTTCGGCGGCGCCGACGAGACCCTGCTTACCGAAGACCAGAAGGGGCCGCTCATGGTGGACCGCTTCCCTGCCTCGTTCAAGGCGTTCTATTTCGAGCCCGCGCCCGATAACCCGGATGTGGTGCTCGGCGTGGACGTGCTGGCCCCGGAAGGCTACGGCGAAATCATCGGCGGCGGCCAGCGCATTTACGATCTGGACCTGCTGCTGAAACGCATTGAGGACCACAAGCTTCCCAAGGAAGCTTTCGACTGGTACATCGACCTGCGGAAATACGGCGCCGTGCCGCACGGCGGTTTTGGCATGGGAATCGAACGCTGCGTCGCGTGGATTTGCGGATTGGAACATATCCGCGAAACCATCGCGTTCCCGCGCATGCTGTACCGCTTGCGGCCATGAGGCGAGGTTAACAAGTGCTGCGAACGGGACGCGCATCATGCCGGACCCAGTGGGGCGGGCAATCCTGCCCGCGGACCCGCTTTCAGCGGGTCCAGCCGCCTGAGAGACGGCCTGCAGGCAAGATTGCCTGCCTCACATTTCGGGGGCTTTCATGACGCCGGCGCGCACGCACATCGCCATCATCGGCGCTCCGCTCGATCTCGGACAGGGCCGCCGCGGCGTGGATATGGGCCCCTCCGCCATGCGCGTGGCCAATCTGAATGCGCGCGTGCGCGGCTTGGGATATGACGTAGAGGACCTCGGCAACGTGCCCGTGGACCAGGCGGAATCCGCGCCTCCGGGCAATGCCCGCGCCAAGTACGCGCCTCAGATCGCGGCCAGTTGCGCGCGTCTTGCCGAACTGGTGTCAGACACGCTGGCGCGCGGCGGAACTCCGCTCGTGCTGGGCGGCGATCACTCCGTAGCCATTGGTACGGTGAGCGGCGTCTCGCGCCACTTCCGCGAACAAGGCCAGTCGATCGGCCTCATCTGGCTTGATGCGCACGCCGACATGAACACGCCCGAGACCAGCCCCAGCGGCAACGTACACGGAATGCCCCTTTCGTGCCTGATCGGCGCTGGTCCGCCCGAGTTGGTGGACCTGTTCGGCTATCGCCCCAAAGTGAAGCCGGAGAACGTCGTCATCATCGGCCTGCGCGACGTGGACAGCATGGAGAAGCCGCAGGTGCGCGAATCCGGCGTCAACGCCTTCACCATGCGGGATATCGACGAGCGCGGCCTCCGCTCCGTGATGGAAGAGGCGATCCGGCTGGCCTCCCAAGACACGGCCGGTTTTCACGTATCGCTCGATATGGACGTGGTGGAACCCTGCGAAGCGCCCGGAGTCGGCACGCCGGTGCGCGGCGGAATCACGTATCGGGAAGCGCACCTCGCGATGGAGATGCTTTGCGATTCTGGGAAGGTCACGTCGCTTGAAGTGGTGGAAGTGAATCCGGTAATCGATGAACACAACCGCACGGCGGATTTGGCCGTGGAACTGGTGATGTCCGGCCTGGGAAAACGAATTCTATGAAACTACGGGTAGCCGTCGTCTACGGTGGCCGCAGCGGCGAGCACGAAGTCTCGGTCCGCTCGGCGAAGGCCGTCATGGGCGGCATGGATAAGAGCAAGTACGAAATCGCCGAGTACTTCATCGGCAAAGAGGGCAAGTGGAACCCGCGGCCGATCCTTCCGGAACCCGGCGCGCAACCGGAAATCGACGTCGTCTTTCCGGTTCTGCACGGCACCTTCGGCGAGGACGGCACAATCCAGGGCCTTTTTGAAATGGCCGATCTGCCCTACGTGGGCGCGGGCGTGCTCGGCTCATCCGTTTCGATGGACAAGGAAATGATGAAGCGCGTCTGCCTGGAGCGCGGCCTGCCCGTGGTGGAGTACGTCACCGTGACGCGCGAGAACCAGGACATCTCAGAAGCGCTGCGCCGGTTGCCCTTTCCCATGTTCGTGAAGCCCGCGAACTTGGGGTCATCGGTCGGAATCTCGAAGGCAAACGACGAGGAGCAACTCAGCAAGGCCGTAGCCTTCGCCGCTCAGTATGACACCAAGATTCTGATCGAGCGCGGCATCATTGGCCGCGAGTTGGAGTGCTCGGTGCTCGGCAACGAGACGCCCGACGCATCTTTGCCTTGCGAGATATTTCCCTCGCGCGATTTTTACGACTACGAAGACAAGTACCTGTTAGACAAGGCGGAGACGCAGATCCCCGCCGCCCTGCCGCCCGAGACAACGGATCATCTGAGGCGCCTGGCGGTGGAATGCTACAAGGCCGTCGCATGCGAAGGCATGGGCCGCGTGGATTTTCTGCTCGAATCGGCAACCGGCAAGCTCTACATCAACGAGATCAACACCATCCCGGGCTTCACCTCCATCAGCATGTATCCCAAAATGTGGGAGCACAGCGGCGTCCCGTTCCCCGCGCTGATCGACCGCCTGATCGCACTGGCGCTCGACCGCCACCGCCGGAAATCGGCGACGCAGTTCACGAGGTAGGCATATCGCTTGCGGTCCGTACACAAATGTACGAGCATTGTCCTGTAAAGGGTCACGAGTTTCTGAGGAAACTGAAGACGCTGGCGCAGAACCGCAGCGTTACTCTGGCATATGACCCGGGTCACGGCAAGGGCAGCCACGGCCGGGTCTACTTGGGAACGGCGTTCACTGCCTTGAAGGACCCTAAGCAGGAGATCGGCGCCAGCTTGTTGCACAAGATGTACCGCGACCTGGGAATCCGCGAAACGGATTTGTAAGGAGGCGTTATGTTCGCGTTCAGTTATCCGGCTACATTTCGCAAAGGGCGCCAAGACGACCGGATCTTGGTCACTTTTCCCGACTTTCCTCGTTCCGCAACCGACGGAGCAACCAAAGCGGAAGCCGTGGAACAGGCGGCCGGTTGCCTCTGCAGCGCGATCGCATTCGCCCTCGCGTACAAAGAGGAAATCCCTCGGCCGTCGGCTTCCAAACGCGGTCAACACATGGTCCCCGTGCCGCTCTGGATCGCGCCGAAACTTGCGCTCTATTGGAGAATGCGGGATCTCGGCGTGAACAACTCCGACCTTGCGCGGAAACTCGGGTTGACCGAAGCTGTCGTACGCCGCATGCTCGACCCCGACCACGCCACTAAGACCGCCAAGCTGGAAGCCGCGCTGGAAGCCCTGGGTCAAAAAGTAGTTATGGGCGTCGAAGACGTCGCAGCCTGTTGACGGCGACGTCCTACGCCGTCAACAGCACCTTCAACGTCCCCGGTTGCGCCGCTCGTTCGAACGCGGCGGCCGCGTCCGTCAGCGTGTATCGCGCCGAGATCATCTCATCCACTGGGATCAGGTTCCGATCAAGCAGCGGCAGGGCGTCCTCGAAACGCCCGCACCGCGAGCCGATCAGCCGGATTTCGTTCACTACTACTGCCGCGGCGTCGAACCCCGTGTCGCCATGCACGGTGGATTTCAAAAAGATCGTACCGCGAGGCCGCGTGATGGCGACGGCGTCCCGCAATCCTTCCGCCTGGCCCGTCGCTTCCACTACCCAATCGAAAGCCGCGTGGCGTAGGTCACGCGCGGGAGCGGTTGCTACTCCGGCGCGGGCGGCTAGCAGCATCTTTTCCGGCCTCCGCCCGAATAACTGCACCGGGTAACCGTGCGCGTTCAAGAGAAGCGCGCACAGCAGCCCCAGTTTGCCATCGCCCAGCACCGCGATAGTTTCGCCTTCCGGAATCGTGGCACGCTCCAAAATATTGCACGCCGCCGCAAGTGGCTCGGCAAACACGGCGCGCTCGCTCGGCGTGCCGCCGGCGATCACGTGCAGGTTTCTCTCGGGCAGCGTGAAGTACTCCGAGAAGGCCCCGGGATGCTTCACAATCCCCAACACGCTCCGGTGCGGACAGTGCCGCCCGAATCCTTTGCGGCACCATTCGCATTCGCCGCAGTAGAGATTGATCTCGCCCGTCACCCGCTTGCCGATCAGATCTTTCGAATCCGCTTCCACCACTTCGGCTACGAATTCGTGTCCGGGCGTGCCCGCGAATCCGTAATAGCCGCGCTGCAATTCCAGGTCGGTATTGCAGATGCCGCCCACCAGCAACCTCAATAGCGCGAAGCCCGACAGCCGCTCCGGTTGGGGAATTTCGCGAACGCTCACAACGCCCTTTTCGAGGTGGACAGCTTGCATGCACTTATAATAAGCCTTCATGCCCGCTGAACTGATTTGCTTTGAAGAGCGCTGCCGCGCCCGGTTCCCGATCACCGAAGTCATCTACAACTGTCCGCGATGCGGAGGGCTGGTTGAGGCCCATTACCCGGAGGCGCCGGCGCCCGCGGCCGAGCTTCGCGCCCTGTGGCTGAGCCGCCGCGCTTCAAACCTTCCCATCGATCAGAGCGGCGTCTGGCGCTTCCGCGAACTCATTCCGTTCGTCTCCGAAAACGATGCAATCTGCACGCTGCGCGAGGGCAACACGCCGCTCCTTGCGGCCCCGCGCGCGGCTCAATACGGCGGGCTCGACCATCTGGTCTTCAAGCATCAGGGATTCAATCCCACAGGGTCTTTCAAAGACAACGGCATGACCTGCGGCGTCGCCCAAGCCCTGCGTCTCGGCATGCGCCGCGTAGCCTGCGTTTCCACGGGCAATACGTCCGCCTCGATGGCCGCTTATGCCAGCGCCGCGGGGTTGCAGCCCATCGTCTTCATCCCGCACGGGAACATCGCCTATGGCAAGCTGGCTCAGGCGCTCGAGTACGGCGCCCGCACGCTGCAGGTGGAGGCCAATTTCGATCAGATCCTCGCGCTGGTCCGGCGCCTGGCCGACCGCCTCGGCATCTATCTGCTCAATTCCATGAACCCGTTCCGCATCGAAGGCCAGAAGACGATTATGGTCGAGATGATGGAGCAGCGCGGCTGGCGCTTGCCCGATTGGGTGGTGCTCCCCGGCGGAAATCTGGGCAACGTTTCCGCTTTCGGCAAAGGCCTGCGCGAAATGCTCGAAGCCGGTCTGATCCCGCGCCTCCCCCGCCTCGCCGTAATTCAGGCGGCGGGCTCGGCGCCATTCTACGATCTGTTCCACGCGGCGGATCGCTCGCGCCTCAATGCGGTCACCCATCCCGAAACGCTGGCCACCGCTATCAAGATCGGCGACCCCGTTTCCTGGCCCAAGGCCCTTCGCGAAGTCTCCAACTCAGGCGGAACCGTGGAGAAAGTGACCGAGCAGGAAATTGCCGACGCCAAGGCCATCATCGGCCTATGCGGCATCGGCTGCGAACCCGCCTCGGCAGCCACTCTCGCCGGCATCCGCAAACTCACTGCGGCCAGCGTAATCGCCGCCGACGCCGATGTGGTGGCGGTGCTGACGGGCAACGTCCTAAAAGACCCGGATTACATCTACCGCTATCACACGGACCAGCTAAAGGCCCCGAATGGGGACCCGATTCAAGCCCACTTCGGCAACAAACCCGTGGTAGTTCCGAACGACGATTCAACGATTGTAGAACTTCTCAACGAGTAAATGGACCGGTTTAGTGCTATGGAGCGTTTGGCCTAGGAAACCTAGGACAATAGGGAGAAATCCTCTTGATTTCACCTGAACCTTCCGGTACTTTTAGACTATGCTTGCGAAGAAAGCGCCGCTCGTCATCAGCGCTACCCGCCGGTATGATGCGGACCTCCAGCGGCTCTACGCCCGTCGTTCGGCGATTGACACTCTGATTGCCTCGCTTGAGGAATACGGGCGGTATCGAGCCAGACGGCTCGATGAACGCAAGCGGAAGTTAGCTTAGTTCTTGGCAGCTAAAGCTAAGAAACTAAAGCAGTGAATCGATGTAAGAGCGCACGTCAGGACTCGACCAATCGGCCCCTTGAGCAATCTTCTGAACCACTTTCCCGCCTGAATCGATAATGTAGGTTTCCGGGTACATGAAGGTGCCGTAGTCGCGATGAATTTGCGCGTCGCGGACGGTCAGAAATTCCGGCTTGAACTTGGAGAGGAAGTCACGGTAGGCGGCTTCATTTTGATCCACGCTGATGCCCAGTACCACTACTCCACGGGCGGCATAGTCCTTGGCGAGTTGGCTGAGTGAGGGCGTCTCCTCGATGCACGGCGGGCACCATGTGGCCCAGAAATTCAAAACCAGCACCTTCCCACCAAAATTCGGCACGGAAACGGTCTTCCCTTTTTCCGTGCGGATCTGGAACGCCGGCGCAGCCTCGCCCGCTACCACTACGTGCGGCGGCGGCGCGTATACGGCCTTCGCCACTACGCCAACGAAAACCACGGCGAGCGCGATCAACGCTACTCGCAACATCCGATCAATGCCCTTACCCTGATTCATTGTTCCGTCTTTGACCTGATTTTAACCGATATTGGGCCGGGAAAAGGCGGCGCCCCTGGGCGCCCGGCCCAAGACCGCAGCCCGGAATGCCCTTCCCCATGTCAGAATAGTCTGACGGGATAGCGCCCACACCGAGATCCCCAAGCTCCCGCGCCTTCCTGGCGCTTCCTGTCATCGAACAGGTAACAGCGATGTTGATTACCCGGAAATTAGAGTTTTCCGCCAGCCACGTCTGCCGGAACCCCGAACTGAGCGACGAACGCAATCGCGAACTCTACGGCGCCGAGGCCAATCCGCGCGGGCACGGCCACAACTACCTGATTGAGGTCAGCGTGGCGGGCAGTCCCGACCCGGTTAGCGGCATGGTGATGGACCTGAAGGAACTGAAGGAAATCCTGAACCAGGAGGTGATGGAGGCCTACGATCACCGCTTCCTGAATTACGAGACGCCTCCCTTCGACCGCGTAGTGCCCACCACCGAGAATATAGCCCGCGATATCTGGCTGCGCCTCGAACCGTGCTTGAATTCCGGCGCGCGGCGGCTCCATTCGGTTCGCGTTTACGAGACGCCCGACCTGTTTGTCGAATATTTCGGGGAGTCGCCATGTTCCGCGTGACGCGCCGGTATCGCTTCTCCGCGTCGCACCGTCTGCACGCGCCGGAGTTGGACGACGCGCAGAACCAGCGGCTCTACGGCAAGTGCAATCATCCCTTCGGCCACGGCCATAACTACGTGCTCGACGTCAGCGCGCGGGGGCCGCTCGACCCGGCCACCGGCCGCGCCGCCGACCCAGAGGCGCTCGACGCCCTCGTCGGCAGGCATGTTCTGGCGGCTTTCGATCACCGCAACCTGAATGTAGAGATTCCGGCCTTCGCCAGCGCCGTGCCCACTTCGGAGAATCTGGCGCTCGAAATCGGCCGCCGCCTGAAGGACAATTGGAATACGGCTTTTCCCGGCGAATGGCCGCGGCTCGACACGGTACGCATCGCCGAGACGGGTAAGAACATCTTTGAAATTAGAGCCGATGAAATCGAATAAGGCAGTTGTGAAAGTCATGTCGCCCATCGCGGAGGAAGAAGACCTGGCCCCGCAAGTTCGCGAAATACTCTCGAAGCTCGGCGAAAACCCCGATCGCGAGGGTCTGGTGCGCACGCCCCACCGTGTGGATCAGGCGCTGAAGTTCCTTACCAGCGGCTACCGCATGGACATTCAGAAGATCCTCAACGGGGCGCTTTACGAAGTGCAGTACGACGAGATGGTGCTCGTCAAAGATATCGAGTTCTTCAGCATGTGCGAGCATCACCTGCTGCCCTTCTTCGGCAAGATCCACGTGGCCTACCTGCCGCGCAAGCGTGTGATCGGACTGAGCAAGATCCCGCGCATTGTGGACATGTTTGCCCGCCGCCTGCAGATTCAGGAGCGCATGACCCAGCAGATCGCGCAAACAATTCAGGAACTCGTAAACCCGCTGGGCGTGGGCGTAATCTGCGAAGCCCGCCACTTCTGCATGATGATGCGCGGCGTGGAGAAGCAGCATTCCAGCGCCACCACCAGCGCCATGCTAGGCGCCTTCCGCGACCGCAAAGAAACCCGCGACGAGTTCTTAGCCCTGGTCAGCAAGAGCAACGGCTACTGAACGTCTCTTGAGATAGGCCAGCCCAGCCTTTTGTGGCGCAGGCCCCCCGGCCTGCAGAGCCCGGATCTCATCCAGGCTTCCGGCGTGTAACGCCGGTCTGGTCAACGTCCCCCCGCTCACATCAGGCCTCGCCCCGCTGGCATGAAGCTTGGTCAGGTTCCGATGTCATTCTACGAGAGGCCCACTTCAAGAGCCACTACGGGCTGCTCCCGCTCTATGCTGGTCGTCCTCCGCGATTATTGGGGGTATTTTAGCCTCCCCGAAATGTCCGGCGGGAGGACGACGAGGCACATCAGGTGGTGCGTGCGGGCTGCGGGATGTACAATCGAAGGCGGCTAAGTGGCCAAGCCCGAAATTCCGGGTCAAAGCAGTCTACATTCCGGCGTTGGCGGAACGTGGAAAGGGAGTATGGGGCTCTTGGAATTGTTGATGGGCGGCTCCCGCCGGGCCCGAGCGCACTCCGAAGCAAACCAGCCTGCCTACGCTTACTGGAGTTGCCTTGGGGACGGACTGACTTGCACGGAGTGTCGGGAGAGGGGTGAGATGGTGTGGATACCGGGCATGATCAACCTGCCAGAGCCGCCTTTGCGGTCCTGCAAGAGCGTGAGCGGGTGCCGCTGCATAGTCGTTTTCGTCGGGGCGGGCGAGTCCGGAGCCGCTGAAGCGGCGCGATTCATCCGCGAAAGGGGCGGGAGAACGACACGGGACGAGCTTGATTACGCTCAGAATAAGGTCAGCGCTCCCGGACAGGCGCTGCGAGCGCGCGAGTACGCCATAGGGGAGAGAGTCCGACTCGCTGGGGCGTCCGAAAAGACCGATCCTACCCGAGCGGTTGACTTATACCGAGAGGCTATAGCCGAATACAAGGAAATCGCGCCGTCTGCGGACCAATGGACGTGGCGGCGTTTCCCCTACTGCTACAACAGGCTCACAATGATCTTGGAGAGGCTGAGCCGAAACGAAGAGGCGCTGAGCTGCATCGATGAGTTCCGTGGCCTGCCTTGGGCGACTAACCCGACGAAATCCGACAGCGGATCGCTGAATAAACGGTACGCGCGACTACGCGCCCGGGTGGCGCGCACCTGAGGGGGAAAACGGAAGACGGAAACCGGGGGTACCGGCGACGGACGGGATGTTGCTTGTTCGGCGGACCTCTTTTCGGGCGCGGGCTGCGTCACCGAACTCTCGACATCGCTTCCCGCAAGATGAAGTTAATGCGGGTCGAATATCCCTCGCCGAACTTCTTTAGCCAATCCACCACCTCGCGGTCCAATCGGGCAGCCACCAGGATCTTCGGCGCGCGCTTGGCATTAGCAAGCTGTTCTTCGGTGAGTGCGGGGATGTCTGAGTAATCGATACGCGAGTCGTCGCCGGCTGCTTGTTGTTTGGCAATCCGCGCCAAGTCGGCCTTCTGCCGCTTACTGAGCGGCTTGGTCAAAATATCTTCGGCGCTCACTCTTACTAGCCGGTCGCGCCGAGATGATGCGGGTAATGTCTTCTTCGTCATGTTTACTCTCCGCGCGGTAGGCGTGAACAACCAATAAGATCGCCGCTTCGGCGGCTCCTATGGCGTGCCACCGCTGTTCTCCCTCTTCGATGCGATCTTTGATGAGCAGCAGAAACGGATCGTTGAAAACCTTTACGGCGGCCTCGAAAGCGACGCCGTGCTTTTTGCGATTGCTGCGGCTCTTGTCCTGGTTCCATTCGTACCGCATCGTTATACGTATCGTATAACGGCTACAGCACAATCGCAACGAGGCCTGTGGTACGGGATGCAAACAAAGGGCGCCACACACGGGGTTTTCGCAAGAGTGGTCAGCTTGCGGTCTTGCGATTCATCTCATTGAAAACCAACGGAAAACGAACGCACTCTGCTCGTACCGGGCGCAAAACGGGATTCAATTCCTTCGACAATTTTCGAACAGGCCGGGGGGATTTCGGGACGGGTATTTCGAGGCCGTGCTACGTAATTGCCAACGCCGTCGCCCGGAAACAGTTCCGCCGAGAGCTGGCACGATCTGAATTCCGGCGCTCGTCATATCGCCGTATCCACTTTGGCGAAGCAATTCAGTGACACTCTACTCCCCCCAGCCGGAGATAGCAGTCTGTTACCCCATTCACGGTCACGCCGAAGCGCCTGTAGACTCCACCCTCATTCACCCGCCTTCATTTTTCGTAACTCTTCAGGCCTATCCACTTACACGCCGCCTATTTCGGACTCCAGCCCCCGCCCGTGCTACTCCTCGGGTGACGACCTATGCCACGCAAACCCCCTTCGGAAAAACAGCTTGCCGCGAACCGCGCCAACTCCGCCCGCTCAACCGGGCCACGCACGCCAGATGGCAAAGCCCGTTCCGCGCAGAACGCCCGCAAGCACGGCTTCGCTGCTTCCGCTTTCGCTGTCGTGCGCCTCGAAGAACTCGATGAAGTCGCCCGCCTCAAAGACGATCTCGTCACAGATTACCAACCCGCCAATTCCCAGGAATGCTTCGCCGTCGAGCGCATCGCCCTGGCCCAGCACGCCCTCCTCCGCGCGGCGCGCCTGGAAGCCGGCCTTTTCACCGCCTGCATGGATCTGGCCCTCGATAGCCGCGACAATCCCATTAATCCGATGGCTGAGGAATTGGTCGGCGGCGGCGATATTGAGATCGTCCGCGCCCAGAACCGCAACTTTGCCTTGGCCACGGGATTTGACCGCATGGCGCAGCGCTCGAATTCCTGGTCCCTGCTGCTGCGTTACCAGTCCCAGGCCGAGCGCCAATACCGCCGCGCCGTCGAGGAGTTCGAGCGTCTGAAGTCGCTCCGCGAATTTGGTCCGGAAGACTCGCTTGCCTGCACCGCCGGGCTTTCGCCTGGTTCAGGCGCGGATACAGGCCTGCTTCCACGTTCGGAAAACCAGGATGATCCGGAGCGCTCCGAATCCAACGTCGCGGATTTACCGAACGAACCGATTTCGGCCGTTATCTCGCAGCAAGATCGCCGGTTACAAGCGGCGGAGCGAACCCATCACACGCCCAGAACGGTAGGACGACGGGGACCATTCGTTGAGAGATGGGGATTGGGGGCACAGCCGCTCTGAGCCGCTGCTACGCGCGGCGGCGCATCTCGGCCCGGGCTTCGGCTTCGGCGGTTTTGGTCCGCTCGGTTTCCCGTTTGTCGTGGAGTTTCTTGCCTTTGGCGACCGCCAGCTCGCACTTGATCCGGCCGCCTTTCAGGTAGATCTTGGTGGGGATCAGCGCCAGGCCCTTCTCCCGGGTTTCGCCCAGAAGCTTGTCGATTTCGCGGCGGTGCAGCAGCAGCTTTCTGTCACGCACCGGGGGGTGATTTTCCCGGTTTCCGTGGGAATACTGAGAGATATGGGCGTTGAGCAGCCAGGCTTCGTTCCGCACAACGGCGCCGTAGGCGTCTTTGAGCTGGATCTTGCCGTCCTTGGCCGCCTTGACCTCGGTTCCCGTTAGAACCATTCCGGCTTCATAACGGTCCATCAGGAAGTAATTGTGGCCGGCCTGTCGGTTATCGCTGAGGATTTTGAAGGAACTGCTTTTGTCGGCCACTTTTTGATCTCAACGCTCGGAAGCCCAGCGGCGTCAGTGACTTTAGATGGGCCGAGACCTCCGAATCGCATTTCATCTTAGCACAGGCTTCCGACGGAGCCTGAAAAGCGGGGAATATGTCATTTTTCAATAGGTTAACCGCGATTATCGTTTGCGGAGCCATGCTCGGCTCCCTCCTGCCGGTCGAGGCCCGAACCCGCAAAGGCGACAAGTTCCTCACCCAGGGGCGCGCGCTCGAGATGAAAAAGGAGTTGGACGCCGCCCTGGAATCCTACGAGCAGGCCCTCTCGGAAGACCCCGCCGATATCCAGTACCAGATGGCCGCCCAAAAGGTGCGGTTTCAGGCCTCCCAGGTCCACCTGGAAAAGGGCGAGAAACTCCGTAAGGAGGGGGCGCTGGGCGAAGCGTTGCTCGAACTCCAGCGGGCCTTCTCGATCAACCCGAGTTCCACGGCGGCCGTGCAGCAGATCCGGACAGTCCAAGACTTGATTGCGGCCGAGCGCGAGCGCGTTCTGCGCAACGGCAAGGAATCCGCCCCGGAGGAACGGGGCATGACCCCGGTGGAACGGATGGCCCAGGAAACGAATGACCGCCTCAACCGCCTGCTTCCCGTGCCGGAGTTGAAACCGCTCGGCCCCAAACGCCTGGATCTCAAGATCAACAGCACCGATTGCAAGACGCTTTTCAACACGCTCGGCAAGGTAGCCGGCATCAACGTCCTCTGGGACCCGGAATACAGCCCCATCCCGCTCCGCAACGGCGCCGTGGATTTCACGAATACAACGCTCGAAGAGGCGCTCGATTATCTCTCCATCATCACCAAGTCCTTCTGGAAGGCGCTTTCCGCGAATACGATCTTCGTCACCCAGGATTCCCGCACCAAGCGGAACGACTACGCCGACCAGGTGATGCGCATCTTCTACCTGTCGAATATTCAGAGCCAGCAGGAGTTGCAGGAAATCGTCAACGCCATCCGCACGGTGACGGATACCCAGAGAATGTTCCCCTTCACGGGACAGAACGCCATCGTGGCGCGCGGCGAAGCCGACCAGATCGCGCTGGTGGAGAAGATCGTTCATGACCTGGACCGTCCCAAGGCTGAAGTGGTAGTGGATATCGTCGTCATGGAAGCGAGCTCGGTCTATAGCCGCCAGCTCACGGCCGCCCTCGCGCCCACGGGGCTGACCGTGCCTCTGAACTTCACGCCGCGCGCGGGGTTGAAGGTGGTGACCGATGCGACCACGACCACCGGAACAACGACCACCGACACCACGACCACGGGCACGACGACGGGGACCACGACTACTACCTCCAACAACATCCCCATGTCGAATCTGGGCCACCTGGCCAGCTCCGATTTCTCGCTCACTCTGCCCAACGCTCTGCTCGAAGCCGTGATGAGCGACGCGCGCACCAAGATTCTGCAATCGCCGCAGGTGCGCTCCATGGATAACGTGAAGGCCTCCTTGAAGATCGGCGACCGCGTTCCTACGGCCACCGGCAGCTATCAGGCTGGCCTAGGGGCGGCGACGGTCAACCCCCTGGTGAACACGCAATTCAACTACAACGACGTGGGCGTGAACGTGGACCTGACGCCACGGGTCCACGATAACGGCGATGTTTCGATGCACATCGAACTCGATATCTCGGCGGTGAACGGGTACACGAATATCGGCGGCATCGAGCAGCCGATCATCGGCCAGCGCAAAGTCATCCACGATATCCGCATCCGCGAGGGAGAAGTGAGCCTGCTGGGCGGCCTCATCAAGCAGCAGGAAACCAAGAGTGTGACCGGGATCCCCGGGCTCTCGCGCATTCCGCTGCTGCGGCGCCTCTTCACAGGGGAAAGCATTGACCGGCAGAATAGCGAGTTGCTGATCGCCCTGGTACCGCACATAGTCCGGCGGCCCGAGGTCACTGCCGAATCGCTGCGGGCCATCGCCGTCGGAACGTTGAACGCCACCAAGCTGAACTACGCCCCGGAAACGCCCGATGAAGCGCTCGCTCCGCCCGCGCCCGTAAAGCCCGAGGATGCCGCGGTAGTGCCGCAGCCCCAGGCGGCTCCCGCCGCGGTAGCGCCCGCGGCAGCGCCGCAGCCGGCCGCGCCGGCGCCGGCGCCGACGCCTTACGCTCCCTCGGCGCCACAGGGCGGGATTCCGCAGGCTTTGCAGCAGTTGATTCGCCCCGGCCCGGCGGCCCCCGGCGCTCCCACGGCGTCCGGCGGTCCCTCTATCCCGGCCACCGCGCGTTTCGAACCCTCGCAGTTCGGCACGTCGCCTCAAGGAACTTTCACGGTCGTGCTTGTAATGGATGGAGGCACAGATGTGGCTGCGGTTTCGCCCATCCAGATTCAATACGATCCGAAGCTGCTGAACCTGCTCGATGTGGCCCCGGGCGAACTATTTGGCCGCAACGGCGAGCAGCCGGTGTTTGCGCGAAACATCATGAACGATCAGGGGTTGGCCACTATTGAAATCAGCCGCCGCCCCGGCGCCGGGGGAGTTTCCGGTCCGGGCGCGCTCCTCACCCTCCGTTTCCAGGCGCTGGCGGGTGGTACGGCAACCGTTCGCGCGCTCAACGTCACCGCGCGCAATAGCGTGGGGCTGGCCGCCGGGGCTTCCAGCCCGGCGATGACCGTCAGTATCAGGTAGAGCGATGGCAAGGCGCAAGAACCAAAAGGGGCTGACGCTGGTGGAGCTGATCGTGGCGTTCTCGATCCTGCTCATTCTCACCACCATGGCGGTGCCCCTGGCGCGATCCAAGGTTCGCGCCGAACGCGAGCGCGAACTGCGCGCCGATCTGCGCGAGATGCGCGATGCCATCGACAAGTATCACGATCTGGCCTTGGCCAACTATTTCGGCACGCTTAAGGAAGGCACCCACGGATACCCCGAGACGCTCGAGATGCTCGTGGATGGCGTCAAGGTGAACAACGCCGAGGGAACCAAGATGCGCTTCCTGCGGCGCATCCCGCGGGACCCGTTCACCGGCCGTGCCGAGTGGGGGCTGCGCAGCGATCAGGACGATACGAAATCCACCACTTGGGGCGGCCAAAACGTTTTCGACGTATACACCAAAGCCATGGAAAAGGGCTCAGATGGGACTCCCTATGCCGAGTGGTAGACCGCCGGCCCGCCGCCGTCTCCGCGGCTTCACGTTCGTCGAGCTCATGGTGGTGGTCACCATCATCGTGGTTCTGATTTCGATGGCGATTCCGATCTATAACAAGACCATCCTCAGGTCCAAGGAATCCGTCCTGAAACAGAACCTTTTCACGTTGCGTTCGGTGATCGATAACTACACTTACGACAAGATGAAGGCGCCCACGTCGCTGGACGACCTGGTGAGCGAAGGCTACCTCCGCAACATTCCCACCGACCCCATGACGGGCACGAGCGACACGTGGCGGACCATACAGGAAGATGCAACCCAGGCGGTGGACCAGTCCTCACCGGGAATCTTCGACGTGAAGAGCGGTTCGGACAAGCAAAGCCTCGACGGCACCACCTATTCCGATTGGTAAGAGACCGCTTAAAGAGCCTTCTCAACTACCCCGCGGGCAGGCCAGGAACACGGCGCCCCACGATCGCCTGAGTCGGAAGCGCGGAGGCCGCAACAATCGGAAGCGCGGAAGATGTAAGAAGATAGCCCATAACTTCCCGTTCCCCCCGGCTCGGTCGCCGGTCCAGACCGATGGCGCCTGAGCGGGAGCGAGGATGGCAGTTGCCGTGCCAAGGGTGCGGGGCGCACTCCGGGCTGGAGCGCAAGGAAGCTTACGGAGGCGGCGTCTTTTCGGCTATTAACTCGACAGCCGCAACTCCACGGGGTAGGGCATAGCAGCCTGCTGGTATGCGCCCACGGCTTTGGTCCGGAACTCGTAGCGCTCAATGGCCACTGCGGCGCCCTTCTCGTTGCTCCGTACCACGCAGCCGTAGATCATGAGCTTCATCGGGCAGGCGTCGTTCAATAGCGCTGGCCAAGCCATCGAGACTTCAATCGGCATGCCCACGCTGAGCATGTTTTGCGTACTAAACCAGATACCGCTGCTGGAGATGTTTGTGGTCTTGCCCGAGCCTGTCTCGGCGATACGCTGCCCGTAGAGCATCTTGTAGTGTACGTCCTGCTCCACGGAAAACCGGCGCTTTATCCTGCGCTCCCTGCCGTTCGGGGATCCCATCGCCTCCTGCTTCTGGTTCACTGGCCACCTCTCACCAGCACACTAGCGTTGCGGCAGGGCCCGGGACAATATCTCTTTGGTTATTTGAGCCATACTAACCTCATTCGAGGCCGGTTGCGGAGCGGGTCAAGGGCCGCGCCGAATTCGCCGCCAGACCCGCTCTAGCAGGCTGCTGAAAATCCGCTGCTGACGAACCGGCGACTCACTCCGTACGGTTCTTGGTGCGGTTTTGGGGGCATCCGGGGCTCATCCCCGTCGGCCCGTGCTGAAAAACGCCGCTTTTCGGCGTCTCCAGATACACG